>JBKDSV010000087.1:0-18766 GCA_046340795.1 Cyanobacteriota bacterium | reverse complement strand
GCTGCCGCTACAGGGATCCTCCAGGTAGCTGGCATCGATCCTGGCCATGATCTGCAGCGTTGATTGCCGCACCTGTGTGGGCCGGTAGTAGAGCGTCGATCGAGGCAGTCCCAGCAGCTCACACTGGCGACTGACGCTGAGCTCAGGGTGGTCGTCAGTGCTGCCTCAAGGTCAAGTTGAGGTCCCGCCAATGGAGCTGAAGAACGCGGACCGTCCTGGCTGGGCACAAATGACGACGGGTCTGCCGATGGACAGGCGCCCTGATCCCCAGCTTCCACAGGACTTTTGGTCAGCCCTGCTGGATCGGGTGAATGGCGTGATCGGCCGCGATCTCCTGGATCGTCTTGCGACCGCTGATCGCTTCCATGGTGACCCTGGCCTTGAACTCGGGACTGTGGGTACGGCGTTTGGTCATGGGTGGGGGCCCTTTTCAGGGGTGGTGCCCCGCCTCAGAGGTTAACGAGGGGCCCTGTCCAGAAAAGCCAGACCACCTCAGGCTGGGCAAAGAGCCGTTGCATGGGCGTGCGGAGAGGATGGTGACGCCACTTGAGCTTGGCCCCCTCGCGAATGGTCTCTTTCAGCTTGAACGACGGCTGGTACAGGTTGGTGAACAACCGCAGTGCCCCGTACAGCTCTCCCAATCCCTCGGCCGCCACCAGGCCCTCCAGGCGCTGATCGTCGACCACACGACGAATGAGCATGCGGCTTTTCTGCTCCACCCACCTCACTGCGAGGCTGTCGCAAGCCAGATCCCTGGCCCTGCGCCTGCTCTCCGGCCCACGGGCTCAGCCCTCCACCTGTCACGCGCTGAGCCGCTGGCCGTGTCTCTGGTTCTGGTTCTGGCCCAGGCTGTCCACCGCCTGCCTTGAACCCTTTCCTCTCGCCACGCCGACGCAATGAGTCCCACCATCGCTGGCGTGGTCCTTACCCTCAACGAGGAGCAGGATCTCGCCCGGGCCCTGGCCTCCCTGCGTTGGTGTGACGAGCGGCTGGTGCTCGATAGCGGCAGCGTGGACGGCACCGTGGCGCTGGCCCGGGGACTGGGGGTGCGGGTGGCGGAGCATCACCAGCCGCCGCCCTTCCGGATCAGCGAGCAACGCAACTGGGCTCTGGAAGGGACCGGCTTGCACAGCGATTGGGTGCTCTTTCTGGATGCCGATGAGGAGGTGGGGCCCGAGCTGGCGGCAGAGATTCGGCGCCAGGTGGCGGATCCCGCCGCCCCTGATGGCTTTGAGCTCACCCCCCGCTACTGGTTTTTCGGCCGCTGGCTGAAGCGCACCCAGGGCTATCCCAACTGGCATCCGCGCCTGGTGCGGCGCGGGGCGCTGCGCTTTGAGGGGGGTGTCTGGGAATGCTTCCCCGCCGGCGCTCGGCTGGGCCGCATCCCCCTGCCCTACGAGCACTACGCTTTCAGCAAGGGGCTGGATGACTGGCTGGAGCGGCACCGCCGCTATGCCAGCTGGGATGCCGAAACGATCGTCGCCTACCACCAGCGGGGCGAGATGGCCGCCCTGGGCACCCGACGCTTCCTGCCCCAGCGGGCCCTGGCGGCCCGGCTCTGGCCCTTGCGGCCGCCGCTGCGTTTCCTGCAGAAGTACGTTGTCCAGGGCGGCTGGCTGGAAGGCTGGCAGGCTCTTCTCTTTGCCTCCCTGATGGCGTGCTACGACCTGATGACCGTGGTGAAGGTGATCGAACTGCGGCGACGGCGGCGGGGTCTGCCCCTTTGAGCGCCGCCGCTCCCGCCACCCCTCCAGCCGCTCGAGAGCTGTTGATCCTCAGCGAGCACTTCGCCCCTGGCACCGGCGCCACCGCCCAGCTCATCACCGACCTGGCCCGGGGGCTGGTGGCCCGCGGTCATCGCTGTCGGGTGCTCACCGCCACCGCTGGTGGTGAGGAAATGGCCGGGTTGGCGGTGGTGCGGCTCGGCCTGCGTTCAAACCGGGGCCAAGCTCCGGTGGGGGTGATGGCCAAGGCGCTGCACGGGCTGCTGTTTGTCTGCGGCGGCTTCGCTTGGTGTCTGCTGCGCGGACGTCGCGGGCAGCGACTGTTGATCGTCTCCAATCCACCGTTTGTGGGAGTGCTGGGCCCGCTCCTGCGCCGCTTGCGGGGCATGGACTATGTGTTTCTCTTCCAAGATCTCTTTCCCCGTTCCGCCGCCCTCACGGGCGTGTTGCCCGCCAGCGGGCCGATCACGGCGGTCTGGCAGGGGCTGATGGGCTGGGTGTGTCGCCGCAGCCTGGCCACCGTGGTGCTCAGCGAGGCGATGGCCACCCGTTGGCGGCAGGACCTGCGCCAGCCCCTTCCCCTGCAGGTGATCCACAACTGGGCAGTGGAGCGGGCCCTCGACCTGCCCAAGTCCCGCAATCCCCTCGCCCTGGAATGGGGCGTGAGCGAGGCCTTCACCGTTCAATACTCCGGTAACTTCGGTCGGCTGCACGAGTTGCTCACGCTCCTGGAGGCGGCGCGCCTGCTCAAGGAGGAGCCGATCCGTTTCCTCTTCATCGGTGGTGGCGCCAAGCAGGCGCAGATCACGGCCTATCAGGAGGCCTTCGCTCTCGATCAGGTGATTGTCAAGCCCCACCAGCCGCGGGAACGGCTACCCCTCAGTCTGGGGGTGTGCGACCTGGCCGCCATTGGCCTGATCCCCGGCGCGGAAGACACCGTCGCTCCGAGCAAGTTCTACGGCATCCTCGCCAGCGCTCGGGGAGTGCTGCTCGTGGCGCAGCGCCGCTGCGATCTGGCCCAGCTCGTGCGCAAGGAAGGTTGTGGCCTCGTGGTGGAGCCCGGTGAGGTGGCGGAACTCGCCGACCAGCTGCGGCAGTTGGCGCGGGATCCCGCCCGCACCTTGGCCATGGGCGAGCGCGCCCGCAACCTCTACCGGCAGCGCTTCGGGCTGGAGCGCTCCCTGGCGGCTTACGAGGCCCTGCTCCTGTGATCCTCCTGGTCACCTACGACGTGCGTCGCCGGGGGGGCATTGAGCGACTGAGTCTGCAGGTGCGAGAAGGGCTGCGGCGGAACGGCCATCCCTGCCGGATCCTGGCCACCCGGCGGCTGGGCCCCTCCAAGGCGGGGCGGCTGGCGGGACAGATCTGGTTTCTGCTCCAGTTGGCCTGGTGGTTGCCCCGCAGTGAGGTGGTGTTCAGCATGCATGCGCTGCTGCTGCGCCCCATCCGCCGCCTGGGGTCCCTCCCGGGAGCGCGCCGGCCCGGGCAACGGCTGCTTTGCTGGCTGCATGGCATTGAGGTGTGGGGCGCGAACCTGCCGCCCCTGACGCCCGACCTGCGGGCTTGCGATGCCCTCGCCGCCAGCAGTGGCTTCACGCGCGATCAGGTGCAGCAGCGGCTGGGGGCAAGCCCGCCGATTCACGTGATCCATCCCTGCGCCGATCCCGCCGAGGGAGAGCGCACTCCAGCGCCGCCAGGGCTGCGCCTGCTCACCGTGGCGCGCATGGCTCGCCAGGAGCGCTACAAGGGCCACGACCTGATCCTGGAGGCCCTGTCCCTTTTGCGTCAGCGGGGTGTGTTGCCGGCTGTCCTGCGCTGGCGGGTGGTGGGGGAAGGCGAGGATCGTCCGCGGCTCCAGGCCCGCGCCGTTGAGCTGGGCCTGCAGGCGCATATTGATTGGCTGGGGGCGCTGGAGGATGGGGCGCTGCGGCGGGAATACCGCGACTGCAGCCTGGTGGTGATGCCCAGTGCCTTTGGGCTGCGGGCGGATGGCAGTGCCCGGGGGGAGGGCTTCGGCATCACCTACCTGGAGGCGGCCCTGGCGGGCCGGGCCTCGATCGCGGCGGATCGTGGCGGCCAGACCGATCTGATCCTCGATCGCCAGACCGGCTGGCTGCTGCCGCCCAGCGCGGAGGCCCTGGCGGATCTGCTGGAGCATCTCCAGGAGGATCCCGAACAGGTGCGCCTCTGTGGCGAGCGGGCCTTCCAGCACGCCAGCCGCTTGTTCTCGCCGGAGCAGCAGCAGCGCCGCTTGGCCGCCCTGCTGAAATCCGGGCCGGCCGGCGGCTCCCCCGCGCCGCAGCCGGCCCGGGCGGCAGGTTGAAGAACCCGTCCGCTGGAGCCGATAGCCCCCGACGCTCCGCGATGCCAGGCAAACCAGCGCAGAAGGCCCGGCCACATTGCCGAGCTCTTTCGAGAGCCATCCGGGTCGGAAGCAGGGTGGCGGAGGAACTGGGCTTCTCCGGTTGGGCCGTTCAGAGGGTCCGCAGCTGGCGCTGGATCGCGCTCACCAGATCTTGGGGATGGGGCAGGTTGACGCTCGGGGGAGGGCGGCGGCTCTCTGGAGGCGCACTCGCCAGGGAGGCGATGGCCGCCGCCAGCCCTTCCGCATCTCCACTGGCGTGCACACGCCCCCAGGGCCGGCCCGCCACCAGGTCGGCGGCACTGCCCACCCGGTCGCTGCAGATCACCCCGCAACCGAATTGCAGCGCCTCGTTCACCACCAGCCCCCAGGTCTCCCCCTCCCGGGAGGGCAGCAGCAACACATCCGCCAGGGCATAGAAGCGGCCCAGCTCCCGCTGGTTCTGGAAGCCCATGGCGTGATGGCGGCCCGGCAGGGCGCCCTGGAGGGCCGCCTCCAGGGCGGGCCGGAGGAGACCGTCTCCCACCACCACCAGATGCAACCGCTGCCAGAGGTCTGCGCTGGCCGGCTCCTGGCGGAGCCGTTCCAGAGCCGCGGGGATCAGCAGGGGGTCCTTGACCGGGCTGATCTTGCCCACGAAGAGCAGCACCAGAGCCTCTGGCGGGAGGCCGAGCTCCGCCCGCAATGCCTGCCGCCGCGGCTGCCAAACCCCCACCTGCCGCTCGAAGAACTCCCTGTCCACCGCGTAGAGGGCCGTGCTGCGCCGCACCGCCGCCACCCCCAGCCGCTCGTAATGGGCTTCGGAGTGGCTGCCGATCGGGAACACATGGTCAAACTGTCGGTAGAAGCGCCGCAAAGCCAGGCTGCGCAGCCTCTCCTTCCAGGCAGAGCGCTCCAGGGCCGAATCGCTGGTTTCCGCCCGCAGCCACAGCCGCGAGCCGCGGCGGGCCAGGAACACGCTGGAGGCGGTGATGAACAGGGGGGAGTAACTGAAGATCAGCACCGCGTCCGGCCGCCAGGCCATGATCAAGCGGCTGGCCCGCCGGGCCAATGCCAGGCCGCTTCGGGCGCGGCTCAGGCTCTCCAGCGGTTCCCGACTCAAAAACGTGTGCGGAAAGCCCTCGGTCGGGGCGCTGTCCCAGGCAAAGGCCACGCCAAAATCTGGATCCAGGCTCCGGGTGGTGCCGTGGTCGCAGCCGAAGAACACCCGCGACTCGATGGCGGCATCGGCGGCCAGCCCAGTGAACACAGGCTTGAAATACTGCACCGGATGGGTCAGCAGCACCGCCAGGCGGCGGCGGGGCGCGATGGGGTTCACGGGGCGGCGACCCCCGCGGCTCGGCAAAGGACGCGGCGGGCGGAGCGCCGCGACCCTGGCAATGGCATCCGCCGCTCGGTGCTGATCCACGGGCCATGCGCCAAGGCGTGCGGCCCGGGGTTGTGCGCGCTGCTCGGAAGATCTGTGATCCAGCCACGGAAGGTCCCCTTGGCCTGGTCCGAAACCCGGAGGAGCCTGGTCATCGCCGGCCTCCCAGCCACAGGAGCAGGCAGCGCAGGTCGAGCCAGGGGGACCAGCCCGCCATGTAGCAGAGGTCCTCCGCCAGCTCATCTAGGGGATCCTCGGGGCGGGGCAGGGATTGGGAGCGTCCCGGCCGCCAGCGGAGCAGACCGGGCTTGATCCAAAACCGCATCGCGAAGGCCGGATCCACCGTCCGGGCCCCCTCCGCCCGGGCTGGCGCCAGGGCGCGCGGCCCCACCAGCGCCATGTCGCCCCGCAGCACGCATACCAGTCCTGGCAGGTTCTCCAGGCCGGTGCGGCGCCACCACCGGGGCGGCTGGGGCGCCACAGCGATGGAGAGCAGGGGGAAGGGATGTCCCTCCAGACCCAGCCGCCCGTCCCGCCGCAGCGTCCATCGCCGGCCCCCTAGCCGCAGGAGCAGCAGGGCCAGGGCCAGCGGCAGCGTCAGCAACGCCAGGGCCAGACCCGCCAGCAGCAGATCCTGCAGCCGTTTGAGACGGGCGTTCTGACCTTGCCGCAGTCGGCCGAAACGCTCCAGGCGGCTAGGCCAATCGGCCGGCAGCACGGCGGTGGGCAAGGAGCGCAGATAGCGCTCGCACCAGTGGTCGAGGGGGAGCACCAGCAGGCCCCGCCGTTGCCAGAGCAGCAGCAGGTCCAGGTCCGCTTCGTGCATCGGGTCGCCCACTCCCAGGGCCACGCCCTGCAACCCGAGCAGGTCGGCCAGCATCGGGGGCAGGGGAGCGGTGCCCAGGGGGTCGCGCCATTCGATCGCCGCCGGTATCGCGCAGCCACCGCGCTCCATCTCCTGCGCCACCGCCTGGCGCTGGCGGCGGCTGGCCAGCACCAGCCACCGCTGCTGCGGCTGCCAGAGATGATGCCCGTTCTCCAACTGCCGCAACAGCACGCTGCTCAAAGCGCCACTGAGCAATACCGGCAGCAGAAAGCCCCGTCCCACCGTGGCATCCAGGCTCAGACCAGTGATCGCATAGCCGAGCACGATCGTCAGGATCACACCGGCCGCGGCGAGCAGGTAACGGTTGGCCTGCTCCTGGAAACTGAGGGTGTGGCGGGCCAGGCCGCTGTAGGTGCCCAGCAACCATTGGAGCGCCACCAGCAGGGGAATCACCAGCAGGGGCCCGCGGCTGATCGCCGGCAGCAGGCCAAAGCGCAGCAGATGGAGGCCCAGCCAGAGCAGGCTGAGCAGTCCCGTGTCGGCCAGGGCCCAGGCCAGGGGGGGCGGCAGCAGGCGGGGGAGCGCCATTCAGAGCGACGGTGGCGGAAGGGTGCACAACTGCCGCGCCAACTCGGCGGCGGCGGCCCGGTGACCATCTCGGTTCCAATGCCCGTAGCCCGGTCCAGGCCTTTGGCCGGCAAAGCCATGGGCCACCAGGCGCCGGGCATCGGCTTGGCGTTGGAGAGCCGGGGCGAGGGGAAAATAGGGAATGCTGTGGGCCGCCAGCAGCCCTGCCAACCGCCGCTCCGGCCGCAACCAGTCGAGCTGGTGGCGCTGGGCCTGACGGGTGCGCTCCGCCGCGTCTGGCCAGAGTTGGGGTGGTGTGGTGAGGCTGGTCACCACCAAGGTGCTGCCCGCCTCCCGAGCCTCCCGGCTCCAGCGCTGGAGAATGGCGTCCAGCACAGGCCATCCCGCCTCCAGATCCCCCGCGTCGGGGCCGTAGAGCCGGCTGCCATCACTGCCCAGAGGAAAGGCGCTGCAGCCAGTGGCGGGGCATTCCGCGCCAGCGGCGGGTCGCAGCCGGTCGCGGGCCTCCTTGAACAGTTGCAACAGCCGGCTGTGGTTGAGTGCCCAGGAGGCCGCCTGGCCCAGGGGCGACATCCGGAAGCGGTGATCCGTCCGCTGGAGAAAGCTGGTGTCGATCACCAAGGCGCCGTTGCGCCAGTGGAAGGTGGGGGCCGCCGCAGTGGCGCTCCCCCCTTCCAGGTTGTCGCGCAGGTCGTTTTCGAAGTAGATGGCGTGCAGCACCAGGCGGGGATGGAGGGGTCGGGCCTCCCGTCTCCAGGTGAGCCAGCTCTGGCCGGTGCCATAGCCCCCCACGCCGAAGTTGAGGGTTTCCGCGCCGCCGGGGAAGGGGCGCAGCAGGGGGCAGGGGGTGATGGCCGCCAGGGCCGCCGGCAACCGCCGCACCCACGACGACTCCTCTTCCACCTGGAGTGCCTCCGTGAAGGAGTCGCCCATCACGGCGATGCGCAGGGTGCCGGGTGGGGGAGCCGTAGTCCAGTCGCGATCGTGAAACCCCTGGCGATTGATGCGCACCAGGCTGCCGCCCTCCTGGCTCCAGCGACCGCGGGCGCCAGGCCTCAGGCCGTAGCCGGTGAGGGCATCGGCTCGATAAAGCTGGGGGGTGCCGGGCCCCAGCATCCGCAGGGCAAGTTCCACAAGGCCCAGGGAGACCAGCGTGGATCCCCCCAGCAGCAGCAGGGGCGCCAGTCGCCGCCAGCGCGACAGGCGCCGAGGTGCGGGAGGGGTCAAGGCGGATCCGTGGCGGAGGAGAGGGGCGCGCGTTGTTCCTCAAGGCTGGCTCCGAGCCTGTCACGGGGGCTGGGGGCTGGCGCCGGCTCGACCGGGACGGCGCCGCGGGCACCGGCCAGCAAGCGCATCGTTTTGATCAGAATCAGCAGATCCAGCAGCAGATTGGCATTGCGCAGGTAGTAGAGGTCGTAGCTCAGCTTCATGCGCGAGTCGGCCACGCTGGCGCCGTAGGGAAAGCAGACCTGGGCCCAGCCGCTCAACCCTGGCCGAATCCAATGGCGCACTCGGTAGTGAGGGATGCGGCGCTCCAGCTCCCCCTCCAACTCCGGCCGCTCCGGCCGCGGCCCGATGAGGCTCATCTCCCCCATGATCACCGCCAGCAGTTGCGGCAGCTCGTCAATGCGCAGCCGACGCAGCCAGTGGCCCACCGGCGTGATGCGGTCGTCGCCGCGGGAGGCCCAGCGGGCTCCTGCCACCTCGGCATCGCGGCGCATGGTGCGCAGTTTCCAGATCGTGAAGGGTTTGCCGTAGAGGCCCGTGCGCGTTTGGCCGTAGAGCACGGGACCCCGGTCACCGATCCAGATCAGGACGGCCGCCAGCAGCATCAGCGGCAGGGTGAGCAGCGCCAGCGCCCCCGCTCCCACCAGGTCGAGGCTGCGCTTCAGGCGCCAGGTCCAGGTGTGGGGCTGGAGACCAAAGCCCTCCGCATTGAGCAGCCAACGGTTGGAAAACAGTTCGGGAGGCACCCGCTGCAGGTGCCGTTCCGACCAATTCACCAAGCTGGTCACGCCAGTGCCCGTCGCCCGTTCCTGAAGGAGGGTTTGCAGCAGGCTCTCTGGCAGGCTGAGGCGATCACTGATGGCGATGCCCTCCACCGCTGGCAGTGTGGCCAGGTCCGCGCGATTGAACTGCTCCGGCGTTCGCCAGAGCAGCCCTGGCGGAACCGGCGGCGGGTGGCAGGCCACCTCCGCCTTCAACAGGGCCAGCTCATCTGGCTCCCCAAGCAGCAGCCAGCGGCGCCGCTCCCGGCGCCAGCTGCTGAGCATGATTTGCGCGAGGGCCGACAGCAGGGCGGTGATCCCCAGCATCGGCACCAGAAAGCCACGAAAGCGTGTGCGCGCGTCCGCCACCTGGAACACCCAGCTGTGGCCGAGCACCACCGCCAGGATCAGCAGGGGCACCAGGGCCGTCATCGCCAGCCGGAGCGGCAAGGAACCGCGGCCCTCCGGTTCAGGTTCCGAGTAGCGGCCGAGGAGATAGGAGGTGCTGACCCACAGGGCGACCAACAGCGCCAAGGCGCGGTTCAATCCCACCCAGGTCTCTTCCTCCAGGCGCAGCCAACGGGTGATGTTGTAGGTGAGGGCGAGACAGACACCGTCAAACAAGGCCAAGCCCAGCATCAGCAGCCGCTGCCGTAGCCAGGGAGCTCGCAGGCCCATGGTCCGTCACACCCGATCGCCCGACTCTATGGGGGCAGCTTCGCCCGGAGGCAGTGGCAGGGGGGGATCGGCGGCGGTGGCGTCCGCCAGTGAGAGGCGCAACGGCTGACGCCTGGAGCGCAGGGCCGCCCGGGCCTGACCCAGCCCCCAGGGCAGCAGTCCGGCTGTCGCGGCGGGGCGGCCGACCCCATGACAGCGATACACCCGAGAGGTCCACAGCGGCATTGACCAGCGGGCGGCGGTGAGGTTGCCGCCGTGCAGGCGGTAGAAGGCCAGCAGCTCGGGCACGGTCTGGCCGCGCAGGTGGGGCTGACGGCGGAACAGATCCAGCCAGCAGAGGTAATCCTCGTGCGGGCAGGGCTGGAAGCCATCCGCCAGCAGCTCCCGACGCATCAGCAGGGTGAGCATCGGGATCACATTCAACCGCCGCAAGGTGGCATAGCCAAAGCCGGCGGGGGGAAGCCGCCAATCCGCCAGGCGGGAATCCCCGTCGGAAAAGCGTCCCTAGCCGGTGACGCTGAGGGCGGCGCCGGTGGCGGCGTGCAAGGCGATCTGGCGCTGCAGCTTGCGCGGGTGCCAGAGATCGTCGGCGTCGAGGAAGGCGATCCACGGCGCCGTCGCCTGAGCCAGCCCCGCATTGCGGGGCCACCAGGGCCCGCTCCGGCCCCCGGATGGCCGCGGCGGCGCCCGCAAGGCCCGGATCCGCGGATCCAGGGCCGTGGCCTCCCCCACCAGGGCGGCACCCTGATCGCTGGAGCCGTCATCGATCAGCAGCAGCTCCCAATGGGGATGGGTTTGGGCCCGCACCGAGCGGATCAACCCCGGCAGAAAGGCCGCGGCGTCGCGGTAGGGGGAGAGGATGCTGACTCTGGTGTCGTCGCTGCTCATCACTCAGGCCTTCACCGTCAACCAGTCGGGACCGCGCAGATCACCCAGTCGGCCATCTTCCTCCAGCAGCCAGCGGTCAGGGCCGACGACCACGGTGGCGGGATCCCGCAGCCGCGCCAGCTGGGCCGCCACGGCGGAGAAGCTGCTGTTGCTGACAATCAGGGCCCGGGCGGCGGCCAGGCGAGCCAGGTCAGCCTCCGGACTGCCGGCCGCGATCCGCAGCTCCCAGCCGGCCGCGCCCAGGTGGGTGCGGCACCAGGCCGGATCGTCGCTGAAGACGTGCAACACCGGCAGATGGCCGTTGCTTCCCCGGGCCGCCAGACCCAAGGACCCCTCCAAGCTGGCCAGAGCCCGCTGGTAATACCCCTGTTGGAGGGGGAAGAAGCCGCTGCGGGGGTGGAGATAGTCCCCCCGTCGCGCGTGCAGGGCAACGGTGGGGGGGGCGGGCCCCGCCAGGGGTTGAAGCGCGGCGGCGATGGTGCGCCAAACCGCCTGAAAGGGCTCCCCGTAGAGGGCGGGATGGGTGGCATGGGTGCGCAGCAGGCGGATGGCGCTGAGCCGCTCCAACAGATCCCCCTGGGCCGCCGCTTGGGCCAGAGCCGCGTCGTTGAGCACGCCCTCGCTGCCCGGGCCGGGCCAGCGGGCCGCCAAGCGGGCGACGGCGCGGTGATGCCAGGGCGTGGGGCGGGCCTCGGGCAGCAGCTGGCGGAGCAGCGGGCTGAGGCTCCGGGGGGTGACGCCCCGCAGGCGCCGCAAACGGGAGCGCAGCAGCACCGAATCCACTTCCAGCCGCCGCCCGTGCCGTTCGGCCAGGGCGCGGGCCAGCACCACCTGAACCAGCGGGTTGCCCAGGCCCCCCTGAAGCAGCAGGAGCAGGGGTTCAGAGGCGGGCATCGGGCAGGCGGATGAGCTGGCTGGAGCCGCGCAAGAGAGCGAAAGCCACCCGGAGCCAAACTGTGAGGCTCATCCCGAGTCGCTCCTCCAATCCCAGCACCAGCAGGGTTTGCCGAGGCGAGGGCCAGGGCTTGAGGGGAATGCACTCCTGTTGAAGCCGTTGCAGATCCTCTCGCACCCGCCAGGGCGTTCGCGAGGCGTTGGCCGGACTCACCTGGGTGGCGGCCAACAGGTGGGGGACCTGGCGGTGGCGGCCCCGCTCGAGCGCGCGGATCAGCAGCAGATCGGCGCAGAGCCCGAGCCGGGTGTCATAGGGACCGAGGCTCTGATGCAGGTGGCGGCGATAGAGCAGCGACTGGTGGCAGTAGGCCGGGCCTTGGCGGCTGGCTGAGGCCCAGCGGCAGCCCGGCGGAAAGATGGCGGCCCGGCACTGCAGGCTGTCGATCCCGTCACGGTCAGCGGCCGTGAGGATTCCGGCCAGGCCGCTGGCGTTGAGCAGAAGATCACCGGCATTGATGAACAGCAGCCAGTCCCCTGTGGCCTGGCGCCAGGCCAGGTTCATGGCGGGATAGATGCCTTGCGGGGCCTGTTGATGGCAGCTGGCGCGCAGGCCGGATCGAACCGCCCAACGCTCGGCCAGCTCACGGGACCCATCGTTGGAATCGCCATCCACCACCACCACTTCAGCCGGCAGAGCCTGAAGACCACTCCGCTGGGCCTCCAGGGAGGCCAGGGTGCGGCGCAGCTCCGAGGCCGCGTTGCGCACCACCAGGCAGAGGCTCAGCCGGGCAGGAGCGAGGGTCACGGAAGCGGCACGCGAAAGGCGCCGCCAAACACCCCGATGCCCTGCATCGCCAGCAAGGCCGGCTCCGGATCCCTCCCGGCCAGCACAGGGTTGCGCCGGGCGTCGATGACAAAACTCCACTCCAGCCCATGGCCGGGCAGCAGCTGGCGCAGCAAGGGCAGAAGCCCTTGATGGCTGAACAGCCGCTGACTGTTGAATTCCACCCGATGCCGCTCCTGGCGAGCCACCGGCAGACTGAGCAACAACAGTCCGCCGGGCTGCGCCAGGCGGGCCGCCTGGCGCAGGGCCCGCTCGAAGCCATCCGCGGCGAGGGGATCGCCGTAACGCCCCAGTCCGACGTGCTCCAGGGCATGGAGGGACGACACCAGGGCGTAACGGCCCCTCAGCTCCTCGGGGGGTTGGAGGATGTCGCCCTGTCGAAACCGGATCTGGGGGAAGGCCTCCAGAGGCAGGGGGCGCACATCAAGCACGTCCAACGGCCGGCTGGCCGCCACCTGAGCGACGAAGCCATCGACGCGAGAGCCAATATCGAGATGGGAGTCGACTGGCTGGCGCAAGACGAAGGCGCTGCAGAGCAGATCCTGCAGGAAATAGAGCGAGCGGCTGCTGCCCGCTGGGCTGCCCAGGTCACCGAGCATCGGCGCCCAGCGCAGCTCCGCGTCGAGCAGAGAGGGTCGCTGGCGCTGCAGTTGCTGGAAGCGCCGGGCCTCGGCGAGAAAGCGGGGCAGATGGCGCAGCCCCAGCAACCGTTGGGGCTGCAGCCCGAGATCGAGGAGGGTGAATCCCAACCGCCGCAGCGCGGGGTTGTCGGCAAGCCCTGTCATCCGCCGGCCCTCATGGCTCCCGCAGCCGAGCGACAAGTTCGCCATGGCGCGCCTGAGAGAACACGAGCACGTTGTCCAGAAAGCGTGGATCGTCCATCCGGGCATGGCTCAGCTGGTCCCACAGGGGCTCTCCGCCCAGCAGGCTGGAACAGGCCAGCAAATGGCTGAAGCCCAACTCCAGCAGCAGGTCGACACAGGCTGACCAGAGCCGGGGATCGCGCCCCGGCTGCCACTCCAGGATCAGCAGCGGCTTGAGGTGCCCGAGACTGTGGCGGGCTCCTTCCAGCACAAGGGGTTCTGCCCCTTCACAGTCCAGCAGCCAGAGCGTGACGGGCGCCGGGGAGAAGAGAGGCACGCCCAGCTGGTCAAAGGGGATCACGGTGACCCGTTGGCGGTCCCAGCCGGGGGTGCCCGACAGGCCCCGCAGCAGGGATCCGGCGGTGCCGGTGCCAAAGAACGACTGGCGCTGCCAGCGGTGTCCCAGCGCCGCGGGAATCGCCAGCACACGGCTGTCATTGAGGGCCAGGTTGCGCTGCAGCAGGCGGAAGGCGGTGGGTTCTGGCTCAAAGGCCATCACGTCCAGCCCGAGTCGATCGGCCAGCAGGCAGAAATAGCCCGCATTGGCGCCGATGTTGAGGAAGCGATCCAAGGCTGGCGCCAGCTTGGCCAGGGCGAGCGCCGTGCCTCGCTCCTCCGGGGCCTGTCGGAATCGTCGTTGACTTCCCACAAAACGGAAGCCATGGGCGGTGAGGGTGGGCGGCTGGCGGCGCTGCCAGAGGTCCCGACAGCGGCGGTAGAGGGGCTTCAGCTGGTTGATCACCGCGCCATCATCGGTCAGCGGCGCCGCCGGGCTCGGCTGGCGGCAGGGAGCGACTGGGACGTGACGGCTGGCTGAACACCATGAACGCACCTCCTGCTGAAAGCCCCACCTGGTTGGTGATGTTCCGCAGATCCTGGCGTTGGGCCAGCTGGCAGCGGGCGGCGGTGCCAGGGCTCACCACGAGCACGGCCGGCTTGGCGGCCAGCCACTCGGCGCAGCGTTCGGGCCAGCTGCTTTGCAGGCCGAGGGCCGCCACGCTGGCGGCCTGATTCAAGGGGGAATCCAGGATCTGGAGGCTCCAGACCGGATGCACCGCTTTCGTGGCCTGGGGGTTGTGGAGGCGCCAGTGGGGCCCAATCCATTCCGGTGACTGGAAGCCCCCGGGAGAGTGGCGGCTCAACCAGCTCACCAGCCTGGCTTCATCGCGCACACGGCGTTGATCCTGGGCGGAGAGGGGTTTGAGCGGGTAGAGCAGCACAGCGACCAGCAGCCCTGTCAGCCCGACCAGGGGCAGGCCGCGCAGCCGGGCGGCGGGATGGGCTGCCAGGGCCGCGCAGAGGCCGGCGAGGTCCATCAACACGTAGTGATGATGAATGTGCGACAGGGCATAGGAGGCCCACAGAGCCGCCTGCCAGACACCCCATAGCACCAGCACCTTGCGGCCCGCCGGGCCTTGCCGGAGCCCCCCCAGGAGCAGCAGACCCGCTCCCGCTCCGGCCAGAACCAGCCCTGGCACGCCGAACACCTTCGGGTTGTAGAGACTGATCAGGTCTTGCCCGAAGCCCCACCCGCTCAGCTCCGGGTACATGGCGCGATTCCAGTCCCGCAGCACCGCGACGCCCCCTAGCCAGGCGGCCCGCCAGCCGCCAGCCGGCAGCAGGTAGGGCAGAAAGGGGCCGAGCACGCCGATGGCGACCCCGGCCAGGGCGGTCCCCAGCCGCCTCCGGTGGCGCCACACCCCCGGGACCAGCGCCAGAACGGCCCCACTGGTTGCCAGGACCGGGATCAGCAGGTTGGGCCGCAGGCCCACCCCCAGGCCGATGGCCAGACCGCCGAGCAGAGGCCCCCAACGGCTTGCCCGTTGCCAGCTGGCAACGACCAGCCAGAGCCCCCCGGCCAGCAAGGCATTGGCGTAGATCTCCAGGTGCCCGATCGCTCCGCCGGGAAGCAGGGGGGCCAGCAGTCCGTAGAGCACCCCCGCCGCCAGTGGCGTGGAGAGACCCGCTGGTGGATGTCGCTGCACCGCTCGCCCGAAGCCCGTGATCGCCAGGGCGGTGGCCAGGATGGCCAGCCAGCTCACCAGCAGATGCACCAGCAGGGAGCCGCTGAGCGCGCCGGGCAGATAGGCCCAGGGCACATGGGGCCATTTGGGATCGTAGTAGTCGATGAACAACCATTCGCCCTGGCTGTGGCGCCAGGCCATCATCAAGAAGGCATCGATGTCCCAATCGAGGCGCAGGCCACGTTGCCATTGCCGCAGAATCAGGCTGAGGCAAGCCGCCCCTGCCGCGCTGAAGAGCAGGCGGGCGCCCCGGCTCCATTGTTGTCCCGGGGGAGGAGAGGCCGCAGGCCTCCCGTCACCATTGTCTTGTCTTTGGTGTTCCAGATGGTTCATGGACTGGAGCGTCGAGGCTGAGCCTGCATCAGGGCGCGCCGCAGCCACGCAGGGCCAGCGGCAGGGGCTGGAGCCACACCACCCAATGGAGAACGAGCAGGCGGGGCAGCAGCAGCAGCAGGCCGCGGGGATCTTGAAGCGGCGAAGGCAGCGGCCGGGGGGCCAGCGAGCGGGCGGGGAGGCACTCCAGCATTGCCAGGATGTCGCGCCAATAGGCCCGGTGAAGCAAGGTCAGAGCCCCACGCCCGATGGGCACGCCCGCAGAGGCCCGGATCACCAGCCAGTTTCCGAGGCGGTAGAGCCGGAAGCCTTGAAAGTGATAGAGGCAAGGACTGGCGTCTAGTCGATCCCAGAAGCGTTCGATGTTCCAGGGAGCCAGGGTGCGTTCCGGTTGATCGAGCACGAACACCTGCTTGCCGAACCGCTCGGGCCAGTCGTTCAGATAGCCCTGATCCCCCAACGGGCCCTGGCCATGAACGCCGCTGCACCGTTCCAGGCACCGCTCCTGCCACCAGCGCAGGATCGCCAGGCCATCGGCATTTTGGCGAAAGGGCATGAACTGGGCGCAATAGATGCCCGCGACGGCTGTGGCGTCGCGATGGCGGCTGAAGGCGTGGGGGGTGATCATGCAGGCGGCGGCAGAGGCCTCAAAGCGCTCCAGCAGGGGGCCGACCGGGCCGGGCAGCCAGCAATCGGAATCGATGTAAATGACAACATCTGCTTCCCCATCCCGCTCGCCAACCAGTTGGGGCAGGAACGGCTTGAGGGTCCAGCAGTATTCACTCCAGGCACGATTGGCGCGAGCCTGCCGAAGTTCGGGGGTTTCCACCTCCGTCAAGGCCAGCACGCGCAGCGAGGGATGGTGCAGCGCAGACAACAGTTGATGGCAGCGTGAATCTAAGGCCAACACCCAGAGACGCATCCCGGGAGCATGGCGCTCGATGCTGGCGAGCAGCGCCAAGCCTTGGGGGAGGTAGTGACGGTCAAAATGGGTGCAGAAGACGGTGGCGGTCATCGGAAGATCATTGCCCTGGATTGGCCTTCACCGCCAGCACAACATTGGTGAGATACAGCTCTGGTGACCACTCCGGTGTGTGCGTTTCACGGGCGACATTCCAGTCTGGATGACGATGGGCTGCCCATCGGCTGAGGGCACCCAGCCCGTTGATGATGGTGTAGGGCACAGCCCACAGCAGCCGCCAGAGTCCCTGAAAAGCCTTGCGGGGCCATCCTGCAGGCAGCCGCAGCAGCAGACGCCTGCCAAAGGACTCGATCCAATCGATGCTCAGCTGCAGCAGAGCCGACAGACCTGGATTGAGTTTCAGCATTGTTTCCACCTGAAAGCCCGCTGCCACAAGCCGTTGTCGCAAGCCGAAATGGGTGAAGCGCTGAGAATCCCAGGGCTGCTCATGTTCGGGCCAGAGAAAGGGAAGGGTGAGAAGTAGAACACCACCTGGACGCAGCACACGATGGCATTCCGACAGCAGACGTTCTGGGACAAAGGAATGCTCCAGCACTTCCGAACAAAGGATGGCGGCAAAATGATTGTCGCCGATCGGGAATGTCTGGCCGTCATAGAAATAGGTCACCCGGCTATTTTTTTCTTGACGGGCTTGATTGATTTCCAGGCCTTCATAGGGCTCCGCTTGAGGAAACAGTGCACGGTAAGGCATGGTGCCGCAACCCACATCCAGCATCGGCCCGGGGGGAAGGGTAGGGGCCAACCTACTCAAGCTGGCGCGAAGGGCCGTGCGTGCCAAGGCATAGGGGTGGCCAAGAAGGTGGATGCCCCGGTCGCCGAAGCCAAGAAAGGGGACGAAGCGCTTCACGTCTCGCCGTTTGCTGCAGAAACCGGGAATGCTGCCGGCGTGGCTTTCCGATAGACGGCCACAACGGACTGACCACGGGCACCAAAAATTGGATCGATCGACCCCTCTTTCATCAGAAGTCTTGTCAATAAGGCAATGGGTTTTGAAGATAGATTATTAATCCAGCCAGAGAGAAAAGGAGGAAGGTGGCTGACACGCTTCGCCAGCAAATCTCTGAGGAGAGTGCTGAGGTAGGCCCGATGGTGGGCAAAGTCAAGGGGAACGTGGATTAAGTCTTCACAGATGAAGCCGAATTGCTCTGGATACAAGCGTAAGGCCCTGTCGGTCCACCAGGTTTGATGGTGAGGAGGGAGATTTAGTATCGACATGGGATTTTTCCCCAGAAGGGAATCCATCGCTGGAGCTCCCACAATCAGGCGACCATCAGGGGAGAGATGTTGATAGGCAAAGGTAAACAAACGACCCGGATCAGGCAGGTGTTCAATCATCTGAAAGGAACAGATAAAAGGAAACTTCTGTTGTGGCAACGCATCAATATCATCCTGTAGAAAATTCCACACACAACAACGCAAGCCTTTAGTCTTCCCCTTCTGAATGGCTTTTTCATTGATATCTACACCCAGCCATTTGTCTGAAGCAAGCAGCGTGCCAAAGCGTCCCTCGCCACAACCAACTTCAAGAACTTCGCTGCCGGGTGGAAGCAAATCCAAAGCCACCTTAAACTCAGGTTTATCGTGCGGATAATAGTGGGGGATCTTGGTTGAAAGCTGCGCATAAAAATCTGAATCACCCACAACTATCGGAGACCAACAAAGCAAGCCTGTGACCTGCTCTTCCAGGGTAAGACGCTCAATATCAGCAAAAAATCTGCTCACGTCAATACCAACGTCTTGGTAAAGGTCGATGAGTCTCTGTGTGCTGATTTGTCGATTCGCCGGGATGCGCATAATGCGTCTAAAGTAATGTCGCTTAGGCTACCATGGCCGCTCGGAGCTAATGTGTCGCTATTCACGTTCCCTTTCCGGGCACCTCGAAAAATCACGTTTGGCCTGCCGCGACCGGTCAGCGAGGTCCGTGAAGGGAAGGAATTTCACTCCGGCAGGCAAGGGAGAGGCGGAATTTTTCGAGGTGCCCTTTCAAAAGAAATTGATTGATCGTCGTTTTCTAGAAGTAGAGCGGATCGCTTTCTAGCCTTGTTTGTTGCAGCGAAGACACTCCATCGGAACCGATCAAAAAAGCCCCTTTTCCCCTCGTGTTCTAGTGTGCAGTCCTGCAAATGTGCTGTGAATCCTTTGATGGGTACCTCGCCCGGAACCCTTTTCTGAGGAAGGCGTCTGGACGCGCGGACCAAGCCGAAGACGACGCATGAACTTCCGGGACGGAACAGTAGGGAAGCTCTGGACAACCGGTCGTCAGTGGGTATCTGTTCAGGGGGTGGGATGACCACCAAAACACTTGTTCCAGCAATGGTTCTCCCCCTTTCTAAGGTGATTTCACTTCAATCAAGCAGGAGTTCTCGATGCTTGGATTGGACGACTTCGGACTGCCAGAGGTCGTAT
>JBKDSV010000086.1:0-34943 GCA_046340795.1 Cyanobacteriota bacterium | reverse complement strand
GCCGGCCGCTCAATCCTCGGGCGATGAGTCCAATAGCCTTTGAGTCTTTCCAGAAGACACGGCGAAGGCACATCCAACAGCCTTCTGCATTGCCAAGGCAGTGGTTAGCCACATTGAACTCAGCAACTTTTAATAGAGACCATGCAATATCCATGCAAACATTCATGTCAATGACATTTTTCACGCTCGCTTTGAGGCATCAATCGCCCCAATCGAGTAAGATGTGAGAGGCGCTCAAGGCAGCGCCACGAGTGGACTTCTTTCCTGATAGACGCCGGATCCAGTGGCATCGATGCGCAGTGCGAGCACCCGCTCCAGTTCATGGCCCCGGTCGCTCTCCAGCACGCCAAGGAAGGTGCACAGGAGCGCAGGCGCAGGAATGTCCAGCCCGATGGCGTTGACGCGCCGGTCCAACCAGGCGTCCGTCTCGCCAAAGCGCAGATTGCGCACGCGATCCAGGGCTCTGCGCACAATCGGATGGGCCCGGCCCAGGTAGCCCAGATCCCGGCCGGCCTCATCACGGCAGCGTTTGGCATCGCTCGTCAGACGCAACTCCCGCTTCTCAGCGTCGTAACCGGGGATGTCGCGCAGGCCGTGGGTCCAGGTCGTGGGCAGTCGCAACACCACATCGGCGCCAGCCCCGGGGCTCCCTGCCGTAGCCGTGATGGTGCCGCCGTCGGCTTCCAGCGCCTGGCAAACGAAATCCATCAGCTCCACCGCTCCCAGTCGCTCGCCTTCCGATCGGGCTTGCTCGGCTTCTGCCAGCAACCGCGCTTCGGCGTTGAGGCCCACCTCCCCCAGCCAGCTGCTGGTCTTGGCGGCCTTTTCGTAACCCGCCATGGCGCGTTCCACCTCCGCAAGCAGATCGCGGTAGGCGGCTGAGCCGGTGTCTTCCTCCGCCGCATCCTCCAGCTGACGAATCTCTCGCCCCGGCCTCGCAAAGAGCGTCTCCTCCTCCTCTCCCAGACCTTCCAAGAGCCGCACGGTCTGGGCGTCTTCTGTGGTGATGCCACCGAGGGTGTTGGGCACAAAGGTGAGCCGCGCCCGCTGCCGCTCGTATTTGGCCACCAGCCGCAGCAGTAGCCGTTCCTCGAAGGTGCCAGCCAGGTAGAGGTAACGCACGTCCGGATCGCTGCGTTGGCCGTAGCGGTCGATCCGGACGTTGCGCTGCTCCAGTCGGTTGGGGTTGTAGGGCAGCTCCAGGTGGATCAGGTGATGGCAGCGTTCATGCAGGTTCAGACCTTCCGCGGTGGCATCAGTGCTCACCAGCACCAGGCCGTCCTGATGGCTGAAGCGCTCCGTGATCGTGCTGCGCTCCTGGGCATGTTCAGGTCGGCCACTCACCGCCAGCACCTCGCCGTCTAGATCGCCCTGGCTCACTGCGTTCTCCAGGAAGGCCACGAGGGCGTCCTGGCTGTCGGTGTATTCCGTGTAGAGGAGGACATTGGCCCCCGGCGAGGCCTGGCGGATGCTCTGAAGCTCCCGCAGGGCCAGCCGCAGCTTGGGGTCTTCCGTGAGGGCAGCCTCCGCCATCTCCACCAACCCGTCCAGCGCCTCCCCCGTGGTGGCGATGCGGCGGCCGCGGTCGCGTTCGCGCCGCTGGGTGCGCAGCAGATCTTCGATCCGGCCGGCGATATCCTCCATGCCGGTTTCGGTGAGGTCTGCTGCCATGTCTTCCGCCTCAAGAGCAGCGCGGTCCTGCTCCTCTTCAAACGAAAGCGAGCCGTAGCGCTCCAGACGCTGCTGGTAGTCCCGCAGGCTGCGAAGGCGTTGTTTGCGCGATTCGGCGTCGCTGATCCGGTTGCTGACCAGCTCGCGGTAGCGGTCGCGGATCACGGCCAGCGTGTTGCGGCAGGCCGCCACCGTGGACACCGAGCGCTTGAGCAGGGACACAAA
The DNA here is from genome assembly GCA_046340795.1 of Cyanobacteriota bacterium. GTDB lineage: Bacteria > Cyanobacteriota > Cyanobacteriia > PCC-6307 > Cyanobiaceae > Cyanobium. The sequence goes on along the minus strand of JBKDSV010000086.1, from coordinate 33,047 downwards.
GGCCAGCACCTCGCCGAAGCGTCGTTGTCTCACCGCCTGCCGCAGGCGTGGCGCCACCGCCGCCAGCAGCGCCTGCTGAAAGGCCGTGAATTCCGGTTGCTCCACCGCGTTGAACACGACCGCCCGCGGGGTCACCTGGCGAGTGCGGAACAGCGGTTCTCCGCTCTCGGGGTCTTTGATGTGGCTCTTGAGCCTCCGCACCACGTGCTGGCGGTAGCGCTCCGCCCTCAGCCCACCGCGGCCATCCACCAGGCTCGGATCGAGCAGCTCCACCAGCGAGGCGAAGTGGGGATCAAACCCGTCGTGCGGGATCGCCGTGAGCAGGAGCAACCCGTCGCAGCGCGAAGCCAGCACCTCTGCCAGGCGCCGCCGCCTGGAGTCCTCCCAGTCGCCGCTGCTGCCCGGACGCACGCAATGGTGCGCCTCATCGAGGATCACCAGATCCCAGACGGTGCGCTCCAGCTCCTGCAGCACCCTCTCCTGCTTGGCGAAATCCACTGAGGTGAGGCAGGTGGAGACCTGATCGAAGGGATTGGCCCCCAGCACCAGCTCCCGTCGGCGTTCCTGCAGCTCCCCCGCGCTCCGGATCGTCTCAAAGCGCAAGCCGAAGCGTTCCCGCATCTCGCGCTGCCACTGCTCGAGCAGCGGGCCAGCCGACGACACGATCAGCATCCGGTGGGCGCGGCGGCGGGCGATCAGCTCCGCCATCACCAGCCCCGCCTCGATCGTCTTTCCCAGGCCGACGCCGTCAGCCAGTAGCAGCCGTGGGCGGCTCATCCGCAGAGCGCGCATCACCGGTACGAGCTGGTACGGCGCAATATCGAGGCGGCCGGGTTGCACTGCCAGCGAGGCCGAGGGGCCGAGCGACTGCTCCAGCGGGAAGGCATCGTGAAACAACTGCCACTGGCGCAGCCGGCCCGCCCGGCGCGGGTCGAAGTCGGTGGTGATCGGTCGGATCGCCTCGAACGGATGGAGCAGGTCCACTTCCTCCCCCTGCAGAGCCCCCTGCAGACAACGCAACCGATAGCGCTGCTGCTCGCCGGCTGGCTCGGTCTGAACCACCTCCCAGGCCAGGCCGCGAGCCTCCACTTGGGTGCCAGGCAGAACCAGGTTCAAGAGCAAATCAGCAGCACTCTGAGGCTAAGCCCGACCAGTGGCTGGCAGGCCCTGTGAACCGACCAACACATCATTTCTTCCGGTCGCGACTGGGAGGCAAAGGCCATCAGGTATAAGACAGAGGCAAAAACTATGCGCGGAGTGTATAATTTTTGCCTCCTGCTCTGGGGTGCGGAGAAGATCGAGCCGGCAAGACGTTGCTGGAGGGGGAGCACCGATGAGAACCCACCCGGCATGGACGCCGTATCGGTGAGGAGCCGCACGTCAAAGCCATGGAATCGGTGGTCGCCGAGCTGACGGCCCAGCTGTCCCAGCTGTCCCCGTCGTCCCCTGGCTTCCGATCACTTCCGGGTCGGGCTGAGCGCTGCGGAGCCAGAGATGGCATCAACAGATCGGGCGCTTGCAGCGACCTGGCGCCTCTGCCTTCCCATCAGCTCCCAGGGGGCCCAGTCGAAAGTCTCGAGGCCAAGGCGGCTGCGCTCCAGCGAGCGGCCCAGGGTCTCGGCGAGCTCCACGGCCTCGCTGGCGTGAGCCGGGTATTCCAGACCGGTCGAGATCCTCTGCTGTCTCCAGGGTGAGCCAGGAGGGTCGGCTGGCTTGGGGGGCATCGAGGCCCGCAGACGCACGCGGGACCCAGCGAGTTCCAGGCTCACAGCCAGTCCCCGCAGCTGCAGGGCTTCGTTGCAGCTTCAGGGCTTCGTTCTGGCGGCTGAGCCAGGGGTCGGAGGCAGGCACCGGAGTTGCCTGGCGATTTGCCTAATCGTGGCTGAACCGGTCGCATTTTGCCTAAGGAGGCTCTGGGCAACCCCTCAGCGGCATCTGTGAGAGCGCGGAGCTCCCAGTTGGCGCAAGGGACAGCTTCCAGTGGCGACCGGTTGTCCAGAGCTTCCCTAAGTGGCGTGCCTAGTGTGCCGTCCTGGAAGTTCATGCGTTATTTTTGGCCTGGTCCGCGCGCCCAGATGCCTCCCTCAGCAAGGGCTCCGGGCGAGACACCCATCAAAGAATTCATAGCGCATTTGCGGGACTGCACACTGGTGGGCCAACCAGTGGTGGCCTCCCAGGGCTTGGAGATTTTGGCTGAGAACCCAGTTGGTGACTGGTTTCTCAGTGGACGGAGGGGGTGGGATTCGAACCCACGGACCCTTGCGGGTCGCCGGTTTTCAAGACCGGAGCCATCAACCACTCGACCACCCCTCCAGGGGACGCTCGCCCAAGAGCACAGCTCCTGCATATTCCCATGCGACCTTGAAGGCCGCCAGCCCTTGGAATCAAGAGCCGCCCGAGACCCATTCCGAGCGGGTCAAGGGACCCCTCTACGCGAGGGGGAAGCTGCCCGTCGTCCAAGCATCGGATCTCAGGGACGGGACGAGCCTCCCCCTTGCGCCAGCTGGCTGGGGATGCCTTGACAGCCGCCGGGAAGGGTGGCGCGGGAGCGGGGGCCGCTCCAAGCGGCCAGGTAGTGATGGGTGTGGGGATCAAGGAGCCGTACGCCCGAGAAGTTGCTGTTTTCCACCACGGCGCCGGTGCCCGCGCCTGTTGTCAGATCCATCGGATTGGAGGCTTGGCGGGGGGAGGCGATCTGGGCGCGCCCGTAGAAGAAACGGCAGCCCTCCAGCCGGGCCCGCTCCAGGTTGGCTCCGGCCAAATTAGTGCCGGCCAGATTCACACCCGTCAGATCACTGAACGACAGATCCGCGCCCCGCAGATCGGCGCCGTTGAAATCCACCCCCCGCAGATCACAGCCGGAGAGATCGACCCCTTGCAGCAATTGCTGCAAACGGATCACCGGCACCCCCGTGGCCCGATCTTCCTCATAGTTGCCTGTGCCATCCAGGATCGCTCGGCCGAGGCGCTGGTCGCGCTTGAGGGGGGTGAGCAGTCGGGCGTGGGAGAGAAAACGCAGCACCCGCGCCTTGCCATCCCGGTCGATCGAGCCAAACACCGCCGCCAGGCGCCCCTCGGCGAGCATGCGCTCCAAGGGCCAGTCCTCCAGCATTCCCTCCTCATCGCTGATCAGCTCGGAGATGCCCTGGATGAAGCTATCGATCGTTTGCGCCTGGGTGATGCGGTTTTGCTGGGTGGTGAGCCGCTGATCCACCAGCACCTGACGCCAGGCGATCAGCAGGGCCACGGTTGCCACCAGGATCGAGCCGAACGCCCCCACCACCCCCTCGCCGATGGCGCCGATGGCCTCCCAGTTGCCACTGTGGAAAAGCTGCGCCAACGGATCCAGCCAACCCAGGGCGAGGGGGATGGTGATGGCGGCTAGCCCCAAAGCCACCGCCGCCAGGATCCGCGCCGTGGGGGCATCCTCCAGGCGGCTGCTCAAGTGCCGCCACAGGGGGGGTAACAGTTGCAGCAGAGCCAACACCAGTAGCAACACCCCTGCCGCCAGGATCAAGGGGCGCCAGCCCGCCAGGCTCACCACCAGGGAAACGAGCAGGGCGCAGAGGAGTTGCAGGGATGCGGAGCGGTTGAGGCGACTCCAGGTGGTGCTGGCCCGAAACGCTGGCACTCCAGAGGGATCGGCGCTCAGGGTCTCCTCCGTCACGGACGGGGGGGGCAACGGTGGCAGGGGTTCGTGCGGGGGCAACCGCTCTTGGGACTGCAGGGGTGGTTCACGGGACAAGGACTCGTCACGAGCGCGTGCAGCGTCGCGCAAGGGGGTGGCATCACGGGAGGACGACGTTTCGCGGAACGGAAAGGGGGGCGTCATCTCAGGAGACAGGAACCAAAGGGAGACTCTGGAAGTAGAAGCCAGCTGCCAAGATCACGTAAGCCGCCAATAGCAATACCCCTTCCAGCCAGTCGGAGCGGCCATCCAAGCTCACCAGATTGCTCACCACCACGGCGGTGGCAATGGCCATCAACTCATACAACTGGAAATTCAAGTCCAGGGGATGCCCCAGCACAGGGCCGAGCAACACCAACAGCGGCACCACCAACAACGCCACGAGCAGGGTGGAGCCCAGGGCCACGGAAACGGCCAGATCCATCTTGTTTTTACGCGCCATGGTCACAGCCGTCAGGTATTCGGCCACCCCACCGAGCAGCGGCAGCAACACCACCCCCGTGAAGAGGGCACTGAGGCCGAGATTGGCGGTGACCTCCTCCACCACCCCGACAAACAGCTCCGAGTCGTAGGCCACTCCAGCCGTGGCAGCCAGCAACACCCCAAGCCAGGGGAGCAGTGGTGGTCTGTGGACGGGGGCGGACTCCTGCGGCGCCTCCGCCTCTGCCAACTCCGCCTCCGCCACCGCGTAGAGACCGCTGTGGGTGCGCAGGGAGAACAGCAGCGTCAGTCCATAGACGAGCAGCAGCACCCAGGCCACAAAGGTGGAAAATCGGTGCGTACCCAGACCATGGCCCCCATCGCCCATCCCCGTCAGGCTGGGGATCAAGATGGCCACCACGGCCAAACTCATGGCTGTGCCATTCACCCGCGCCACCACCGGCTGAAAACGCTGCTCCTGGCGGCCCACTCCCCCCACCAGCATCGACAAGCCCAGGGCCAGCAGCAGGTTGGCCACCACCGTACCCGTGATGCTCGCCTTGACGATCTCCACCAGGCCAGCCCGCAGGGCTGTCAGGGCGATGATCAACTCGGTGGCGTTGCCAAACAGGGCATTGAGCAAGGCCCCGATCGACGGGCCCAACGCCAGGGCCAGCTCCTCGGTGGCGGTGCTCAGCCACACGGCCAGGGGAAGAATGGCCAGGGCGGAGCTGACGAAAACGGCTGCCGCCCCGAGCCCGAGGCGATCCACCGCGATCGACACCGGCACAAACCGCAACATCCCCAGGGAGACCTTGGTGCGAAGGGTCATCAGCCGGCCATGATGCGGTCGCCCCCATTGTGAGGGCCAGTGACAATAGGGGCATGTGCGAACTCCTGGCCCTCAGCGCCAACACCCCCACCGATCTCTGCTTCTCCTTCCATGGCCTGCGGCGCCGCGGCGGAGCCACGGCCGACCATGGCGATGGCTGGGGCCTGGCCAGTTTCGACGCCGCTGGCCAGGGGGTGCACCTGTACCGCGAGGACGCGGCGGCGGCCTTCTCCCCCACCGCCGCCCGCGTGGCCACCCTGCCCTTGAAGGCGCACTGCTCGCTCGCCCACATCCGCAAGGCCACCCGCGGCAGCGTGGCTCTGCGCAACTGCCATCCCTTCCACCGCCGCTGGCATGGCCAAGACTGGGTGTTTGCTCATAACGGCGACCTGGCGGGCGACTGGTCCCTGGACGGCCCCCACCAACCGCTGGGGGATACAGATAGTGAGGCCGCCTTTTGCTGGATCCTGCAGGAGCTCGATCGCGCGGGGGTGGAGCCTGAGGACGAGGCCAGTCTGCAAAGCCAGCTTGTGCGCCTCTCCGCCGCCCTGGCCACCCGGGGCACCTTCAATGGTCTGTTGAGCAATGGCCACTGGTTGTTTGCCACGGCCAGCACGCGCCTCCACGTGCTCACCCGCCAGGCTCCGTTTCGCCAGGCCCGCCTGGCTGATGACGACATCAGCGTGGATTTTTCCGCGCTGGCCGGGCCCAACGATGTGGTCACCATCGTCAGCACCGAGCCGCTGACGACCAATGAGACCTGGGAGCCCCTCCAACCCGGCCAGTCCCTGTGGATTGTTGGCGGTGCGGTGCAGGCCCTAGGGGGCCCGCCAGCGAGGGGCGCAGCGACGAATGGTCTCCCCGCAATCGCCCTCCATCAGCAGGCCGCTCCCCCCCCAGAGCAACCGGGCTCCCCAATCTCCGGGGGCTGAACCCAGCTCCTGGAGGGGCGTGAAGCCCAGACTGCGGAAGTAGCGCACAAGCCGTCGATGCTGGCGCTCGTCGTCGTGAATCGCCAGAAAACGGGCCCGGCGGCAGGAGGTGCGCTCCAGGGCCCAAGCACAGGCGGCCGCCAGCAGCAGGGGCGCCGCGCCAGCGGTCTGTTGGCCCTGCACCCGCAGCGTGTCCAGCCGCACCACCCGGGCCCGAGGCAAGGCCCAGCCTTTGAGCTCGCCCAAGCGTTCCGCTCGCCCCGGCCCCAGGGGCCGCGCGATCACCGCCCGCAGGCTCCACACGCCGAGGCGCTGCGGGGCAGCCAGCCGCAACATCCAGCCCCGTTGGGCGGCCTCACGCTCCATCGCCAGCAAATCAGGCGTTTCCGCCGTCGCGGCCGTGGTCATGGGGCGGGCGGCTCCGCTGGTGGCTCCCAGCGTTGCGCCAGACGCACGGCCTCGATCGGCAGCGCTCCATAAATGTGGGGGAAGCGCTCCTCGCTGGGGGGGGAGGGCTCCTCCCGCACGGGAATGGCCGCCGCCGCCAGGCGCTCCGGGTCGATGCTGAGCAAGCGGAGGTCTGGGAGATCAGCGTAGAAGCGCTGCCAGGTGGGGGTCAGCTGATGGCTCCAGCTGGCGTGGATGAAGCCCACGTCCGCCAGGCTCCTCCCCCGGGTCGAGCGGGTGTACACCCCCTGTCGGCGGGCTTCCCGCCACTCTTCCGCCAAGGCCAGGTGATAGAGCCAGCGGGGCGAACGCCAGGGCTGGCGCCAGGCCCAGGGGGGCGCCATGACCTGCGCGAACGCTGCGCTCGCCTCAAATGCCGCCAGCTGACGCCGGAGCTGCGCCAGCCCCGACTCCTGGGCAAACCCCTCGGGATCGGTCAGCCGAAACTGGCGCACAAAGGGCAGCACGGCCCAGCCGAGGGGCTCCAGCCAGACCGGCCCCGAACCATCGCAGCCAGCGAAACCGCCCGCACCTTCCAATGGTCCCGCGCGGCCGCCGCGGCTCCCATCGCCTGTCCCCCCCGAGCGGCCCGCCTGATCCGGGGAGCCGGAATGGCCACGGCTGGTCCCAGCGGCGACCAGGCCATCCAGCCAAGAGCTCCAGCGGCGCAGGATCGCCAAGGCGGCTTTGCGATGGGCGTCGCGTCGGTTCGGCTCGCTGTCGGCATCGGTGTGCTCCGGGGACCCGATGCGCCGAGAGGACCCGCGGCTGTCAGCGGGCTCGGTGCCGCCGTAGCGAAATCCATCGAGATGGTGCTTGAAGGCCCCGTCGCACTCCGCCAACAGGAAGGCGGCATCCCCTTCCCGCAGAGCCTTGGCCGCCTCCGTGCCGCCTGGACGCCGGCCCAACGCCCACACCAGGATGTCCTGGCTTTCCGAGAGGGTCTCCCCTGTCGGCCGCAGGAGCACCGGCACGGTGCCTTTGGCGGATGCCTCCAGCAGCTCCGGGGGTTTGGCCATCAGGGCCACTTCCCGCACCTCGACGGGGATCCCTGCCGCGGCCAGGGCCAGGCGGGCACGGATGGCGTAGGGACAGCGGCGGAAGCTGTAGAGGACGCTGTTGCTGCTCATGGCTCCCCGGCTGGCGGGAAGACACGCCCGAGGTGACGCTCGCCGACGCCATGGGCCCACTCCTGCTGGCGATGGCGCTCGGCGTAGCGGTCGCGGTCGGCGGCAGTGCGCTGGTTGGCGCAATGGTGGCAGCACTCCCCGATGACATACAGAGGATGCTGCCGATCCGCCGGAGAGAGGGGCATCCGGCAGGCGTGACAGAGGTCATGGCTGCCAGGTAGGAGCTGATGGTTGACGGTGGCGCGCTGATCGAACACAAAGCACTCCCCCTGCCAGAGGCTCTGCTCCGGCGGAGTCTCCTCCAGATAACCGAGGATTCCCCCCCGGAGGTGGTGCACCCCCCCATACCCCTGCCGCAGAAGATGGGCCGTGGCTTTCTCGCAGCGGATGCCCCAGGTGCAGAAGAGGGCAAGGCGCCGGGGTTGCCGTTTGGCCATCAACTCAGGCAACACCCGCTCCACCCAGGCGGGAAAGTCGCGGAAGTGGCGTGTGGCGGGATGGAGGGCCCCGGCGAACGTGCCCACCTCCACCTCATAGGTGTTGCGGGTGTCGATCAGGAGGGTCTGGGGATCGCGAACCAAGGCGTTCCAGTCGGCGGGAGGCACATAGGTGCCCACCTGCTCCAGGGGATCCACCCCGGCGACGCCCATTGTCACAATCTCCCGCTTCAGGCGCACCTTGAAGCGGAAGAAGGGTGAGGTGTCGCAGCTGGAGCGGCGGATGGCCAGATCAGCCAGCCGCGAATCGCTGCGCAGGTGGGCGAGCAGCGCCTCCAGGCCGGCCTCAGACCCGCTGATCGTGCCGTTGATTCCCTCTTCCGCCAGCAGCACGGTGCCCAATACCCCCCGCTCCCGCCCCAACTTCAGCAGACGGGTTCGCAGGGAGCGCACTTCTTCAGTGCTGAATCGGGCAAAGCGGTAAAATGCCGCGACACACGCCATGGCTCAGGGGACAGCTGGGGTTCAGGGGACCGCCGGGCAGGGCCCTGACGCTGAGGTTGATGTTGACGATGGGGCTGAGGCTGACGAGCTCGGCCGCAATCCCGCCGCCGCCAGCAGGTCCCGATCGGCCGCTTCCGCCGGATTGCCGGTGGTGAGCAGGCTATCGCCATAGAAGAAGGAGTCGGCCCCTGCCAGCAGGCAGAGAATCTGGGCCTCGCGTGAGAGCTGCTCCCGCCCGGCACTCAACCGCACCCGGCTGTGGGGCATGAGAATGCGGGCGGTGGCCACCATCCGCACGAGGTCCAAGGGGTCCACGGTCGGCCGCTCCTCCAGGGGCGTTCCCTCCACCGCCACCAACGCGTTGATCGGCACACTCTCGGGGTGGGGATCCAAGCTGGCGAGGACCCGCAGCAAGGCGGCCCGGTCTTCGATGGATTCTCCCAGACCGAGAATGCCGCCACAGCAGAGCTGGATTCCCGCCGCCCGCACCCGCATCAAGGTGTCAAGCCGATCCTGGTAAGTGCGGGTGGAGATGATCTGCCCGTAATGCTCGGGCGAGGTGTCGAGGTTGTGGTTGTAGGCGGTGAGCCCCGCCTCCGCCAGGCGAGCGGCCTGCCGCTCCGTCACCATCCCGGCGGTGACACAGGCTTCCATGCCCAGCGCCCGCACGCCACGCACCATGGCCAGCATGGCGTCAAAGGGGGCCCCGTCCCGGATTTCCCGCCAGGCCCAGCCCATGCAAAAGCGCTGGGCTCCAGCGGCGCGGGCCGCCTCCGCCCGCGCCAGCACAGCCCGCACGTCCAGCTGCGGTCGGCCGCCCACATCCGCGCTGTGATGCATGGACTGGGGGCAATAGGCACAGTCTTCCTCGCACCCCCCTGTTTTGACGCTGAGCAGGGAGGCGAGCAGCACTCCCTGCTCAGGATTGGCGCTGCGCTGCACCTGCTGGGCCTGCCAGAGCAGATCGAGCAGGGGCTGTCGCAGCAGCTCCAGAATCTCCTCTTGCGACCAGTCGTGACGCGTGATCATGAAGGTGACTCCACACCGCCGAACCGGCGTTGGCGACCTTGATAGTCGAGCAAAGCACGCTCCAGGGCTCCGGCGTCGAAATCAGGCCAGAGCACGTCGGTGAGATGCAGTTCTGCGTAGGCCAGCTGCCAGAGCAGAAAATTGCTCAAGCGCTGCTCCCCACTGGTGCGGATCAGCAAGTCGGGGTCCTCTTCCCCCGCGGTGTGCAACTCGGCGGCAAAGGCCGCCTCATCGATCTGATCGGGCTCCAGACTGCCAGCCGCCACCTGGCTGGCCAGCCTCTGGGCCGCTCGCACCAGCTCACGCCGACTGCCGTAGTTGGTGCAGACATTGAAATGGATGCCGCTGTTGCAGGCGGTGCGGTCGGTGGCGTCCGCGATCAGCTTTTGCAGTCCCTCGGGCAACTCCTCCAATTCCCCCAGAAAGCGAATCCTCACCTGCTCACGCTCCAAAGCCTCCAACTCTCGGGCCAGCACCCGCTCAAACAGCGTCATCAGGAAGGTCACCTCCTCACTGGGCCGACTCCAGTTCTCCGTGGAGAAGGCATAGGCCGTCAGGGCTCCCACCCCCCAGTCGCTGCACAGTCGCAAGGTGCGCTTGAGGGCTTCCACGCCTGCCCGGTGGCCCATCATTCGCGGCAGGCCCCTCTGGCGAGCCCAACGGCCGTTCCCATCCATGATCACCGCCACGTGACGGGGCAAGCGCAGCGGATCGAGACCTTGGGGCAGGGTCCGAGGTTCGGTTTTGAAGGTGGTCGCCAGGGCGCGACTCATCCGCGTGATTCCGGCTGAACCGCCACCACGCTACGTCCTGCTGGCCCCGCCGCCAGAGCTTCGGAGAGAAGATCATGGAGGCGACTGCTGGTGATGGGCCGCTCCAACCGTCCGAGACGGGCCAACGACAAGGTGCCGGTCTCCTCGGACACCACCACGCAGAGGCAGCGATCATGGCGCTCCGTCAGACCAATGGCCGCGAGGTGACGGGTGCCATAGCGATTGAGGCCCTGGCGGGAGAGGGGCAGAATCACCCCCGCGGAGAGGATGCGATTTTTCTGCACCAACACAGCGCCGTCATGAAGCGGGGTGTCCGTGGCGAACACGTTGAGCAGCAGCTCAACCGACAGACGGGCATCAAGCTGCACGCCAGGGTTGAGGAAATCTTCCGGTCGCAGGTCACTGCCCAGATCCAGCACGATCAAGGCGCCGCGGCGCGCTTGGGAGAGCAAACCTGCGGCCTGGGTGAGAATGGCCACGGAGCCACTCACCAGCCGATCACGACGGCGATCGGCGAACAACACCCGCAGGTCACCGGTCCCCAGCAGCTCCATCAGTCGGCGCAGCTCTCCCTGCCAGAGGATGGCCAGGGCCAGGCTGCAGGCCAAAACCAGAGCATCCACCAGTTTGGTGGTGAGGGGCAGAGGGGCAAAGCGCTGTACAAACCAGGCGAGGGAGACCAGCAAGAGATACCCCCTGAGCAACCAGAGGGTGCGGGTGTCCTGCAGGCGCCCCAGGAGCAAGATACCCAGAAGTGAGGCAAAAAGAAGGTCGAGCAGGAAAAGGATCAGATCCCTGTGATCAAGCCAAAACAGCACAGTTCTACGCGTTGACCGGGTGTGCTTGAGAGCAAAGAGCCGAGGGACATGATCCCAGCGGGCAGGGAGGATGGGTGGGATTCATGTGGAGCAGAAGCAGCTACAGATCAATGAAGCCAAACCCAGACGTCTCGCCGACGATGCGTAAAATATTTACTATGCGTTAGTTTAAGTTAGCGGCTGCCCGCTGGCAACAGGTCGTAGCGCAGTAGGTCCTCCGGCTCTTCGCGGCGTTGCACCAACTCCGCGATTCCGTCGTGCACCAGCACCGTCGCCGGCCTGGGGATGCGGTTGTAGTTCGATCCCATCGAGGCGTTGTAGGCACCGGTGGCCAAGACCACCAGCACATCGCCCACTTGCGGACGGGGCAAGGTCAACTCCGGCAGCAGCACATCACCGGATTCACAATGCTTGCCCGCCAGGGTGACGGTCTCCAGGGATTCTTCCGCCCTGACCAGGGGCCGATCGGCCAATACGGCGGTGTACGCCGATCGATAGGTGATGGGCCGAGGGTTGTCACTCATGCCCCCATCCACAGAAAGATAGGTGCGGCCCTCCGGGATCTCCTTTCGGCTGCCAATGGCGTAGAGGGTCAGTCCCGCTGTGCCGATCAGGGAGCGTCCTGGTTCACAGAGCAGACGGGGCAACTCCAGGCCTCGCTCGGCGCAGGCCCGGGCCACGGCATCGGCCACCACCTCCACCCACGTCTGGATGCTCGGCGGATTGTCTGTAGACACGTAACGGATTCCCAGGCCCCCGCCCACATTGAGATCCTGGCAGGGATGGCCCATGGAGCGGGCCAGAGCCAAGGCGTCCGCCATCACCGCAGCCAGATCGCGGTGGGGTTGCAGCTCAAAAATTTGAGAGCCGATATGGGCATGCAACCCATCCACTCGGGCCCAGGGGCAACGGGACAGATGACGCAAAACCGTTTCCAGCTGGTCGGGATCGAAGCCAAACTTGCTGTCGAGGTGTCCGGTACGGATGTAATCGTGCGTGTGGCATTCAATGCCAGGTGTAAAGCGAACCATCAAGCGCGCGGGAGTGGCCAGGCCAGGCGCAATGGCCGCGAGGTGGTCGAGGTCCAGCCAATTGTCCACCACCACCGTGGCGCCTTCTCGCACCGCAAGCTCAATCTCCCGCAAGGATTTGTTGTTGCCATGCAGGACAATTCTTTCCGCCGGCATACCGCCCCGCAAGGCCGTCAACAGCTCTCCTTCCGACACCGCATCCAACCCCAGCCCCTCGGAGGCCACCAAGGAGGTGATCGCCAGAGAACTGTTGGCTTTGGAGGCATAGAGGGCCAGGGAGGGCCCCGGGTAGGCCGCAGCCAGCGCCTCCCGGTAGCCCCGGCAGGCCGCCCGCACGGTGGCCTCGTCCAGCACGTAGAGGGGGGTGTCGTAGGTGCGGGCCAGGTCACTCAACAGGCAACCGCCGACCACCAGCCGCTGATGTTGGTCCAGGCAGGCCGTGATGGGCGCCAGGTTGCGGTTCGGACTCTCCGCATCGGCCTCCGCCTCCAAGGGTTGCCAGCCTTCGCCGCTGACGCTCCCCTCGCCGAGGGGCTCAACCATTGGGTTCAGGCGCTTTCCATCCTTGGCGGCGGAGGCGGTGGAAGCTTGCATGGCGCCCGAGAAGAAGTTGCTTTCAGGATGCTAATTAGGCTCTGGCCCCCAGGCAGGCCTTGCGCGTTGACCTCCCGATTTCTCCACCCCTCCGCCACCACCACCTCCCGGGACCATGGCACCCCGTCCTCCGCTCCGGGCAGGATCTGGCGTCTGGGTCCGGAGGACGGGGGCGATTGCCTGCTGCTGGATCGCTTGGCCCTCGGAGGTCTGTGGAGTGCCGAGCAGTGGGATCGAGAACTCTCGGAGGCCCGGAGGCCAGTGCTGGGGTGGCGCCAGGGGAACCTTCTGCTGGCGCTGGCCAGTTCCTGGCTTGTGCTTGATGAGCTGCAGATCACGGCTGTGGCCGTTCATCCCGAGCATCGCCGCCGAGGCTTGGCCCGTCAGCTTCTGGAGGCCTTGCTGCTGCTGGGCCGAGAGGCCGGCGCGGAACGGGCGACCCTGGAAGTCGCCCACACCAACGCGGCCGCCCAAGCCCTCTACGCCGGCCTGGGCTTCAAGGCGATCGCCGTCCGGCGCGGGTACTATCGCAATGGCGACGATGCCCTGGTCCACTGGACGAAGCTTTGAGTCGCCTGTTCCGTGTTGCCAAGCGGAAACCTCACGCCGCTCCGCGATACATAAGGGCACCTCGAACAATCCCGCCTCCCGCCGCTTCCCGGAGTGAAGCCCCTTGCCGTCACTGACCTCGCTGGTCAGTCGCGGCAGGCCAGCAGTGATTTTTCGAGGTGCCCATAAGTAGCCAGAGAAAAAATTTCAACACACCAATGACAACAACCCAAGCAGTCACTGGGGTGCCTCGCACGTTATGTTATGTTTGTTTAGGCGAGTTACTGATCAGGCCTGAATAGAAAATCGTCTCGAACTCCTGGGCAACTCGAAAAATTCCGCTCCCTGCTCGTGTGCAACCCGCAAATACGCTGTGGATCCTTTGAATGGGTGTTTCGCCCGGAGCCCTTGCTGAGGACGGCATCTGGAGGCACGGAGCAAGCCGAAGACAACGCATGATAACCGTTCAGGGGGCGGATGTAGCGTCTGACCAGCATGGGGACGCTACCGGTAGTGCCCATACGACTTCTGGCAGTCCGAAGCGATCCAATCGGAGCATCCAGAACTCCTTCTTGATTGAAGTGAAATCATCTTAAAAATGGCGGGAACCATTGATGGAGCTGGTGTTTTAGTGGTCATCCCAACCCCTGAACGGATACGACGCATGAGCTTACGGGACTGCACACTAGGAGCCTGTTGCGCATAGAAAAACTGGGTCAACGGTCACATACAAAAGCTGCGAGACGCCCCAAGCGAGAGCTGTTGAGGATCTCTTGAGAACACCTCGAAAAATTCCTCTTCCTCCTCGCCTCCCGGAGTGAGCTCCCTTCCTGTTACTGATCTCGCTGGCCAGCTGCGGCACGCCAACAGTGATTTTTCGAGCTGCTCTTGAGATGGCCCAATCAAACAGTTTCTCCAGAAATCCTTTCTCTTGATTCGGCAGCAAGCTCCGCCAATCCCAAACCGAGCCACTCGGGCAGGAACAGAAGGCAAGCCCAGCCTGAACTTGGAGTTGGTCCAGAGCACCAGCGGAGCTTTCTGCCTAAGGAAGCTCTCGACAACCGGTCGCCACTGGAAGCTGTCCCTTGCGCCAACTGGCATCTCCGCGCTCTCACAGGTGCCGCTGATGGGTTTTCCAGAGCCTCCCTAATCAAGTTCTTTTTTGGAAGCAGATTTGACCTGGATCCAGTCGAGTCTGAGCTTGATTTATCGCGGAATAATTCCATCTTGGTCTCGAATTATCTCGATATCCTCGCATGGACATCTATGCGCAACAGGCTGCTAGGCGCACGAAGCAAGCCCAGGATGACGCATGAACTTGCGGGACTGCACACCAGGCGCACGGAGTGAAACCCCTTCCTGTCACTGACCTTGCTGGCCAGTTTCGGCACGCCAAACGTGACTTTTCCAGGCGCCCCCCCTGTCTTCCGGAGGACTCAAATCGCTCCACAGCAGTTCAGCCACCCCCTGCTGGCCCTCGCAAGCGACCTGTGTCGGGCGAGGTTCCATGCGGACTCGGGCGATTTCGCGGCGCTTGCTGGGTCAGCACAACAGTCTTTGATCAGTCATGAGGCTCGCAGGGAGGCCTGAAGCATCAGCTGGAGAAGGCGCTCCCGCAAAGAGAAGAAGACCATAACCTTGCCCGCAGAGTGGATAACGTTTGGCGGCGCATTACAAGCAGGCGGGATCAGGACACCAGCGGACAACCCTGCCGCCAAAACAATGAGCGCTGCCGGGCGATGCCTGTGGCCCGAGACAATACGGCGCCCCGTTCATGCTGCTCTGAGCTCAGCCCGACCCATCCTCACCTGCCGCGGCCAACGGCGCATAGGCCCGACGCGCACAGTGCGTCCGTCGGGTCAAGCTGGCGAAGGACCATGCTCACCGCCCGCCACAGACGCCATCTGCAGCCCGGCCCCTGCGCTCTGGGTGCGGATTTCCGGAATGGTGGCGTGGAATACCGTTGTCTCAACACGCAGACGCAGGCGCACACGGCTCGTCCGCCACCTGGAAACCTGACCCTGATCAGGCGATTGGCACATCAGACCCGACATTCCTGATAAGTTGGGCTCACTTGCTGAAGGCACCGCCCCATGTTCGAGCGGTTTACTGAGAAGGCCATCAAGGTCATCATGTTGGCCCAAGAGGAAGCCAGGCGCCTCGGACACAACTTTGTCGGCACCGAGCAGATTCTTCTTGGCCTCATCGGAGAGGGCACAGGCGTCGCTGCCAAGGTGTTGAAGTCAATGGGCGTCAACCTCAAGGATGCCCGAGTCGAGGTGGAGAAGATCATTGGCCGTGGCTCGGGTTTTGTGGCGGTGGAAATTCCTTTCACCCCGCGGGCCAAACGGGTGCTCGAGCTCTCCTTGGAGGAGGCGCGACAACTGGGCCACAATTACATCGGCACCGAACATCTTCTGCTCGGCTTGATTCGCGAGGGCGAAGGGGTGGCCGCCCGTGTGTTGGAAAACCTGGGGGTTGACCTGGCAAAAGTGCGCACGCAAGTGATCCGCATGCTGGGTGAAACCGCTGAAGTCGCCGCCGGAGGCGGCGGGAAGGGCTCCACCAAAACACCTACGCTGGATGAATTCGGCAGCAATCTGACGCAGCTTGCAGCGGAATCAAAGTTGGATCCTGTGGTGGGTCGTCAGAACGAAATTGATCGCGTCATCCAAATTCTTGGGCGACGCACCAAGAACAATCCGGTTTTGATCGGCGAACCAGGGGTTGGCAAAACGGCCATTGCTGAGGGCCTGGCCCAACGCATCACTTCCGGTGAGGTGCCCGACATTCTGGAAGACAAGCGGGTGCTCACCCTGGATATCGGCCTGCTGGTGGCTGGCACCAAATACCGCGGCGAGTTTGAGGAGCGCCTCAAGAAGATCATGGAGGAGATTCGCTCCGCCGGAAATGTGATCCTCGTCATCGATGAGGTGCATACCCTCATTGGTGCTGGCGCCGCAGAGGGTGCCATCGACGCAGCCAACATCCTCAAGCCCGCCCTCGCGCGCGGGGAGCTTCAGTGCATTGGCGCTACCACCCTGGATGAATACCGCAAGCACATCGAGCGGGATGCCGCCCTGGAGCGACGTTTTCAGCCCGTGATGGTGGGTGAGCCCTCCGTGGTAGACACTATCGAGATCCTGCGGGGTCTGCGGGAGCGCTATGAGCAACATCACCGCTTGAAAATCGCTGACGAAGCGCTGGTAGCAGCGGCCACCCTTGGGGATCGTTACATTTCCGACCGCTTCTTGCCAGATAAGGCCATCGATTTGATTGACGAAGCAGGAAGTCGCGTCAGGCTGCTGAACTCCAAGTTGCCTCCAGCGGCAAAAGATATCGACAAGCAGTTGCGAGACGTGCAGAAGCAGAAAGAAGATGCCGTCCGTGCCCAAGATTATGCCAAGGCTGGTGAATTGAGAGATCGGGAAGTGGAATTGCGCCAACAAATTCGTACGATTCTTCAGTCCCGCCGTGAGGACGAAGATGCGGGTTCCATTGTCAGCTCCTCCGCCCCCCGAGACGATGGCAGCATCCTTGATGGGTCCCACGCTGATGGCACGTCCCCCGTTGTCACAGAGGAGGACATCGCTCAAATCGTGGCCTCCTGGACGGGTGTGCCCGTGCAAAAGCTGACGGAGAGCGAATCGGTGAAGCTCCTCAACATGGAAGAGACCCTCCATCAACGCTTGATCGGGCAAGACGAGGCTGTCAAAGCTGTTTCTCGCGCCATTCGGCGGGCTCGGGTGGGCTTGAAAAATCCCAATCGTCCCATTGCCAGCTTCATTTTCTCCGGGCCAACCGGTGTCGGCAAAACAGAGCTCACCAAAGCGCTGGCTGCCTATTTCTTCGGCAGCGAAGAGGCGATGATTCGCCTTGACATGTCGGAATTCATGGAACGGCACACCGTCAGTAAGCTGATTGGCTCGCCACCCGGTTATGTCGGCTTCAACGAAGGTGGTCAACTGACGGAAGCTGTGCGTCGGCGCCCCTACACCGTGGTGTTGCTGGACGAGATTGAAAAAGCTCACCCCGATGTCTTCAACCTTCTCCTCCAGTTGCTGGAAGATGGTCGGCTGACGGATTCCAAGGGTCGCACTGTGGATTTTAAGAACACGCTTGTCATCATGACCTCCAACATTGGCTCCAAGGTCATTGAAAAAGGTGGTGGTGGCCTTGGCTTTGAGTTCGGTGGGGGCGACGCGGAGGAAACCCAATACAATCGCATCCGCTCCTTGGTCAATGAGGAACTCAAGCAATATTTCCGGCCTGAGTTTCTTAACCGTCTGGATGAAATTATTGTCTTCCGTCAATTAACACGTGACGAGGTGAAGCAAATTGCAGAAATCATGTTGAAGGAGGTCTTCGGCCGCATGCGCGACAAGGGGATTCAACTCTCGGTCACCGAAGCGTTCAAAGAACGCCTTGTGGAGGAAGGCTACAACCCCAGTTATTGAGCCCTACCTTTGAGGAGAGCCGTAATGCTTCTGTTAGAGGATTCCCTCGCCGAGGAATTCCTCTCCGGCCGTCTGGGCGAAGGCGATCAAGCCCTCGTTGATGTCAACGATCAGAAACAAGTGGTGATCCGCAAGCAGGATCCAACCCCAAGCCTTCCCGAGCTTGCGGGTGTGTCTGCTTGACCACAAGCAGCGTGAGCCTTCCGGGTGGGGTTAGCCCATCGCGGGAGGCTAGTGTGCCGTCCTGCAGATGTGCTGTGAATCCTTTGATGGGTACCTCGCCCGGAGCCCTTGCTGAGCAAGGCATCTGGACGCTCGGACCAAGCCGAAGACGATGCATGAACTTCCGGGACGGAACACTAGTCTGCTCAGGGGTTATTGGGCTTGACACAGGCAATGGATAAAACTCTTGTCATTATCCTTTCAGAAACAAGAGCCTACGATTTAACCTATCAATCATTTCGTCAGCATCTTATCCAACCATTAGATGCCGACCTTGCTTTGTGTGTTGCCGAAAGCTCCACAGAAGAGCAAGATAACCCCTTTTACAAACAAGCCGCTTACGTCTGGACTTATCCAGAGCTAGAGAATTGGTCGACCGCCTTAGATTACGCTCAGAAAGTCGACTCTATTATTGATCAAGATTGGCGTCAACTTTTTGCGATCAGGGGTAATTTTCTTGGCGGTTTGCGGGATGGGAGTGAACGGGTGGCTGGCTCGGGCGGCATTTCGATGTTTTTCCGTTGGTATCTCAAACGCTGTCTCCTCAACGAACCAGGCTTGCTGGATCGCTACAATAGATATATTTTGACCCGTTCAGATTTTATCTATCTTACCCCTCATTACCCCCTGTCCCGCCTAGATCCCAACCAACTCTGGCTGCCGCTTGGGGAGGATTATCACGGCTATACAGATCGCCATCTTGTTGCCGATCGTCAGACGATCCTTCCTGCCATTTCCCTCCTCGATCCCATCTTGACAAGTCCGGGAGAGCTGTACAGAGAACTCAATGGGCGTCAGGACTATTTGTCATTCGAAGGATATATTGCCTATGCCTTTAAACGCTCTGGCTTGACCTCTATTCTGCGACGATATCCTTATACGATGTATGCGGTCAGGCATCCTGATGGGCGCACAAGCTGGAGCCAGGGAACATACAATGAAAAGCTCGGGTACTGCATTAAATACAAGCCAGAGTACATTTCCTCCCTTCTAGCAACGGCAATGATCTGCCGAGCCAGTGACTGGAATCTCGCGACAACTGCAGCTTTTTTCATCGTGTCCAATTGGATCTGCGCCATTGAAGATTTTGCCCGCTTCAAGCTGGCGGCCGTCCAGCCATCAGCGCTTCGCAGTCTCTTGATCCGTTTCACCTACGGAACGTTCCTGTCAGACCGCTGTTTCATCCACGGCTATCCTCGCCTGGCCGCGGCTCTGGCGCGCCTTCTCGCTCTGCTGCCCGCCTCCGTGGCCCGCAAAGAACTGCGCAAGGTTGGCTTTCTTGAGCCAATGCGCCGCAAGCTTGTCTCCAGCAGCCAGGGCCAGAACGAGACACCCGCCGTCGCCTGATGCCCAGGCCTGATTCAAACTCGCTTGCCGCAGGGCTGACCAAAAATCCTGTGGAAGCTGGAGATCAGGGCGCCTGTCCATCGGCAGACCCGTCGTCATTTGTGCCCAGCCAGGACGGTCCGCGTTCTTCAGCTCCATTTGCGGGACCTCAACTTGAGGTTGAGGCAGCCCTGTCGCTTGCCGCTGTTGAAGTCCCTGCCGTGGCCGCGGGCCTGAGTCCTGCCTTGATTCAGGGCTGCTTTAAAGTGGTTGGACAGAGGCGCCAGGCCACGATTGTGATTCAGGTCCCACGCTGAGACCCCTATGAGCTAGGGACTCAGTTCCTCAGGGCTGCTGGGCACATGAACGCAGAGTGGCAAGTTTGAATCATCCCTGTGCCTTGATTGCCGTCTCAGCGCAAAACTCAACTTGATTCGGTAGCAAGCTCCGCCAATCCCAAACCGAGCCACTCGCGTAGGAACAGAAGGCAAGCCCAGCCTTAAGGGCACCTCGAACAATCACCCCGTTCTCTCTCGTCCCAGAGTGAGATCCTTTGTTGCCACGGATCGTACTGGCCAGCCTCAGCACGACAGAATTGATTTTTCGAGCTGCCCTTAACTTGGAATTGGTCCAGAGCACGAGCGGAGCTTTCTGCCTAATCAAGAAACTCAAAGTCTTTTCGTCGCTTGGCCCGTCCTGCCGGACACGTTGCATCCGCTCTGGCTTGAGACACCCTCCCCTCCCCTGCTGGCAGGCGCGACGATTTTCTTAGGCTGCTGCTCTCCATGCGCGGATTGTTGTCATGCCCCCCGCCGTGACTGCCCACGCCATCGCGCCCGAGCTCGTGCTGCGCGGCCCCGGGGTCTGGCCCCAGGCCTTGCCCGCCATCGCGGCGTTGGGCCGCAGGCCGATCCTGCTGGGTCGCAGCGGCGGCACCTTGCTCCTGAGGCGTGATCTGCTCGCCCGGCTCCAAGGGGAAGGGCTGGCGGTGCAAGTCGCTGAGATCAAGCACGACTGTTGCCAGGAGGATCTGCGGCGCCTGCGGCAGGAGGCGCTGGCTGGCACCCCTGAGGGCCCCGCCGATCTGATCATCGCCATGGGGGGAGGCAAGGTGCTCGACGCGGGCAAATTGCTGGCCCATCAGCTGTCGCTCCCCTGCGTCACCGTACCCACCAGCGCGGCCACCTGTGCCGGCTGGACAGCCCTGAGCAATCTCTACACACCCGCCGGAGCCTTCCTGGCAGATGTGAGCCTGGCGCGTTGCCCGAATGTCCTGGTGTTCGACCATGACCTCGTGCGCCAGGCCCCAGGCCGCACGCTCGTCAGTGGCATCGCCGACGCAATGGCCAAATGGTACGAAGCCTCGGTGAGCAGCGCCCAAAGCCCGGACGGACTGGTGCAGCAGGCCGTGCAGCAGGCCCGCCTGCTGCGGGATCAAATGCTCCTGGAGGGTCTCGAAGCCGTGGCGGATCCAACCTCGGAGGCATGGGTGCGGGTGGCGGAAGGATCGGCACTGACGGCTGGCTTGATCGGTGGCCTGGGCGGAGCCCGCTGCCGCACCGTGGCCGCCCACGCCGTGCACAACGGTCTGACCCAGCTCCCCGCCACCCACACCCACCTGCATGGGGAGAAAGTGGGCTTTGGCATCCTCGTGCAGCTGCGCCTGGAGGAGGTGTTGGGAGGAAACCGTCTGGCGGGGCAGGCGCGGCAGCAGCTCTTGGGGTTCTTCCGCGCCCTTTCTCTCCCCTGCGATCTCGCGGAGCTTGGGCTGATGGACGCCAGCGTGCAAGATCTGCTGCGGGTTTGTGACCATGCCTGCCGGGAGGGGTCTGACCTGCACCACCTGCCCTTTGCCGTGGATCCTCACGACCTGCTCGCAGCTCTGGTGAACACGACCTGCCCAACCCGGCCCGCGGGATGACGACCGCCACACCTCCCGAAGCCCTCGTCCAACAGGCGGCAACTGCTCTGCAAGACCCCCAAGGTCGCCAGCTGGCCGCCCAGGTGCGGTGGTGGGAGCTGCCTGGCTTGAGCTCCCCTTCCCGGATGCGCTGGCCTGTGGCAGTGACAGGCCAGGGCCCACCCCTGCTGCTGCTGCACGGCTTTGACAGCTCCTTTCTGGAATTTCGCCGCCTGGCGCCCCTTCTGGCCGCAGATCACACCGTTGTGATTCCCGACCTCCACGGCTTTGGCTTCACCCCCCGGCCAGCGAACGGCACCTACGGCCCGAAGAGTGTCCTAGACCATCTGGAGGCCCTGCTGGCTGTCTTGCCCGATCAACTGGGCCTCCTCTCCAGCCCTGACGGCGCTCCCGCCAGCCTCGGTGTGATCGGCGCCTCCATGGGGGGTGCTGTGGCGATGGAGCTGGCACGGCGCTGCCCCGGCCGGATCCAGCGGCTCCTGCTGCTCGATCCGGCGGGCCTCTCGGGCCGGCCCCGGCCCCTGCCCCAACCGCTCGCCGCCCTGGGCGTGCGCTTCCTCTCCCTTCCCTGGGTGCGGCGGGGGCTGACCCGCAGCGCCTTCGCCGATCCCGAGAGGAGCGTGGGATCCGCCGAGTTCGAAATCGCCTCCTTGCATTTGCAAACCCCTGGCTGGGCGGAAGCCCTCGCCCGGTTTGCCCGTTCCGGGGGCTTTGCCGGTTGTGGCACACCGTTGCCGCCTCAGGCCATCAGCGTGCTGTGGGGGGAACAGGATCGGGTGCTGGGCGCGGCGGCGCGGCGGGCGGCAGAAGACCTCTTTGGCGACGCGATCGTCAACGTGCCGCGCTGCGGCCACCTGCCCCATCTCGATCAACCGAAACTGGTGCGTGATCACTGGTGCCAGCTCCATGCCCCATCCCCTCTGCCGCCTCCTTCCCCGCGGCCTTGAACACCAGACCAAGGGGCCCAGACGCTGGTCGCTGAGGCTCCTGAGGCCCGTTCTGCCCCTGTTGCTGGCGCTCTGCTGCCTGCTTTGGGCCCCCGTGCCGGCCGCCAGGGCCGCGTTGCTTCACCTGGAAGGTCCAGTTCCCGCTGATCTCGGGGTGGGGCCAGACGGCTTGGCTCCCTGCCCCGCCCCGGCCCATTGCGCCCGAGCCAGCTGGCCGGTGGAGGCCCCCCAAGCGGCTCTGGCGACTCTGCTTCCGAGTGTTCTGGCACTGGAGGGTGTGGACCTGGTGGAAACGGAGCAGAGCTACCTCCATGCCACGGTTACCAGTCGCCTGTTTGGCTTTGTGGATGACCTGGAACTCTTTGCCGACGGGCCCCGCCGACAGCTTCAGGCTCGCTCCCAAAGCCGACTGGGGGATTCTGATCTGGGGGTGAACGGACGGCGGCTGGAGCGGCTCCAACGCGCTCTGTCCCGGACGTTCAGCGCCGTGGCCGTCGCGGAACAGCCGCCCGGATCAACGTGATGCCCCTGTCACGGGCTCCTCAACCTCGCCATTGAGTGGTAGGAGAGCTCTGCCGTTCTGTGTGCCATGCCGAGCCCATCCAGCCCTGCCGCTGACGGCACTCCCGAGGACGGGAGGTCAGGGGGACCCCTGTTGACCCTGGTGTCCCGCGGTCTGGAGCTCTGGCTGCGCCAGCGCTGTCAGGCGGTGACAGAGCTGGAGATTCAGCTGGAAGGCTCCCTGGCGGAGTTGCTGCGTGGCCAGCTTCAAGGGGTGCGTCTGCGGGCGCGACAGGTGGTGTTTCAACATCTGAGTCTTGAACGGGTCGAGCTGCGCAGTGATGCCATTCAGGTGCGGCTGGCGGGCGTGCTTCGAGGCCAGAGCCTGCGGCTTGAACACCCCTTCCGCGTGCGGGGCTCCGTGCTGTTCACGGGGGAGGGCCTGAGCCGCTCCCTGGCGACTCCGGCCTGGCAAGACCTGGGCGATCAGCTCTGCGAACAGCTGCTCGGGGTGACGCCCCTGGAGAGCGTGCAGCTGCAGGGCGAAAGCCTCATCCTGCGGGCCCAAGCCCTGCACGGCGTGGCGATGGTGGAGACCCGGATGGCGCTGACCCCCGAGGGGTTGGAGGTGCGCCCGCTGGATGGCCGCCCAGCCCTCCCCTTGCCCATGGATGCGGCGATCACGCTGGAGCGGGCAGAGGTGCGAGCGGGGCGGATGGAATTGATGGGAGAAGCCCTGGTGCACCCCTAGATCGGGCTGGCGTCAGAGGCGCTGCGAGAGGGGCAGCAGCAGGGTGACAAGGGAATAGACCACCGCCGGCACGAAGAGATAGCTGTCGATCCGATCGAGAATGCCTCCGTGGCCCGGGATGGCGTCGCCGGAATCCTTCACGCCCGCGTCCCGTTTCATCATTGATTCGGTCAAGTCGCCAACGACGGCAAAGACGGCCACCACAACCCCCAGCAGGCCACCGAGGAGCCAACCCAGCCGCCAGCCCAGCAGCAGGCCGCCGATCGCCCCCACCAAGGCGGCACAGCCCACTCCTCCCAGGGCCCCCTCAATGGTTTTGCCTGGAGAAATCGGCGAGAGGGGCCGCTTCCCCCAGCGGCGCCCGATGCCGTAGGAGCCGATGTCCGTGGCGACGATCAACGTCGCGGCCAGCAGGGTGAGGGCCAGACCCGATGTCCAGGGCCAGCCCAGCCCTGCGATGGTGCCCGTCAGCCGAGGTGCCAGGGCCGGATCCGTGATGGCGCGCAGCTTGATCCAGTGGCTGGGAAGAAATCCGAGATAAAAGAGACCGAAGATCGACGCGGCAATGTCGGCGATGCTGCCCGTGGCCGGTTGGAGGAGCAGCCAGCCGCAAATCACCGCTCCGGAGGCGGGCAGCACCGCTGCCGCCACATCCCCCACCCGGTCACCACCAGGCCAGTGGCTGGAGGCAGCCACCATGGTGGAGGCCAGGAGCAGTTGCACCGCGACCAGGGTGGTGCGCACGGCGGGGCGGATGCCCTTGAAGTGCGCCATGCGGAAAAACTCGAGCAGACCCATCTGCACGATCACCCCCACCGCCACCGTGAACCACCACCCCCCCAGGAGGATGACCAGCGCGCCGAGACCGCCGGCGGCCCAGCCGCTGGCTAAACGGGCGAGGGATGTGCGTGTGCGAGGGGTCGGAATCACGAGGGGGCACTCACCAGGAACGGACCGGACATCCACTCATCGCTCCGCGGCGATCACAAAGAGGGGTTCCGCCGCCGCCAGCTTGGCTTGGGCTCCGCGCCGCTGCATGCGATGCACCGTTGCCTGGATCACCTGCACGTCACGGGCCTCCAACCGATCCAACCGATCCATGGCATCCACCAGCCCTTCCAGGCTCATGGTGCTGATCACCAGGCGGCCACGTTCGGGCAGGGCCTCCCAGACCGCCGTCAAGGTGTCCCCGAGGCAGCGGGCCACCTCCAGCAGCACCCGATCGGGGTGGGGCGGCAGAAGCGCCAGATCATCCGGGGCCAGGCCGGAGTGGATGTGGAGGTTGCTGATGCCGAAGCGAAGGCGGTTGCGCTCCAGCAGGTCAATCGCGTCCGGATCGCGCTCCAGGGTGTGCACCACGCCCTGGGGCATCAGCCGGGCGATCTCCAGAGCAAGGGCCCCCGTGCCGCCTCCCACATCCCACACCAGGGAATCGGGACTCGGCCGCAGGTGGGCCAACAGGATCACCCGCAGCTCCATGGGGGTGGGACTGAAGCCCGGCGCGTCTTGAAACACCCCATCAGGAAATCCGGGGGTGACGAAATCCCAGCGAAAGGCGCTTGGCTGATTCACGGGCAAAGGTCACCGTCAGGCCCCGGGGTGTCGGCCACGACCCTCACCGTATCAGTGATCTGTCCAGGCCACAGGAGGTGCTGCTCCTCCAGCCAGCGGGCCCGTTCCGCATCGATCCGTTCACCGGGCACCAGCAGGGGGATGCCTGGCGGATAGGGCACCAGGGGCTCGGCGGCGATCCGGCCCACTGCGGCCCTCGGCGGGAGCGGGCGACGCGTTGCGCGCCAGGCCAAACCGATGGGCAGCGCCAGGCGAGCCACCAAGGGCACGGGAGGGGCTGTCTGCGGCGGCAGCGGTGGCCCCCCCAGGGCGTCGCGCAAGGCGGCCAACAGTCTCGGCAGACGCTGTTCCATCCCCCGAGGCGGCGCCAGTCCAAGACAAAACAGAAGCACAGCCGGTTCGGGCAGTTCCGCTACCACTCCCCGCTCCAGCAGCCAGGCATCGGCCCGGAGTCCATTCACGCCGAAGGCGCCGCAATGCAGCGGCAGGCGCAGGGGATCCGCGCTGGGCAGCAGGGGCAAGCCGCGCCGGGTCAAGGCGTGGGCCAGGCGTTGGGCCCGCCCTTCCGCCTGGCGCCTCTGGGCCCGGCCGGAGGGGGAGAGCATCTGCTCCAGGGCCGCCGCCGTGGAGGCAAGCAACAGGGCACTGGGGCTGGAGGTTTGCAGCCACAGCAGGCTGCGTTCCAGGGCGTCCTGCTCCACCCGCTTCCCCTGGTGGAGGAGGGCGGCACCCTGGGCCAGTCCTCCACCCACCTTCTGCGGGGAGAGCACCACCAGATCGGCCCCAGCCGCGAC
Organism: Cyanobacteriota bacterium; assembly: GCA_046340795.1. Lineage (GTDB taxonomy): Bacteria > Cyanobacteriota > Cyanobacteriia > PCC-6307 > Cyanobiaceae > Cyanobium. Next base: position 7,372 of record JBKDSV010000086.1, on the reverse strand, counting down.
GGCCTCCCCCTGGCCATGGGCTTGGTCCACGAGCACGGGCAGGCCCCGGGCGTGGGCCAGGGCCACCAGGGCGCTCAGGTCAGCGCGGAGTCCCTGGTAGGTGGGATCAAGCAACACCAGCCCCGCCACCGGCCCCTCCGCCAGGGCGTCGCGCAACACAGCAGCCAGATGGGCGGATGACGGCGGTTGCCAGAGCCCTGTGAGCGGATCGAAGGGGAGGGAATAGAGGAGTGGTTCCAGCCCCCCGAGCACACAGCCATGGAGCAGGCTGCGGTGCAGGTTGCGGGGCAAGAGCACGCGGGCGCCGGGAGGAGCCATGGCCAGCAAGGCCGCCTGCAGGAGGCCCGAGGCGCCATTGACGCCAAACCAGCAGGCTCGGGCGCCCAACAGGGCCGCACAGCGCCGCTGGGCCTCGGCCACCGCTCCTTCCGCCAACAGCGGTCCACCCCAGGCGGGCAGTTCAGGACAATCCCAGGAGCCTGGAGCGCGTTGCAGCAGGCGGCGCAGAGAGGCGGGCAGGGCGCGGCCCTGACCATGGGCGGGCAGGTGGAGGGGCAGGCGCGCGCGCGTTTCCAGAACGGGGAGGAGGGGAGCCGTGGGCCGGACGCCTTCCGCGGGTGGACCCATGGCGGCTGGGGAGACTTTCTAGAGTTTGCCCAGCCGCCATGGATCCCTGACCGTCTCCAGCGCTCCCTCCGAGGACTCCCCGGCCCTTGCCGCCAGTGGCGCTCCTGTTCCAGGGCCCGCCGCAACCAGCGGTGAACCCGTCAGCCCCGTGACTTCGACCAGTGCGCCCCCACGGGATCCCGACCTCCTCTATGAGCCCGATCGACACCTCCGCTGGTTGTTGCTGCGCCCCTGGATCCTCCTGAGCCGTTTGCTGGTGGTGGTGTTCACCCTGGGGCGGCTGGCGATTGAGATTGTGGCCCAGGGCAACAGCCGCGACGCGAACGTGCAACAACGGCTGGCCCGACGCATTCTCACCAGCCTGACGGCTCTCGGACCCTGCTTCATCAAAGTCGGCCAGGCTCTCTCCACCCGTCCCGACCTGGTGCGACGCGATTGGCTGGAAGAACTCTCCCGCCTGCAAGATGATCTTCCCCCCTTTCCCTGCGCGATCGCCAAACAAACGATCACCACAGAGTTAGGTGTGGAGCTGACAGATGTCTTTGCCGAATTCCCAAACTATCCTGTCGCGGCGGCAAGTCTTGGACAGGTCTATCGAGCTCGACTAAAAGATGGTCGCTGGGTGGCCGTGAAGGTGCAGAGACCAAATTTGCCCCTGATTCTACGGCGTGATTTAGCCATTATTCGCACATTGGCTATTTTGTGCGCCCCCTTTCTTCCCCTCAATCTTGGCTTTGGCCTGGGGACGATCATCGATGAATTTGGCCGCAGTTTATTCGACGAGATTGATTACAGAAAAGAAGCGGCTAACGCAGATTATTTCGCCCAGCTGTTTGCCGATCATCCAGAGGTCACAGTTCCCGAGGTTGAGCGAAATTTATCGAGCCGCAGGGTCTTGACCACCACTTGGATCAATGGTGTGAAGATGGTCAATCGTCGAGAGCTAGAGGCGCATCATCTTGATCCAGCGGCATTGATTCGCACAGGGGTTATTTCTGGATTGCGGCAATTGTTGGAGTTTGGCTACTTCCATGCCGATCCTCACCCGGGCAATTTGTTTGCCCTGCCTGGGGTCACCCACGGCATGGGTCACATGGCCTATGTCGACTTCGGCATGATGGATGCTTTAAGCGATAAAGACAGACTGACTCTCACAGGCGCTGTGGTTCATTTGATCAATCGTGACTTTCATGAGCTGGCAAGGGACTTTCAGACTCTCGGCTTTCTGCATCCCCGGGCAGATCTGGAGCCAATTATTCCTGCATTGGAAAGTGTGCTGGGACAGGCAATTGGCAAAAATGTCGGCAGTTTCAACTTCAAGTCAATTACGGATCGTTTCTCGGAATTGATGTATGACTACCCCTTCAGGGTGCCAGCACGCTTTGCGTTGATCATCCGAGCGGTTGTCAGCCAAGAAGGCTTGGCCTTGCGCCTGGATCCCAATTTCCGCATCCTGCAAGTGGCCTATCCCTACGTGGCGAGACGCCTGCTGGCAGGCGATACAGTTGAGATGCGCGAAAAGCTGCTGGAAGTGATTTTTGATGCGAACGGGCGCCTGCGGCTCGAGCGTCTCAGCAACTTGCTCAGCGTTGTTGAGACCGATCTGCCGAGTGGACAGGATCTATTGCCGGTGGCACGGGATGGGCTGCGGCTGCTTTTGGGACCGGAAGGTGGCGCTCTGAGGCAACGTTTCTTGTTGAGTCTTGTAGCGGAAAACCGTTTACATGCCGACGATCTACGGGCTCTGCTAGAACTGATTGGCCAACATTTTTCTGTTGGAAAATTAGCCTCAAGCCTGCTGAATCGCTTGAACCCCTTAGCCGCTTGACCATCCGGTCAGTCGAGGGATTTTTCAATCAGAAACGCGGCCAAGTTTGAGAGTGAGCGGCCTTCTTCATCGCTTCTTTTTTTTAGATGTAAATAAATGTTGTGCGGCAAGGTGATGGTTACTCTCACCGGCTTCCTGAACACACTTGGCAGCTTCATCACTTCGAGCACGGTCACACAACGAGGGCGTCTGAACTGATTTAAACAGTGCCAGCCAGTGCCAGCACCGATTCCGAGCGCTCTCTGGTCTGGTGTTGCGCAGAGCTGATGGAGTTGCGTCTTCAGACCACCAGGATCCTCCCCGCCGCGACGGCTGCTGTGGGCGACGATCCCGCAAACAGGCCTGAGGGATCTAGGGTTTGCCTTGGTTTGTCCCTGCGTCGTGCTCCTTCCTCTCCGGCTTTTTCTGATCAGTGCCCCCAGCGACTTGCTGGAAGCGACGGAGGTGGCACAAAGCGGGGACTACGGAGATCTGGATCCAGCGGAGATTCTGCTCCAGTTCGCCGTCCTGCCCCAGCCGCCTTATCTGCTAGCCGGGCTGGGACTGGCCATCGGCATCCTCTGCGGCTTGACCTTCAGCAAGCTGGTGCAGCTTCGCTTGGAAGCCTGGAAGCAAGACCGGCTTCCCCTCCTGCCCCTGGCGCGCGTGCAGACGGTGCTCCCCTGGATGGGGCTGTTGCTCGGGATCACGATCTTCATCGGTGGCAGCCTGCAGGTGTTTGGCTTTGCTCCGGGAACAGCGGTGCTGGTGGCTTTTTTACTTTCTCTGGCCACAGGGGGAGCCCTGTGGGTGCAGCTGGTGCGCTTGATGCAGCAGGTGCAAGCGGGCAATTTCAAAGCTGTAGATTTCGATAATTTTGATGAGTTTTTTGGTTGATCTGCTCAGCTGGACTCATGACGCCTCCGGGAGGAGCAAATGCACTCCAACCCCTTTTCAGGGGGTTGGAGTCAGAGAGGGCGCCGGTACCTTGAACGGACTGGGAACAGGCCTGGGCACAGAACCAGCGCCAGGTTGCGGGCGATCATTAACAATAACATTCACTGATTCGGTTTCAACAAGATAATGATTGCCAAGATAATTAAGTTGGATTCTGCGTGGAATTTCGATTTTCTCGCCTAAATCTTGACCCTCTACCGCAGGCCTGAGATCGACTCCAAATGGTGTTTGCTCGGCAATGCGCCAACGGGAATTGAGCTTGAGAATGCCCTCTTGAATCAGTAGGCGCCCCGGCCTAACATCGTAAAGAAACTCCCGGTGGGGCGTGATTTGAAGATTGCCAATCACACCATCTTTGACATTGACATCGGAGCGATCAGGAAGTTGTCGAAAATAGATAAAGCTAATATCAGCTTCTGCGATGATGACATCTTCTCCTTTGCTATTTAGAAAAACAAATTCCTTTGTGGCTGGATTGTAGGACTTTATTGCCGTCAGGCCTGTATAGTTTGTGCCGAATGGATTCTGTACGCGTAGAGAATGCCAGCCAATTTGCAGAGCTCGATTCAAGTCAAGATTCACAGGTGTCGCGCTCGCCGCTGCTGGCAAACAGACTGCGGCGCCCAACAGCATGGAGAGGACAAGACGCCTTGCTTGGACTCGGCGCACAGGCTCTGAAGCCGCCGGGATCATCGCCGATGCAGCGAAGACATCGGCAGCCGGCAGTCGACCAGCGGTGAAGGGGCGAGAAGAAAGGGGGCGAGCTGTGAACAAGCGCACAGAAAGAGGAGAAGCCGTGAACAGGCGTGTAGACAACAGCTGCGTGGCGCACAGGTGCATAGAAAACAATTGAAGGCGGGAGAATGACTTGGCGAATATTAAAGCAGATAGGGGAGAGACTTGAGGTATTGACCAATAAAAATCAGCAATTCAGATCAATTGCGCCAGTCGTGGTGGTCACATTAGCCCTGCATGGCTTGGCTGGAGCAATTGAATGCGATAAAGAACATCTTCCAGGGCATCCGCCGCGGAGAAAGCGGCAAAACGCTGCGGAGTGGGATGTTGGCAGCAGCAGGCCAGAGGAGCGAGGATTGTGCTGGGTCGGGGGTGGCAGAACTGCACCACACTGATCCTCTCCTCCTGCACGCCTGGCGGAGCGATCACCCGATGCCAGCCACTGGGAAAATGCCCATTGCTCAATCGCTCCAGCATCAGTCCGGTGTTGATGATCAGCCGATCTTCCGTGGGCACCACTGATTGCCACTGCCCGTCAACGCACACCTCCAAGCCAGGCCCCGTGGCCCGGGGCAGAACGGTGATCAGATTGATGTCCGCATGGGCGGCGGCCCAGACATGGCCACCAGGTGGAGATTCGGCCATCGGCGGATAGCGGAGGGCTCTGGTCAGGGTGGGAGCCTCCAGCACCATCTCCTCAAACAACGATTCATCAGCGCCCAGCCCGACGGCAATCAGACGGAGGAAGCGGCGTTGAAACTCAGCCATGGCGTCGTGAAAGCGCCGCAGCACCGCCGTGATCCCTGGCACCACCTCCTCCGGCAACACCCCCTGCGGATAGGCAAGCGGATACTTGCGCCGCAGTGGGTGATGGGCCGGCAGGGGAGCCGACCAATTGAGCATCTCCTTCCAGTCGGCGCGGTCTTCCCCGGCGGCAGTTTCCACCAACAATCCGGTGTAACCGGTCTGTCCATGGGCCTCTGGCCGGTGGAAGCGTTGCTTGAGGGCCAAAGGGGCGTGGAAAAACTCTGCTAACAGGCCATAAGCCGTATCGAGAAGATCGCTGGATAGATCATGACTGCTGTAGACGAAACCGGTCCGCAGGCTTTGGCGCAGTCCGGACAGCACGGCTTGGCGCGTGGCAGCGCCACCCCGTTCGTAGGCCAGCAAATCCACATCCAAAATGCCCCCGTCCATGCGTCTTCTGCCGCAGCCTCAGTTGAGAATGGCACTCCAGACGCCCATGCCATGAACCGACGCTGGCTGCCGGTCGTGTTCTCCCTGGCCCTGACCTCCTTGGTGGGCGCTTGCGGCACTCCTGGCGCTGGCCCTGGCCCCCGGGAATCCCGAGCGAGCAGTCCATCCGACCGGGATGCGGGGCGACAACGGCTGGCTGAGGCCCGGGCCCGTTCAGCACGACGACAGTTGGATGAGCGTTGTGAGCGGGAGCGTCCTGAGCTGACAAGCCGGATGGCGGCCCTCCGGCGGGCGGAGAGCCGCTTGGCGCGGTTGAAGGAGGAGACGTATGTTCCCTCGCCACCACCAGCGCCCTGGGATGAAGCCTTCGAATCCCGCTTTCGCCTGGAGGATCGCGAGGCTGACTTGCTGCGCCATCAGCGTCAGCAAGAGGCCTGGCGGCAGCGGGAGGAGAGCCGTCGCGCGAGCTGGTGGGCGGATCACCAAGCGCGCTTGCGGCAGGCTCAAGCAAGGCTCAATCGGGAGGCTCAGGCCTTGCGAAGCCGCCGTGCCGACCTCTTCACGGGGCCCGCAAGCATTGAGTTCAAGCCAACGGTGGTGGAACAGATTCGCCAGTGCCCAACGGCCAAAGCCAGTCCGTAGGGAAAACCGCCCATCCCGCAGTGGAGCCAACGACTTCAAAATCCGTTACACTATTGTCACATTCGGACACACCACCATGACCACCTCCGAACCCCGCTTTGGCTTCGTTGCTTTCGCCGAAACCTGGAATGGCCGCCTGGCCATGCTGGGTTTCGTGATCGGCCTGGCCACCGAACTTCTCACTGGCCAGGGCATCCTGTCTCAAATCGGCCTGGGCTGAATCAACGGGATTTCAGCAGCAGCCGGCCTCAGGGCCGGCTTTTTTTTCGAGCTCCTTTTTTGCCCCCTCCCCCTATCCTGTGTCCGAGCCATTCCCTACGCCTCCGGCGCCTGCCCGCGCCAGAGGGCTGGTGTCCCCATGAACGGCAAGACGAACTCAGCAAGCCCGATGCAGGGCATAACCCTAGTGTCCAGTCCCGCACGTTCATGCGTCGTCTTCGGCTTGGTCCGCGCGTCCAGATGCCGTCCTCGACAAGGTCTCCGGCCGGGACACCCATCAAAAGATCCACAGCGCATTTGCGGGACGATACACTAGATCACTTGCTCATTGAGCACAGACCATGTAAAGAGCTCTGCTTCCCGCTGAAGGCATGGGAACCGTTTAGCCGGATCGCAGGGAGTTATCGTCCTGGATTGCTGATAGGCTGCCTGTAGATCCGTACGGCGCAAGATGTGTCGCATACGGTCACGCCCAATCTCAATGCCTTCGCCAGCAAGGTAGTCGACTATGAGATGGCTCCCTGCTGAAACGTCTTCCAGGTAGCAGGCATCGATCGGGGCCATGATCCGCAACGTCTCAGGGTCAGCTGGTAATGGCTTGTCATAGAGCCTTGATTTGGGCGAACCCAGTCGTTCGCACTGTCACCGTACTGAACGTGGGGCATGTTCATGCTCAACGGGCTTTCCTGGTTGATGAGCTGCCGATGATCTGTAATTCTTTTAACCACTCCAGCTTTATTTGAGATTTCTGATTTGCTGAAATCGTTCAATCTCCCTGGCCTGCGGATCGTGCTTGTCCTGTATTTTCTTGCCTCACAAAAACAGATCGCTGCCACTCTCTAGAAGCTGCTTCTTCCGCTGGCTGAGCTGGATGGGGTCAAGGGCATAGTCAGCAGTCATGTCACAGAGGATCTTGCGCGGCCGCTGATGGCTTCCATGCCACACAGGTCTGGATCGGGATTGTGTCTTCGGTGTCAACCGACATCGAAAACTGCACCACTTCCGACACCGAAAAGTGAGCCACCCCCGACCCGGTCTGGGGCGTCGTTTCCGGACTGGTTCCGCCTTGGCTGCGCCGGCGGTGCCTTTGTTTGTTCATGGTTTGCGTGGCTGGTTGCGTTGGTTGTCGTCTGTCATTGATGCCGGTGGGACTTCTCCGGCTGTTACCCCTCAGACCTCCTCAGCTGG
>JBKDSV010000085.1:0-4863 GCA_046340795.1 Cyanobacteriota bacterium | reverse complement strand
TGATTCAAACTTGCCACTCTGCGTTCATGTGCCCAGCAGCTCTGAGGAACTGAGTCCCGAGCTCATAGGGGTCTCAGCGTGGGACCTGAATCACAATCGTGGCCTGGCGCCTCTATCCAACCACTTTAAAGCAGCCCTGCGCTTGTTGAGGCACCGCAGCAGGCTCTCGGTGCGGTCCCAAAGGTTGGCGACCAGGAAGGCGGTCATGACGCCAAGGAGAGCGATCAGGGCGATGTCGGCGAGCCAAAGCACTTCGGCCGGAGGCTGATGCGGGGGCTTGGCGTACTGAGGGACGTGCCTCTGCAGGAACTTTTCTGTCGGCTTGGACCGGGTGGAGGCTGCGATGCCGCTGATGGCCAGGCCTGAGGCCAGGATGGCCAGGAGTTTCTGCAAGCGCTTTTCCCGCTGGGCATCCTGTTCCTCGAGCTCCATCTGCTGTTTCTGGGAATCGAGGGCGACCAGGGCGCGGATCGCATCGATCGCCTGATCGGCGTAGCGGCGGCCGGGACGGAGCACCTTGAGGTCGTGCTCGATCTGGCGGAGGTGGATGGCGCAGTCGTCGGCGAAATAGGTGTGCAGGAAGGTGTCGCGGGAGGGGAGGTAGGTGGAGCTGAGCTGGGCGTTGGCCTGGCTGTCGCCGATCACCAGAAGGTGGTGATCAAGATCGCGCTCGCTGCGTGCCAGACCATGGCTGTGGTGGGGAAGCGCCGAGAGATGCTCTTCCAACAGGGCAATGCGCTGGGCACGCTGCTCGGCTGTGGTGTTGGGCAGCAGCTGCTGGATCTCAGCGAGCCGCCGCTCGATCTGCTGGTAGTCGGCAAGCCCCCGTTGGAAGGCAGCAGCGGCCTGATCCACGGCGTGGTCGATCTTGGCGCGACAACAGAGCCTGTTGAGGATGTGCGGCAGAGCACGGCCATCCAGGGCTTTGCTGGGGCGAATCCACACGTAATGGCTGATCCCATCCCGCACAAATTCCCAGATCGGCGCCCCCAGCAACTCGGCCTTGATCGGCTGGAAGTCGTCAATGCCAAAGGCGTCTTGGCAAAAGGCGTGGGCCAGCGCATCATTGGCGGAAGCAGCCACCACGAGCAGCAGGAAGCACTGGCCAAGGGTGGGATGCAGAGCTACAGGGCAGGAGATCAGCGCTGAGACAGGCTGCTGCTCCAGGGAAGATTCCAGATCGAGAATCAGGGTGTCGTGGAGAAGATAGGGGGAGAGCGTCTGGGAGATTGCATGGGGCGGATTCCTCAACAAAGGGGTCTTGTTTTCAGAACACCCATGCTCATCCGATAACAGTGGAATCAGGCCGGAGTGAAAGCGGTTGGGAGATGAACCTGCGGCGTTGCTCTGGAGATTGCTGAGGATTGAACTGTGCGGCTGCGGGGGGATCGCCAGGGCATCAAGCAACCGCTCTGTGGATGATTCGCGAGTTGTTTCACCGGATGGGTCGGCATCATGTTCTTCCTGGCCTGGCGTGCGGCCCAACCCATGGATCAGTTCGAAAACAAACTGATCCAGACAGGCATACTCAACGCTTGGGCTGAGATCCGCCATCGTTCGGGGGAGGAGTGGTGGGGCGAAGCATGATGTTGCGGATCTGGCTTTTGAACTCCTTGGCATTGGGGGTGGGAGTTGTACCAGCAACCCGCGTTCCTTCAGGAGTCGGAGTCTCTGAAAGGGGCCGCGGATGCAGAGAGGGGATCAACTTCCGATCAAGGTCCTGGTGACGATTGAGGAATCCCGACAGTCGACCCTCCAGCTGATAAGGGCTCAAGTTGTCGTCAAGAGAATCAACAAAATCCGAGATTGAAGAATGCTCTTCTGCCGACAGCAGAGAGATGTTGTCTTCCAGCCCCTGTAGAAATTCATTCAAGACTGTTGGTGCCACCATCGCACTCAGCTCTAACTCCAAAGTAGCAGGTCCGGCCGACGGCCTACTGCCCCACGGCACAGAAGGCTGCCCAGTAGAAGGGGTGATGATAGGGGCGATCGTCTGCGGCGTAGCCTTCGCTCAAGGAACGGCGAATGCTGCGCTTGGCCGTTTCCTGACCATCGGCATCAAGGGAGGGCACCAAGCGCTGGAGCGTGGCCACGGCTTCGGCGCAGGTGAGCTGGCGCAGCCACTGCTGGGCTTGCTTGAGAGCCAGGGCCACATCTGTGAAGGGCTGGGTTTGCTCCTGCTGTTTGAGCAGGCGGTAGAACTCAGCCATCAACAGGCCAGTGCTGAGGTCATCCACGATCCAGAGGGTGCCGATCACGCTGTTGCAGCCGGCGTAGAGGAAGCCGCTGCTGAGTGCTACAAATTCATCGCTGGGGCTGTTGATTTCACTGAGGCCGGTTTCACAGGCGGATAGGGCTACCAGGCGAGCCTGGCGCAGATCCAGCTGGAACAGATCCAGCAGGGTGAGGCACTGGCTGAGATCAAGAGCACTGCCATCCCGCTGGAGGAGATAGCGATTGGGATCGGCTTCTGGTGGGGCGGGCTGGATGCTGCTGCCCGCGAGAATCAAGGCCGAGAGCTGTGGCTTCTCGAAATTGAAGAAGCCATGGCAGGCGAAGTGGAGACAACTGCTGGCGGCGATGGATGGACGGATGTGATCAAAGGCTGATCTAGTGGCCTTGTCTTGCTTGAGAATGGCTGTGTGCTCTGTAAACATGGGTTGGATGGCGTATACTTCCAGATCGGAGTAGACGAGATCCTGAGTGGGGTTTTGCACGGCAAACAGCCTTTGCAGGGGTGTCTGCTGGCGTTGCTGCACCACGTTCAACACCTGAAGGCTTGGGGCAAAGCGCACACCACGGGCGAATTGATCCTGCAGGGTGGTGGTTGGATCAGCCAGTGGCAGGCAGTGCAGCGGAAGCAGATGTAGAAAACGGTGGGGCACCAGGATGAGCTGATCGGCAGCAGGCGCACATTTGGCAATTTGGCTTGCCAGGCTATCCATCTCAAGCAGATTGGATAGTTTCTGTAGAGCCAGTGGCAACTTTTGCACCCATGCTACCCGATCCGAACGGTAGTCTACAATGTATTCATCAAACGCCTCAATCAGCGGCCTGAGCTTGCCCTCTGAATAGCGTCGGCAGGCTGGCATAGGTGCGTCTCTGCTCAGAATGAATGCAATCAGTTCGCGCCCAGCCACGTACCAATAGAGTAGGGCTGTTCGTTCGTCTTGGAAAATACAGCTCTTAATCTCGTCATATTCAAGAGGCTTGAAGTCGGGCTTAAAGGTTGGGTCAATCAGATTAATCTCGTCATGTATCAATTGGCCAATGTCTGGACCGCGCTGGATGCCGAGTTTGGGTGAATTGTTTAAGTGTTCATTCCTGGCCTGCATGCTGAGTTGCTTGTCTAGCTTGTCTAGCACTTGAGGGGGAAGCCCTCCTTTTGGCTGGTAGTTCTTTATGTAGAGAAGCCTCGCGAGGCTTCTTGTCCTGAAGCGATCCGCTTCTTCCAGTGCCTTGTCATATTCTCTTTCATCTGCGTATGACTTTACGAGGTTTACGACCAGGTTGAGGGATTCAGCGATAACTCGCTTCGGCTCTTGTCGATGTTTTGTTGCGTGTGACCACTTGTTTTCGGTTGCGCTAATTGCTACTTTATAGCTTTCGATTGCTTCGCTGGTGCGATTCTCGCGATATGACCGATCGCCCAGTTGGCGACTTATTTGGTCTGCAATGATGTCGCAGGAGTTGGCTTTAGCGTCTAGTTTCAAGGGTTTGGCTGAGAACCTGGCTAGGGCACGAAATGCCTTTCCAAGTGTGAGGTTTGTCTTTGCATATTCAAGCGGCGGGTACTCCTCCTCTGAATATCTCAATAGGTCGTGTTGACACGTTTCGATGGCTATCTTAATCTCATTGATGGCTAATAGGACCTCCTCCCGCGAGAATTTGGGGGGAAATCTATGGGTCCTGGCGCTGTCGTCGGGGCTGAAGCTTGGCATCTTCCAAAGTTATGAGCGGTCAAACTCGCTTCGGGCAATGGCGAGGCTGTTGCTTGTCAGTAGATGCTCTTGGATACGTCCTGCTTCATCAAAAACTCTCAGTGCGTTGCGGTAGGCGGAGATCGCCTTCTGGATCTGCTCGCGGGGATTGTCCGAGAACGGTGCAAGATCGCGGTAGGCGATGGCGAGATTGTTGTTTGTGGTGGCCCAGTCTTGCGGCTGCTCGGCTTCTGAGTAGACCCTTAGGGCGTTGTGGTAGGCGGAGATGGCTTGATCGATCTGCTCGCGGGGGTTGTCCGAGAATGGGGTAAGAGCGCGGTAGGCATTGCCGAGATTATTGTTTATGCCAGCCCAGGCTTGCGGCTGCTCGGCTGCTGTGTAGACCCTCAGTGAGTTGGCGTAAGCCGCGATGGCCTTCTTGATCTGCTCGGCTGGATTGGCGGAGAAGGGGGCAAGAGCGCTGTAGGCAGCGCCGAGATTGTTATTTGTGGTTGCCCAGGCTTGTGGCAGCTCCGCTTCGGTTCTGACCCGCAGGGCGTTGGCGTAAGCCGCGATGGCCTTCTCGATCTGCTCGACTGGATTGGCGCAGAAGGGGGCAAGAGCGCTGTAGGCAAAGCCGAGATTGTTATTTGTGCCAGCCCAGGCTTGCGGCAGCTCCGCTTCGGTTCTGACCCGCAGGGCGTTGGCGTAAGCCGCGATAGCCTTCTCGATTTGCTCCCCTGGATTGGCGGAATAGGGGGCAAGGGCGCGGTAGGCAACGCCGAGATTATTATTTGTACCAGCCCAGGCTTGTGGCAACTCCACTTCGTTGTAGACCCGCAGGGCATTGGCGTAAGACGCGATGGCCTTCTCGATCTGCTCGGCTGGATTGGCGGAATAGGGGGCAAGAGCGCTGTAGGCAGTGCCGAGATTATTATTTGTA
>JBKDSV010000084.1:0-2462 GCA_046340795.1 Cyanobacteriota bacterium | reverse complement strand
TTGCGTCAGATTGAAAAATCAGTTCCTGATGAACTTGATGTTCATCTCATTGTGGATAACTACTGCACACATAAACATGCCAAGGTAAGGGCATGGTTGGCTAAACGAGAACGGTTCCATATTCATTTTACGCCGACTTATACATCTTGGATCAACCAGGTTGAACGTTGGTTTGGCATTATTACTGAACGTGCGATACGTCGTGGAAGCTTCAGAAGCGTTAAAGAGCTGGTTGCAAAATAGAAATGTTTGTTGCCAACTGCAATAAGAATACAAGTCCATTCGCATGGACTGCAACTGCTGACTCCATTTTTGAAAAGATTCAGAGACTATGCCTGCATATTTCTGGGGCAGCACACTAGCTCCGGCAGCTCACGGGTCCAGGTCTGCAGGGTGGCGGGATCGCGCTGCAGGGCCTCCGCCTCCCAGCGGAGCTGCTCCACCAGCAACGTCTCCAACCGGCGGAAGCCGCGCGGCTGGTCGTCGTCGTCTTCCCCCTCGTCTGGGCCCAGGGGCTGCAGGGCCTCGCGGAACTGCTCCTGCCGCTCCAGCGGCTCTTTCCCGCTCTGCTCCAGCACCCAGCCCGCCTCCCACATCGCTGCCGGCGCCACCACCAGGCCACGGGGCTGCAGGTAGCCCAGCCATTCCTTATGGGCCTGGAGCTCGGGGTCGGTTTTCGCAGGGCGGCGGGGCATGGGTCAGGGGTGAGCCGAGGCTTTCGGCTTGGGACGGCTAGCGTTCAGGCAGGTGCTGGAGTTCAAGGTGTCGTACAGGATCCGCCTGCTGCAGACCGATGAAGGCTGGTCGGTGAGTTGCCTGGATCTGCCCGGCTGCCACTCCCAGGGGGAAAGCCGCGAGGAGGCTCTGGCCAACATCCGGGAGGCAATCGGCCTCTGGCTGGAGGTGGAGGCGGAAGAAGCCGGGGTGAAGCACGCGGAAACGTTGGAGTTGGCGATCTGATGCCCCGCTTGCCAGGGATCAGTCAGAAGGAAGCTGTGCGGGTGTTCCAGAAGCTGGGCTATCGCATCGTGCGGGAATCGGGGCATCTGATCCTCAGCAATGGCGAGAGGCGTCTGGTGATCCCGCGCCATGACCCGATCAACGCCATCACCATGGGAGCCATCGCCCGCGACGCTGGGCTCACGCCGCAGCAGTTCCGGGACTTGATGTGAGGAGGTGGATGGGCTGCGGGGCATGGGTCAAGGGTGGGCTGGGCTGGGGATCCCCAGCATGGCTACCATCCCGCCAAAGTCTGGAGTGCAGCATGCCGGCCCAGAAGTCGCCAGCGTCTGACACCACGCGGGTGTTCATCAGCTACAAACGCGGCGTCAGACCCGATGAGCCCCTGGCGCTGGCGCTATTCGAGCAGACGTGATTCTCCAGAACACTTGGGCTGCCGAGGCGGTGTTCAGGGTCTTGGATGATGAACCCACCAAGGCCCGCCAGGGCTGTTTCAGCCGTCATGACTGCGCTCGGATCTGGGCTGACTCAACGTACGCGGAGATGCATCCAGAATTGCTCGCCTTGATGAAGAAATTTGGTACCCGTTCACAGCCTGGGCTGGCACCCAGGGAGCTCTGATCCCGTTCAGCCCTTGACGACGCCACGATTTGTGCTTGTATCTCAGCACGAGACTGAATGGGATCGCCTTTCACCGGCTGGGATTTCAGAAGCGGATTGGTTGGCGACCCCATCCGCCGTCAAAGCGCTGATCCTGGCTCAACAGGAGGAGCTGCAGGTTCAGCAAGAGGAGCTCCAGCAGCTGCGAGCCCAGATCAGCGCCCTGGCCACAGAGCTGGCGAGCCTGCGGGAGCGGATCAGCCGCAGCTCGCGTAATTCCTCCAAACCACCCTTCTGATCCTGGGTTTAAGCCGCCGGAGCGGCGCAAAGGCAGTGGCTGTGAGCGTGGGGGTCAGCCAGGCCATCCCGGCCATGGGCCTGAGTTGCTACCGATCGAGCGGGTGGATGAGACAGCCCGTGGCTGATGTCGATGAAACCGGCGCCCCGACCGGCAATACGGATGGCGGCAATCCCAAAGGCAAGTGCGGCTGGTTGTGGGTGCTGGTGACCCCGCCGCTGACGGTGTTCCTCCAAGGCTTGAGCCGTCTTGATCAGGCAGCAAGCTCCGCCCATCCCAAACCGAGCCACTCGGGCAGGAACAGAAGGCAAGCCCAGCCTTAACTTGGAATTGGTCCAGAGCACGAGCGAAGCTGTCTGCCTAATCAAGTGAGCCGTTCTGCGGCGGCGGCCAAAGAGCTGCTGGGCCAGGGCTTTGCCGGGGCTGCTCCTCCTGAGTTACACCAGTCCAGGCGACGCTGCTTTTGCCGGCGTGGTGGTGAGCGATCGCTACGCCGCCACCAACCCAGGGCTGCCTCGACGTCAAGGTGAGGTCCCGCAAATGGAGCTGAAGAACGCGGACCGTCCTGGCTGGGCACAAATGACGACGGGTCTGCCGATGGACA
>JBKDSV010000083.1:0-16925 GCA_046340795.1 Cyanobacteriota bacterium | reverse complement strand
TGGTTCTCGAACCAGGGAAACGGACCTGCCCACCCCTTGCAAGGCCAGCCGTGGGACCAGCCGACTGAGGTGTGCGGCCCACCCCGGCGACGCCGGGGTGGGGGTGCCGGGGGATTTACACCACTCGCCGGGACGCCAGCTGAATTGGACGGGTGGTCATATAAAGTTTTTCAGTCGAAAGACGCTTTATGACGCCCTTATGGAAAACAAGTTTATTCCTGAAAAATTTATTGGCGCCGGGCGCATGCCATATTTCTGGAAATCAATGATTGTCATCGCCAGGCGCCAGTCCTAAGGAAACTCTGGACAACCAGTCGCCAGTAGGAGCTGTCCCTTGCACCAACCGGGAGCTCCGCGCTCTCACAGGTGCCGCTGAGGGGTGTTCCAGAGCCTCCTCAACTGGGATTGACCAGCATTGATACGTAGATATTGAGAAACTCTTTTATGTTAAGCAAGCCAGCTTGTGGGGTGAGTTCAAAGATGGCAGCTCGATCAACCATCTCCACTGGCTTTGTTAATTCCTCGACAACATGGTAGGCCGGCCGGCCAGCATAATCATCAAAGATTAGAGTTGTTGGTTTTTGGATATTGGCCCAGCAGGTGATGAAACAAGCCACTCGGAATCGACCGTCAATCAGGATCACATCCGGAGAAGTTCCCAGCCTGTTCATCACTTCCCATGGCAATCCAGGCGCTTGGAGCATGCGTATGCCGCGAGCATCAGTGTAGGGCTCTTTTTCAAAGCAGGGCATTCCCCATTCTTTGGTTGCGCCGATGTCTTGATAGATGGGGAAAAAACGGCCGCCAAGGCCACGCAGCGCAACCTCCAGGCAAAGGCGATTCAGCCAATGGGAGTCTGTTTCGCAGCCAAATAGTGTATTTCCCTCATTGGCTTCCAAGGCAAGAAAGGTGCTGCCACCAGTTCCGTATTCCAGCACGACCGACTTCTTGGCGTAGAGATCAGAAAGGAGTGCGATGACCTTTTCAGGCAGAGTAAGTGCAAACATCGGTTGACGATTATCAAGGCTGGTTAAAACTTACTCCAGCAAACACCGGAAGGTCAAGATAAAATTTCCTCAGAAGAAACCTCAAGGAAAGCTTTCGCACAGCTCCCTTTTGCTTGGGTCCCGAGCAGAGTTGATTCAAACTCCCGGTCCTCGGTTCAGCGGCCTGCTGTTGCTCGGGCCTGAGCCTTGATCGGATTGGGGTTTCAGGATGTTACTCTTCTCCCGATCTTGGCTTGGTTTGCCGATCCAGGCACTTTAAGACAGTTTTGGGATCCCGAGAAGCAACATCCCAAGTCATGATAAGTCAACCGAGTAAACAAACATAACATGACCCGCGAGACATGCCAGCGACTGCTTGGCTTAGGGAAGCTCTGGACAACCGGTCGCCAGTGGAAGCTGTCCCTTGCACCAACTAGGGTCTCCGCGCTCTCATAGGTGCCGCTGAGGGGTTGTCCAGAGCCTCCTTAGTCCTTAGCGTCGCTGGTGTGTTGAAGTTTTTTGCTCTGGCCACTGACACAGCGGTGGCGTTCCGATGCCAAGGAGGGGGCTGTTTCCGAAGTGAATCAATAACTCGAGGAAATAAACATGACATGCCGTGTCAGGCATGTCAGAGGCCAGGCTGATGTCCCGCAAGTTCATGCATCATTCTTGGCTTGGTCTGTGCGTCTAGCTGGTGTGGCGACCCGCAAGTAGCATATAATAGACGAATGTCTAAGGAAGCTCTGGACAACCGGTCGCCAGTGGAAGCTGTCCCTTGCACCAACTGGGAGCTCCGCAGTCTCACGGGTGCCGCTGAGGGGTTTTGCAGAGCCTCCCTAAGAGAGGATCGCTTCAATGCCCAGAGGACGCCAACTTAAGCCGCTGGTTCTTGACGATGATGCTCGTCTTGAGCTGCAAGCAATTGCCAACTCAAGATCCATGCCTCGTTCAATTGTAATGTGAGCAAAGATTGTTTTGGCATGTGCAAGCGGGGAACAGAATAAGACTGTGGCGGAGCGATTTGGCGTAAGTGTGATGATGGTCGGGAAATGGCGCCAGCGCTATTTGGACAAGGGAGTAACTGGCCTTCATGATGAGCTTTGCCCTGGCCGCCCTCGCAGCTATAACGATGAGGAAGTCGCAAACGCGATCAATCTCGTGTTGCAGACGAAGCCAGATGACGGCAGCACGCACTGGAGTACACGCACTGTGGCAGCAAAGACGGGAATCTCCAAATCAACGGTACAACGTTGGCTGCAAATATTTTCAATCCAGCCCCTCATCGCCAAGAAAATTTCAAAATCTCAACAGATCCTTTCTTCGTAGAGAAAGTTCGCGACATAGTCGGCCTATACCTTAATCCCCCTGACAAGGCAGTCTTGCTCTGCGTTGATGAGAAGTCACAGGTTCAAGCATTAGACAGAACACAGCCATTACTGCCATTGGGACTTGGCTACGTAGAAGGCGTAACTCACGACCACATTCGGCATGGAATAACAACATTGTTTGCCGCTCTTGATGTTGCAACTGGAGAAGTGATTGCCCAGTGTAAACCACGCCACCGACATCAAGAGGGCACCTCGACAAATTCCGCCTCACCCTCGCCTCCCGGAGTGAAATCCCTTGCTGTCACTGACCTCGCTCGCCAGTCGCGGCAGGCCAAACGTGATTTTTCGAAGTGCCCAAGAGTTTTTGAGCTTTTTGCGTCAGATTGAAAAATCAGTTCCTGATGAACTTGACGTTCATCTCATTGTGGATAACTACTGCACACACAAACATGCCAAGGCAAGAACATGGTTGGCTCAACGAAAATGGCTTGATATTCATGATACGCCAACTTATGCGTCTTGAATCAATCAGGTTGAACGTTGGTTTGGCATTATTACTGAACGTGCGATACGTCGTGGAAGCTTTAGGAGTGTTAAGGAAGCTCTGGACAACCGGTCGCCAGTGGAAGCTGTCCCTTGCGCCAACTGGGAGCTCTGCGGTCTCACGGGTGCCGCTGAGGGGTTTTCCAGAGCCTCCTTAAAGGGCACCTCGAAAAATTCCGCCGTCTCCTCGCCTCCCGGAGTAAAATCCCTTGCTGTCACTGACCTCGCTGGCCAGTCGCGGCAGGCCAAAAGTGATTTTTCGAGGTGCCTTAAAGAACTGGTCGCAAAAATAGAAATGCTTGTTGCTAGCTACAATAAGAACACAGCCCCATTCGTATGGACTGCAACTGCTGACTCCATTTTTGAAAAGATTCAGAGATTATGCCTATGTATTTCTGGGGCAGCACACTGGTCAGCAGTGAGATCCAGCGTCAGCAGCAGGAAACATATGATACAGATAGCCGACGAGTCAATGATAGAACTGTCAATCTGTCGAAGCGAAATATATGAACAATCGTGGGGGGTAAAGCGGGCAAGAAAACGGAGTGTGGAACCAAGATCTCAACTCAGACGACAGACGAATCGGAGCGAGTCAACGAAAGTACGGATTAGATTGAATCATGACCAAGCTGGGGGAGCTCTGGACAACCCGGTCGGCAGTGGAAGGTGTCCCTTGCAAAACTGGGAGCTCCGCGCTCTCACAGGTGCCGCTGAGGGGTTTTCCAGAGCCTCCCTGGTGGAAACGTCAAGAACAGTGATCACAATGGCCTTCTTTGTGATGAATACTCAGAAGATCCCGAGGCTACTGCACCTTTTATTTGCTTTCTGGTTCTCTGTGTACTTTGCGATCATTCGCCTATGCGCCACCTGGTGCCGTCCAGCGCTTCTGGGGCCTTTTCAACAAGCTTCTTTGGTCTAATTCGTTGTCGTATAACCCTCGCCCTGCGAGCATCAAGAGAGCTGCTGTGGCCGCATTGAAAGCCCTTGAACGAAATTCAGCAAGTCCTGCTTACGGGCAAAGAGGAGGTGCATCTTCTTGGTGATCCCGCCGCGCCCAGCACAGCCTTGGTGGCTGAATCGCAAAGGAGGCCTGGCCTCCTCCAAGAGAGGTGATGTTGGGGAGACGCTGATGTTGATGGCGCCTCGAACAATTTCCTTGGAGGCAATCTGGCAAGCCAGGTAGGGTCAGTAGCGGCAATGGGTTTCGCTCTGCTGTGATCGCTGGAACCGGCATTGTTCGAGGCCTCCTTGAGGAAAGAGCGTGAGCTGTTGCTTGCGTCTGACCGGAGCCGCTCAGGCCGCCTGGGTTGGACGACGGTTCACGGCATAGACCACGCCGCCGACGGCCGCCAGGCCGAGGGCGCTGGCCACAGCGAGAAAGACGAGCGTTTGCAGGGCCAACAGGGTCAACCCCAGCGCTGAGGCGGCCTTGATCTGGATCCTGGCCTTGATCAGCAAGGTGAGCAGGAGCACAACCGTGGCCTGCAACCCGGCGATCTTCGCGGCGGTGAGGGGACAGAGGGGGCAGGGGAGCAGCATGGAGCGGGCGCGGGGCCTCCATCCTGCCGAGGCATCCGCCCTCGTGTGGCGGCCTCAGGCCGAGGTCGATGTTCCTCGGCGGGTCCGCGTCCACCCAAGCCGTTCAAGAGGGCTCCTCAATGCGCGATGCCGGGTTCGAACCAGCGACATCCTGCTTGTAAGGCAGGCGCTCTACCGCTGAGCTAATCGCGCGCCTGGCCATTCTGCCCTGTGCCGTTGCCCCATCACCCCTTTCGCAACCTGCCGTCGTCGAAGGCCATCCCCCGCCGTCCAATGCCGCCACCGCCAGGCCGCCCTGGCCAATGGCGCCGCGCGGCCCTACCTTCAGGCCCGCAGCCGCTGTTCTTGGGCGGTTCACCGCCCTGTAGGCCATGGCTTCCGGCCGCGCTCACGACCGTGCCACCACGCTGCTGGCCCTGCCCTTCGGCCTGCTCTGGGGGCCCACCCTGGGTGGGCCAGGCATCGTTGTGGCCAGCCTCGCCTTTTTGTTCGGAGGTCTCTGGCTCTCCCCCGACCTGGACACCTTGTCCCGTGCCACGGCTCGCTGGGGGCCGCTGCGTGCTCTCTGGTGGCCCTATCGCCGCCTGCTGCGCCACCGCTCTCTGGTCTCCCACAGCCCTCTACTCGGCAGCGCCGGTCGTCTGGCCTACCTGTTCGGCGCCCTGGCCCTGCTGCGGCTGCTTCTCGGCGCTGCCCCCGGTCTGCCCCTTCCCCTCCCGCCCCTGGCCGACTGGCCAGCACTGGCGATACACCTCTGGCGTCGCCAGCCCCAGCTGCTGCTCTGCGCCTTGGCAGGCCTGGAGGCCAGCAGCTGGCTCCACCTCCTGCAGGACGGCGACCCCCTGCCACGCCTGCCACGCCCCTTGCGCTGGCTGCTCCGCAAGGGGGCGCGGCGGTCATCCCGACGCCGGCGGTGAGGATGGCTGCACCCGCGTCCCCCCGCTTCCCACCGGCATGCCCACCCCGTCGTCTCCCCCCCCGGCCCCCGAGCCGCCCTTGGGGGCTCTGGCCGCGCTGATCGCCAGCGTGGATCAGCTGCGAGATCCGCAGCGGGGCTGCCCGTGGGACCTGGAGCAGACCCATGCCTCCCTGATCCCCTTTGTGCTGGAGGAGGCCCATGAGGTGGCTGATGCCATCCGCCACGGCGGGGATCGTCAGCTGGAGGAGGAGCTCGGCGACCTGCTGCTCCAGGTGTTGCTTCATGCCCACATCGCCAGCGAGGAGGGACGCTTCACCCTGGAGGCGGTGGTGCGGGGCATCCACGCCAAGCTGGTGCGGCGCCATCCGCATGTGTTCGCTGATGGCGCGGGGCAGGGGCCGGAGGCGGCTCGGCGCGGCAAGGGCGGCGATCGCGCTGCCGTCCAACGGACCTGGGAGGCGATCAAGGAACGGGAACGGGCGGAACGACAGGACGGGTCGCCACAGGGGACGGCGGACTCCGCCGCCCCCTTGCGTGACCGTCTGGCGGACAAGCTGCGGGGTCAGCCGGCCCTGGCCGGGGCGATGAGGATCTCCAAGAAGGCCGCCGCCGCCGGTTTCGAGTGGGATGAGATGGCCGGGGTGTGGCAGAAGGTGCATGAAGAGCTCAACGAACTCAAGGAGGCCGTCGCCAGTGGCGACCGGGCCCATGCCCAGGAGGAGTTGGGGGATGTGCTGTTCACCCTGGTGAATGTGGCCCGTTGGTGCGGCATCGATCCAGAGGAAGGTTTGGCCGGCACCAACCGCCGCTTCCTCGAGCGCTTCGCTCGAGTGGAGGCCGCTCTCGGCGGCGACTTGCAAGGGCGCTCCATCGCCGAGCTGGAGGTTTACTGGCGCCAGGCCAAGGCTCAGATTCGAGCGGAGGCGGAGAACGGTTGAGGGCGAGCAACCACTGCGCGGCGCCTACTCCTCCCGCGGGCGCTGGCGTCGCTCGCTTTTGATCAGGCCGCGGCGGCGCTTGGTCTCCAGGCGACGTTCCACCGCCCCCCGGCCGGGTCGGCTGGGGCGCCGGGGTGGCGGTGGCGGGCGCAAGGCTTCCTCCAGCAACGCCCGCAACCGCCGCAGGGCCGCCTGGCGATTGCGCCACTGGCTGCGATGCTCGCTGGCCACCACCACCAGCACCCCCTCCACCAGACGCCCCTGCAGGCGCGCTGCCGCCCGTGCCTTCAAGGGCGGCGGAATGGCCCGAGAGGCCAGCAGATCAAACACCAGCTCCACCCGCGAATCGGTGGTGTTCACCGCCTGGCCGCCCGCTCCGCTGGCGCGGGAGAACCGCCAGCGCAGCTCCTGCACGGGGATCAGCAGCTCCGTTCCAGGGCCGAGGGTGAGGGGCAGGGTGTCCGCCATCACCCCAGACTGGAGCACAGCGAGATGACAGGCAGGCGACGAGCGACTAGCTCTGGAGACGGAATGCCAGCCAGCCATGCCCCCCGTCCCAGGTCCAGAGAGATCCCCAGCGCAGGAGGGGTGGATTGACGAGATCCACCAGGGGGTGCGCTACGGCCTGGCGGGTCGGGTGGTGTGCGAGGAGCGGAGCCCGTTTCAGCGGGTGACAATCATCGATAGCGCGCGTTATGGCAAGGGGCTGCTGCTCGACGGCTGTTGGATGACCGCTGAACAGCAGGAGCGGCACTACCACGAAGCGTTGGTGCACCCGGCCCTGTGCGGCGCGGAGGGGATTGAGCGGGTGTTGGTGATCGGCGGCGGGGATGGTGGCACGGCGCGCGAATGCCTCCGCCATCCCGATGTGCGCCATCTCGATCTGGTGGAGATCGACGGACTGGTGGTGGCCTGGAGCCAAAGCCATTTGAGCGCCATCGGTGGAGGCTGCTGGGACGATCCCCGGTTCCAGCTCACCGTGGGGGATGGCATTGCCTGGGTGCGCGAGGCCCCTGCGGCCAGTTACGACGTGGTGATCGTGGATGGGTCCGATCCGGCCGGACCGGCGGAAGGGCTCTTCAATCGGGCCTTCTTTGAGCACTGTCGGCGCCTGCTGCGGCCCGGCGGCGTGTTCGCCACCCAGAGCGAATCCCCGGAGGCGTTTCGCCAGGTGCACCTCGACACCGTGGGGCTGCTGCGGCAGGTGTTTTCCCATGCCGATCCGCTCTACGGCTGGGTGCCGATGTATCCCAGCGGCTGGTGGAGCTGGACCTTCGCCGCCCTCGATGGCCCGCGCTACCGGCCGGCCCGGCCGGCGCGGGCCGCGGCGGTGGCGGCGGGCTGCCAGATCTGGAGCCCCCGCTGGCAGCGGGGCGCCTTTGAGGCGATGCCCGCCTTCATCGAGCGGGCCCTGGAGACCCCCTCTCCCTTCTGAAGCCCTATCCCGCCTGGACCAGGGCACTCCACTGCTCTGCTCTGCTTCCTTCGTTCGCCACTGACGCCATGCGCACCTTTCCTGATGATCTGTTCGAGCGGGACGGCGCCATTTACATGGCCAGCCAGCGCGATCCGACGGGCTGCCGCGTGGCCCTCTTTGGCGTGCCTTATGACGGCACCACCTCCTTCCGCCCGGGCGCCCGCTTCGGACCCGCGGCAATTCGAGAGGTGAGCAGCGGTCTGGAGACCTACTGTCCGCAACTGGAGCGGGATCTGGAGGACCTGGCCTTCGCCGATCTGGGCGCCGTGGCCATTCCCTTCGGCGCGCCCGAGCCTGTGGTGGCCGCCGTGGAGCAAGCCACCCGGGCTGTGCTGGAACTGGGCCTGGCTCCCCTGATGTTGGGCGGTGAGCACTCGATCAGCAGTGGTGCCGTCGCCGCAGTGGCGGAGCGCCATCCGGATCTGCTCCTGGTGCAGCTCGATGCCCACGCCGACCTGCGCCAGGCGTGGCTTGGCGCGCGCCACAGCCACGCCTGCGCCATGAGCCGCTGCCTGGAGGTGCTTCCCGGGAGAGGGCAGTTGCTGCAGATGGCCATCCGCAGCGGCACGCGGGAGGAGTTTGCGCAGCTGCGCCGCTCGGGCCGGCTGGTGGCAGCTGCCGCCATGGCCACCGCCCTCGAACCCCATCGCGGACGGCCCCTCTACCTCACGGTGGATCTCGACTGGTTTGATCCCGCCGTGATGCCCGGCACGGGAACGCCGGAGCCAGGCGGCTTCTTCTGGCCCGACTTCGCCGCCCTGGTGGAGGAGCTGCGCCACCACCAGCTTGTAGCCGCCGATGTGGTGGAACTGGCGCCCCAGCTTGACCCTTCAGGGGTGAGCGCGGTGCTCGCGGCCAAGGTGGCGCGCAGCCTGCTGTTGCTTCTCGCTCCCGGAGATCAGTAAACGCAGGTTCCGCTGGCTCGTTGCTCCCGCAAGCGGTTGTGTTGCTGGCCGATGAGCAGAAGGGCGAGGGTGGGGTGGTGGTGGAGCAGGTTGAGGAAGCACAGGCGCTCCAGACGCAGCACCTCCACGGGGGTGCGGGCCAGGGCGTCGCTCCCGTGGGCGTTTTCCCGCCAAACGATGTCTTGAAAGCTGAAGAGCTCGCCCGGGCGGAAGCAGGTCTTCTCTCCGTTTGTGCCGACGAGCTCAACGATCCCCCGTTTCACGGCGTAGATGGCCGTGGCGGCGGAGCCACGGGCGAAAACCCGGGAGCCGGTCGGCAGGGTGAGGTGCTCGCATTCCAGGTGCGAGGCCAACAGATCAACGGGATTGAGGGTGGGAGGGGTGCTGACCAACTCAGGAGACCTCAACAGCAAAGGACAAGATTGACTAGTTACACCCTGACGCCGCCTTGGACTGTGTTGCCGGATGCGAGGGGATGTCTCAGACGGCTTGTCAGCTTTTCACAACGCCTGCCACTGGCTGGCTTCGGCACGGCGCCGATCCCGCAGACAGATCCCTCCGGGAAGGGCGGATCAACGGGGACGACCTGTCAAAAGTCCTTCGGCAGCCCGCTCAAACAGAGTTGACGACTGACCAGGGGCTTAGCGTCTCCCTCTGAGTCTTGTGTCGACGTGCCCACGGTCGGCAAGCGGGGCGGGCTGGCGGTCCAATGGTGGCACCAGAGATCGCCCACCAGATCGGGATGGATGGGCAATTGCCGCAGCTGACACCAGCCCAGATCCGCACCTTTGGGCGGGGTGCAGTGACGGCAGCTGCGACAATTGGGGCGCTTGCCCATCCGGTGCGTTACGGGGTATTGGCCGCTCAACTTAGTCAGGTGGGGGCGACTTGAGGAGGGCGAATCGCCGAATCACAGGCTTTCTTCGGAGTTCTGAAGCGAAGCCGACAAAGGCCCGCCCCATCCATAGGATCCCGGCCATTGCGCGCCTCCCTTTTCCATGGCCGATCTCGCCTCCCTCCGGCACACTCCCCTGCACGCCGCGGCCCAGCGCGCGGGCGGTCGCCTGGTGCCTTTCGCCGGCTGGGAGATGGCGGTGCAGTTCGCCGGGCTGGTGCAAGAACACAATGCCGTTCGGCGCCACTGCGGGGTGTTCGACATCTCCCACATGGGGGTGCTCAGCCTGCAGGGAGACGGTGTCAAAGACGCCCTTCAAGGACTGGTCCCGAGCGACTTGCACCGCATCGGCCCCGGCGAGGCCTGTTACAGCGTGTTGCTCAACGACGCTGGCGGCATTCGTGACGATTTGATCCTCTATGACCGGGGCCCCCAGGAGATGTTGGCCGTGATCAACGCGGCCTGCGCGGAGGCCGACACCGCTTGGCTGCGCGACCAACTGGAACCGCGGGGGATCCAGATCAGCGACCGCAAGGGCGATGGGGTGCTGCTGGCTCTGCAGGGCCCCGAGGCCCCCGCACGGCTCGAGGCCCTGGTGGGGGAAAGCCTGGCGGGTCTGCCTCGCTTCGGCCATCGGGAGTTCACCCTCCGTGGGGAAGGCCTGGCGGGAGAGCCCGTCTTCGTGGCCCGTACGGGATACACGGGGGAAGACGGGTTTGAGCTGCTGCTCAGCCGTCATCAGGGCACAGCCCTCTGGGACCGGCTCCTGGCGGAGGGTGTGGCGCCCTGCGGCCTCGGGGCCCGCGACACCCTGCGACTGGAAGCCGCCATGCACCTCTACGGCAACGACATGGATGCCGCCACCACCCCCCTGGAGGCCTCCCTGGGCTGGCTGGTGCACCTGGAGATGCCCGCCGACTTCATCGGCCGCGCCGCCCTGGAACGGCAAACCGCCGAGGGGTTGAGCAGGCGCCTGGTGGGCCTGAAGCTGGTGGGACGGGCCATCGCCCGCCATGGCTACCCCGTGCTCCACGGGGGGGCCATGGTCGGGGAGGTGACGAGCGGCACCTGGGCGCCCACCCTTGGCGAGGCGATCGCCCTGGCCTATGTGCCAGCCTCCCTGGCCAAGCCCGGCACCGAACTGGCGGTGGAGATCCGGGGCCAGGCTCAGCCGGCCACCGTGGTGAAGCGCCCCTTCTATCGCCGTGGCTGAGCGACCCGGCGCCAGCGGGGACGATCCCTCTCGCGGCTCCCCTCCCGGCCGGGTGGGGCTCCCGTCTGGCGGCGCTGGTTGGCCTGGCGGTGAGGCTTCCGCGGACGATGCAATCGAGATCAGCGGCATCCGGGGTTACGGATACACGGGCTACTTTCCAGAGGAACAGACCCTCGGCCAGTGGTTCGAGGTCGACCTGCGCATCTGGCTGGATCTGGCGCCAACCGGCGCGAGCGACGATCTGGCCCAGGGCCTTGATTACGCCGACCTGGTGCGGTGCGTGAGCGAGCTGCTGGAGACCTGCCGCTTCCGCACCATCGAGCGGCTGAACACCGCCATCCTGGAGGCCGTCCTGGGTTTCGCACCGGTGCGTCGCGTTCACTCCCGGTTGGTGAAGGTGGCGGCCCCGATTCCGGGCTTCGACGGGCGCATCGCCGTGTCCATGACCCGTTTCAGGCCTGGCAGTCCCTGAGGCCCGCCCCATGAGCTCCAACCCGGCCCCCCCCCAGCGGGTGGCCGTTGCCCTCGGCAGCAACCTCGGCGACAGCCCCCGCATCCTGACGGCTGCCCTGCGGCTCCTGGAGGAGGCTGCGGGAATCCGTCCACTGGCCCGTTCCCGCTGGTATCGCACCGCTCCGGTGGGCCCCCCCCAGCCCGACTACCTCAATGGCTGTGTCCTCCTGGAGGCGAGCCTCCCCCCCGAGGCTCTGCTGGAGCTCCTGCAGGCCACGGAGCAGCGCCATGGCCGCCTTCGCCGGCAGCGCTGGGGGCCTCGCACGCTCGATCTGGATCTGATCTTTTACGGCGCCCTGCGACTGGAGAGCGCGCGACTGCGGCTGCCCCATCCCCGCTTTCGCGAACGGGCCTTCGTCTTGCTGCCGTTGGCAGAGATCGCGCCGGAGTGGATTGATCCGGTCACGGGCCGCAGTGTGGCCGACCTGGCTCGCCACGTCGCTGGCCAACGCACGGTGCGGCCCCTGGAATCCTCCCCGTGAGTGGCGGCAGCGGAGCGCCATGGGAAACTCAGCGGTTTGTCTCCCCCTCACCCCATGGGAAGCCCCGGGTCTTTCGAGCAGAGTGCGCTCGAACCGAGTGCGATGGTGGCTCGCCAATGGTGCGGGGATCTGCGGCCGGAGGATGGGGGCCGAACCATCACCCTCCACGGCTGGGTCGATCGACGGCGCGACCACGGCGGCGTGATTTTCATCGACCTGCGGGATCGCAGCGGCACTGTGCAGATCACTGTGGATCCGGATCCGGGGGCCGAGGCCTTCGCCGTGGCCGAACATCTGCGCAATGAAACCGTGCTGCAGGTGGCAGGAACGGTCCGGGCCAGGCCCGCTGAATCCGTCAACGAACGCCTGGCCACCGGTGCCGTGGAGGTGTTGGCCACCACGATCACGGTGCTCAACAGCGTGAAGGGCGTGCTCCCCTTCCCGGTGTCGGTGCACGATGAGGAGGTGGTGCGGGAGGAGTTGCGCCTCAAACACCGCTACCTCGACCTGCGCCGCGACCGGATGGCCCGCAACCTGCGTCTGCGGCACACCACGACGCGTGCCATCCGCGGCTTTCTGGAGGGGGAGGGTTTCATTGAGGTGGAAACCCCCGTGCTCACCCGTTCCACGCCGGAGGGCGCCCGCGACTACCTCGTGCCCTCGCGGGTGTGCGGCGGCGAGTGGTTCGCCCTGCCCCAGTCGCCCCAGCTCTTCAAGCAGCTGCTGATGGTGGGCGGCCTGGAGCGCTACTACCAGATTGCCCGCTGCTTCCGGGATGAAGATCTGCGGGCCGACCGCCAGCCGGAATTCACCCAGCTGGACATGGAGATGAGCTTCCTGACTGAGGAGCAGATCCTGGCCCTCAACGAACGCTTGATCGCCGCGATCTGGAAGGCGGTGAAAGGGATCGAGCTCCGGCTGCCCTTCCCCAGGCTCACCTGGGCGGAGGCGATGGAGCGCTACGGCACCGATCGACCCGACACCCGCTACGGCCTGGAGCTGGTGAACGTGAGCGACATCGTGGCGGGCATGGGCTTCAAGGTGTTCAGCGGCGCAGTGGCGGCGGGCGGGGCGGTGAAGTGCCTGCCGGTGCCCGGCGGTAATGAGGCGATCAGCAATGTGCGCATCAAGCCCGGTGGCGATGTGTTTGCCGAGGCCCAGGCGGCGGGAGCTGGCGGGCTGGCGTTCATCCGCGTGCGCCAGGGCGGCGAGATCGACTCGATCGGCGCCATCAAAGACAACCTCAGCGACGGGCAAAAGGCCGAGCTGTTGGCCCGCACCAGGGCTGAGCCTGGCACCCTGCTGCTCTTCGGCGCCGGGGACACCGCCACGGTGAACAAGGCTCTGGATCGCGTGCGCCAGTTCCTGGCCCGGGAGCTGGGGCTGGTGTCGAAGGACAGCGCGCTGAAGCGCTGGAACTTCCTCTGGGTGGTGGATTTCCCGATGTTTGCGTTCAACGCCGACGAGAATCGCCTCGAAGCCCTCCACCATCCCTTCTGCGCCCCCAACGTCGACGATCTGGGCGACGATCCAGCCGCCTGGGCGGAGCGGCTGCCCACCGCCCGCGCCCGGGCTTACGACCTGGTGCTCAATGGCCTGGAGCTGGGTGGCGGCTCACTGCGCATTCATGATTCCGCCCTGCAGCGGCAGGTGTTGCAAACGATCGGTCTGCCCCTGGAGGAGGCGGAGGCCCAGTTCGGCTTCCTGATGGAGGCCCTCGACATGGGCGCCCCACCCCACGGCGGCATCGCCTTCGGCCTCGATCGCCTGGTGATGCTCCTGGCTGGCGAAGAGTCGATCCGCGACACGATCGCTTTCCCCAAAACCCAGCAGGCCCGTTGCCTCCTCACCCGAGCGCCCGCTGGTGTCACAAGCAAGCAGCTGCGGGAGCTGCATGTGGCGAGCACCTGGGAGGAGGAGGAGGAGGGCGGGTCGCCGCGCTGAATCGCCTGTCCAGGAGAGCACAATTCGTTGCGCCAAGGAGGCTCTGGACAACCCCTCAGCGGCACCTGTGAGAGCGCGGAGCTCCCAGTTGGTGCAAGGGACAGCGCCCACTGGTGAGCGGTTGTCCAGAACTTCCCTGACAGGCGGCTTTTGGCGAGGCGGGCCGGGTCGGCGCCTGGCGAGCTGACTGCGACGCCAACGGCGACGGCGACCCATTCCTGGAGAAACCGGCTGACCGCAGGGATGGTCCCTCCGGGGAAGCCGCCGCCAGACGCGGCACCAGCGGCGATCCCAAAACAAATCGGAATCCCGAAGCAAATCACCTGAATCTCACGCTTGCACCAGGGCCTTGCCAGGGTTGGAGCGTTGCCGCCCCGCTTTGCGCAGCGCCTCCTCCACTGATGTTGTGCGCCAATATCTCCGTGACATCGGCCGGGTGGCCATGCTCTCGGAGGAGGAGGAGCTCACCCTGGCCCGTCTGGTGCGGCGCCGCCAGCAGATCCTGGAGCGGCACCCGGATAGCGAAAAGCCCGACGCCGATCTGGTTGCCGTGGCGCGGGCCAGCGATCTGAGCGAGTCGGCCCTGCGCCAGGCCTTGCGCCAGGGACGTCGCGCCAAGGAACGCATGATCCAGGCCAATCTGCGGCTGGTGGTGGCGGTGGCCAAGAAATATCAGCGGCAAGGCATGGAGCTGCTGGATCTGGTGCAGGAGGGCACCCTCGGGCTGGAGAGGGGGGTGGAGCGCTTTGATCCCACCCGCGGCTTTCGCTTGTCCACCTTTGCCTACTGGTGGATTCGCCAGGGCATCACCCGGGCCATTGCCAACCAGAGCCGCATGATCCGGCTGCCCTCCCATGTGAGCGAAAAACTGAGCCGCATTCGCAAGGCTCAGCGCGACCTGGCTCAGCGCTTCGGGCGGCCGGCCAGCCTGGCGGAACTGGCCGCCGAAATGCAGATCAGCGAAACGGTCTTGCGCCACACCCTGGAGCGACAGCCCCAGCCGATCTCGCTCGATGGCCCCCTGGGCAGGGATCAGGAAACAGAGCTGGTGGACCTGCTGGAGGACGCGCACCACTCGCCGGAACAACATCTCATCCGCCAGCAGTTCCATGAGGTGATGGAGGCCCTTCTCGGCGAACTCAGCGAGCGGGAGGCTTTGGTGTTGAGGGAGCGCTTCGGCCTGAAGGACGATCAGCCCCGCACCCTCACGGAGATCGGCGCCGATCTGCGCCTCTCGCGCGAGCGCGTGCGTCAAATCGAGGTGCAGGCCCTGGTCAAATTGCGCCAGCCCTGTCAACGCCAGCGCCTGCAGGAGTTTCTCGGCAGCCTGGATTGATCCCGGTGACAGTGGGGCGCGTGCCTTGGCAGCGTGGCTGGTCGCCGCTGGCTCCGACCGTTCCGGGGGCTCGATCGTCGCCCCCGCCTTCGCCCTTTCGAATGGCTTTCCCTGCTTCAGGGGGCTTCGTCTTCTCCGGTGGCTTCGTTCTGCCCGGTGGCTTGGGTGGAGAGCGGGCGGGGCGGACAGGTGCCAGGGGATTGCAAGCGTGCCCGAGAAGCTGCGGGATGGGCTCGGTAAAGTCGACTGCTGATCCGTGGCTGCCATGACCCCCCCCAACCGGAGCCAGACGGCGAAGTTCGTCTTCGTCACCGGCGGGGTCGTCTCCAGCATCGGCAAAGGGATCGTGGCCGCCAGCCTGGGACGTCTGCTCAAGAGCCGCGGCTACAACGTCTCCATCCTCAAGCTCGATCCCTATCTCAACGTCGATCCGGGCACCATGAGTCCCTACCAGCACGGTGAAGTGTTCGTCACCCAGGACGGAGCGGAGACCGACCTCGATCTGGGCCACTACGAGCGCTTCACCGATACGGCCCTCACCCGCCTGAACAGCGTCACCACCGGCTCGATCTACCAGGCGGTGATCAACAAGGAGCGCCGCGGTGACTATGAGGGCGGCACTGTGCAGGTGATCCCCCACATCACCGGCGAGATCCGCTCCCGCATTCATCGGGTGGCGGCCAACAGCGGCGCCGATGTGGTGATCACCGAGATCGGCGGCACCGTGGGCGACATCGAATCGCTGCCCTTTCTGGAGGCCATCCGCGAATTCCGCGGCGATGTGGGTCGCCACGACCTGGCCTATGTGCATGTCACCCTGCTCCCCTACATCGGCACCTCCGGCGAGCTGAAGACGAAGCCCACTCAGCACTCCGTGAAGGAGCTGCGCTCGATCGGCATCCAGCCCGATGTGCTTGTCTGCCGCAGCGATCGGCCCTTCAGCGACGACTTGAAGGCCAAGATCGGCGGCTTCTGTGGCGTGCCCACCCGGGCAGTGATCCCCGCCCTCGATGCCGACAGCATCTACGCCGTGCCCCTGGCCCTGGAACAGGAGGGGCTGTGCCGCCAGGTGCTCGATGTGCTCGGCCTGGTGGATCACCCCAGTGAGATGGCTCGCTGGGAAGAGCTGGTGCGCAAGCTGCGTCACCCCGGCCCGGCGGTGACGGTGGCGCTGGTGGGCAAATACGTGCAGCTCAACGACGCCTACCTCTCCGTGGTCGAGGCCTTGCGCCATGCCTGTCTGGAGCGAGACGCCTCCCTTGATCTGCGCTGGATCTGCGCCGAACAGATCGAGAGCCAGGGGGCCGCGGCCCTGCTGGAGGGGATGGATGCGGTGGTGGTGCCCGGCGGTTTCGGCCACCGCGGCGTGGACGGCAAGGTGGAGGCGATCCGCTGGGTGCGGGAGAGCCGGGTGCCCTTCCTGGGGCTCTGCCTGGGCATGCAGTGCGCCGTGATCGAGTGGGCCCGCAACCAGGCGGGCCTGGCGGGGGCCACCAGCGCTGAGCTCGACCCGGAAGCTCCTCACCCGGTGATCGCCCTGCTGCCCGAACAACAAGACGTGGTCGATCTGGGCGGCACCATGCGCCTCGGCGTCTACCCCTGCCGCCTCACCCCGGGCAGCCTGGCCCAGCGCCTCTACGGAGAGGAGGTGGTCTATGAGCGCCATCGCCACCGCTACGAATTCAATAACGCCTACCGGGGTCTGTTCCTGGAGTCTGGCTACGCCATCGGCGGCACCTCCCCCGATGGTCGCCTGGTGGAACTGGTGGAGCTGCCCGACCATCCCTTCTTCGCCGCCTGCCAGTTCCACCCGGCATTTTTGACGCGCCCCGGCCCACCGCACCCCCGCTATCGCGGCTGGATCGACGCGGCCCCGCGGCCCCCGCCGCAAGCCGAGGCGTCGGAGC
>JBKDSV010000082.1:0-4037 GCA_046340795.1 Cyanobacteriota bacterium | reverse complement strand
GTCGCCTCCCAGTCACGATCGGTAATGCCAGCAGGAGGATGAGCCATCTTGGCCTGTCTCGTTGTGAGATCAAAGCTGTTGTGGGGGGCGCTGTCAAGGGCGTCGAGGGCCAGGGGAGTTTCCACCCCCGTGAATGGTTACAAGTGGCCAGAGAAAAAACTTCAACAACCAGCGACAACAACCCAAGCAGTCGCTGGCGTGCCTCGCAGGCCACATTATGTTCATTTGGTCGGGCTGCTTAATAAGAATTTTGGGCCGAAATTTATGACTATAATTAGTATGTAACCCACAAGTTTATGTGTTGTCCTAGACTTGCTCCGTGCGCCCAGGAGCCTGTTGCGCATAGATGTCCATGCGAGGATATCGAGATAATTCGAGACCAAGACGGAATTATTTCGCAATAAATCGAGATTCGAATCGACTGGATCCAGGTCAAATCTGCTCTTGATTAGGCAGCAAGCTCCTCCAATCCCAAACCAAGCCACTCGGGCAGGAACAGAAGGCAAGCCCGGCCTTAACTTGGAGTTGGTCCAGAGCACCAGCGGAGCTTTCTGCCTAAGGAAGCTCTGGACAACCGGTCGCCAGTGGAAGCTGTCCCTTGCGCCAACTGGGAGCTCCGCGGTCTCGCAGGTGCCGCTGAGGGGTTGTCCAGAGCCCTCCTAATCAAAGAATCTGCTTCCAAACAAGGATTTCTGGAAAAACTGTTTGATTAGGGAAGCTCTGGCAACCGGTCACCAGCGGAGGCTGTCCCTTGCACCAACTGGTAGCTCCGCGCTCTCACAGGTGCCGCTGAGGGGTTGTCCAGAGCCTCCTTAGGCCATCTCAATGAGATCCTCAACAGCTCTCGGTTGGTGCGTCTCGCAGCTTTTGTATGTGACCGTTGACCCAGTTTTTCTATGCGCAACAGGCTCCTGGGAAAGCTCTGGACAACCGGTCGCCGGTAGAAGTAGAAGCTGTCCCCTTGCGCCAACTGGGAGCTCCGCGCTCGCGCAGGTGCCGCTGAGGGGTTGTCCAGAGCCTCCTTAGGCCATCTCAATGAGATCCTCAACAGCTCTCGGTTGGTGCGTCTCGCAGCTTTTGTATGTGACCTCAGCCTCGCGGTCGTATCCGTTCAGGGGGTGGGACGACTACAAAAACACCAGCTCCGGCAACGGTTCTCGCCATTTTAAGATGATTTCACTTCAACCAAGAAGGGGTTCTCGGTGCTTCAATGGCGCAACTTCGGACGACAGAAGTCGTATGGGCACTATCGGTAGCCTCCCCATGTCGGTCAGACGCTATATCCACCCCCTGAACGGTTACTCGCGGTCTACTGGAAGCGGTTTGCCGTCAGCAGAACATTAGCCTTCTTGCATCGCACATCTTGCTATTGCCCGACCCGTGTCCTGCCTCACCGCGCCAAGAGCTCGATTCGGCGCGCAAGTTCCACATCCAGATTGGTGAGACCTCCGGTGTCATGGGTGGTGAGGGCAATGGTCACCCGATTCCAAACATTGCTCCACTCAGGATGATGACCCAGGCTTTCCGCCGCCAGCGCCACCCGAACCATGAAGGCGAAGGCCTCAGAGAAATCCGCGAAAGTGAACTGCCGCTGTAGCTTTCCCCCCTCCACTTTCCAGCAGGGCATGGTGTCGGCAAGGGCTTTGATCTCCAGAGGGGTGAGGGCGGTGGCGACCATGGCAGGAGCAAACGCTGCGGCTTGGCTGGGAGAGTAGCCAGCCAGGCTCTCAACCGAAGCTCACCGGCTTGCCCCCCTGAACTGTCGCCTGAGGAGCCAGCAGGAGATTGGTTCCTGGCCGCTTTGATCCAGACCAGGGGAAGCGGCCCGCCTCACCGCTCCAGTCCGCCCACTTGCGGGTCTTGTGCGCTTGGGCGTGACCTTCGGACGGGCGCGGGTGCTGATGCTGACGCTCATCCACAGCGGTTGGAAGCGACGATCATCCGCTCGCGGCGGCAGGGGCAGTCGGCCGCGGGCTGTCCAGCAGGGCATCCAGACGGAAGCCCACTGGAGCGCCAGGTGTTCTGGAGAGCTCTTCCAGGGTGAGGCGATACCGCCCACCCCCGAAGTTGAGATCACGAAAGTCGCCTGGCCGCCAGAGCGTCGCCTCCGCGCCCGCCAGGCCGACAAGGGCCCCATCCTGTCGCACCCCCTCCAGCACCAAGGGCACCTTGCCCCCCAGCATCTCCCGGGAACCGCCGACAGGCAGATGGAAACGCTCCTCTAAACGACGACCACGGCGCAGGGCGGCCAGCGCCTCCAGGGCGGCTTTGTGCTCCCGTTTCAGGCTGGCGTGCCGGCGTTCCAGTTCCCGCAGCGCCAAACGGTCGGCGGCGGGGCCGGCCAGGCGCTCCAGATCGCGCAACAGGCGAGGCAGATCCACCTGGCGGGTGCGGCGCAGAAAACTCACCTCCGCCTCCAGAGCGCGCAGCCGACCCTGCCAACTGAACTGGGCCACCAGCCAGGTGGCGGCCACCAGGGCGGCTCCGCCTGCGGCCAGAGCGATCGCCCAATGGGTCATGGGCCATCGTTTCACCGACGGGTCGTTCTCCTCCATGACGCCTACGGCGAAAGAGCCGGTGCCCCCAGCAGATGGAGGCAGAGCGTGCGCCGCTGGGAGCGGGCGCGGTGTTCCCAGAGGTAAACGGCCTGCCAGGTGCCGAGAACCAGACGACCTTGGTGGAAGCTCAGGCTCAAGCTGGTGCAGGTGAGGGCGGTGCGGATGTGGGCTGGCATGTCATCAGTTCCCTCGTCCGCGTGGACATAGGGGCGCAAGGGGCCCTGGCCGCTGATTGGACGTGTGCCCTCCTGGGGTACCAGAGCCCGCAGATAGGCCGTCAAATCCGCCAGCACACGTGGATCGGCGTTTTCGTTGATGGTCAGCGAGCAGCTGGTGTGCAGCGCACTGATCACCGCCAGGCCCGTGGCCAGGCCACTGGTCTCGATTTCCCGCTGCAGAGCGGCGGTGAGATCGGTGAAGCCCTCGCCGCTGGTGCTCACCTCCAGGTGGCGCAGAACTTGCTGCAGCATGGATCCAACGCCCGACAGCGACCAAGGTAAGGGGCGCCGATCTGCAGCGTCGCCCCGCCAGACTTGGCCCTGGGAACGGACGACGGCAGGGGTCCGCGCATCAGCGCGCAAATTGACGACAATGGGGTCACAGCCAACCTTGTCCCCACCGTTTCGCTGGAGAGGCGCGGCCAAGGGATGTTGGCTTCGTCCCATAAAGTTGAGGGACGTTCTGTGGTCGCCGATGCCCTGTTGGTATTCGCCTTGGCCGGTGGCCGCAACCCTAGAAGCTCACCTGCAGGCCGCGGGCCTGGTCCGCTGTGGCGAGCCGCTCGAAGCCCTGCCAAGCGATGCCGTGATTCTGTATTCTCCCCCCGACGTGCTTCTGGCGACGGCCCTCGAGACAGCGACGCTGCCGCCATCCCCGCAACAGCTTGCCGAGGGATACGCGCGCGTTCAATCCTTTGGTGGTGGCCAGCGCCTGATCGCCAGCTGGCGATTGGAAGGTCTGACAACGGAGTCCATCGGTCCGTGGCTGCTGGATTCCGTTCCAATGCATTGCGATCGACCCTTTCCAAAGCCTGAACCGATCACGGCGCTGCTGACAAAAACATTGCTTGAATCTCAACCAACCTTGTTGGACGCCTATCTCGATCTGGAACTAGTTGCTGAACTTGCGGGTGGACCTCCAGACACCGGTTATCCACAGCGTCTTGCCAAGGCGTTCGCTGATCCACAACCTCTCCTGGAGGCCTGGTGGCTGCCGCACAAGCAACTGCAAACAAGCCTGCAAGAGAGGGCTGCGCAGTTTGCCAGGGCGGAAGCGCTGACCGGGGAAAGCCTGCAGGCCCGCCAGGAGGCGGAGAGCCTGCGTTTGGAGCTTCATGGGGTGCGGGAGGAGCGGGAGCGGCTGGTTGAAGCGGGGCAAGCGCAGGCGGCCCGGATCGGGCAACTGCAGAGCGCGATGGAAACGGAAACCGCCAAGGTCGCGCAGACGGAAGCCGACCTGGCCCAATTCAGAAGCGAGCAT
>JBKDSV010000081.1:0-49914 GCA_046340795.1 Cyanobacteriota bacterium | reverse complement strand
CCTGCCGAGCCGCGTCATGTTCGGGAGACTATTCGGGTTGCGTTCTGATCCCTCGGTAAACAAGCCCCTTGTGACCGGGCAACCACGGGATCGCTAGACGCGTAGACGCCGCCAAAGTCCACTTGGCCTATTCGGGGTCATACTAGCGATCTGCGAGATTTCTTCACAGAAACCGGCACCATCTCTTCCAAGTCATTGAAAAGATGGTGGGCGCGACAGGGATTGAACCTGTGACCCCACCCGTGTGAAGGGTGTGCTCTACCGCTGAGCTACGCGCCCGTCCGAAGGGCCGT
This sequence comes from Cyanobacteriota bacterium, assembly GCA_046340795.1. Lineage (GTDB taxonomy): Bacteria > Cyanobacteriota > Cyanobacteriia > PCC-6307 > Cyanobiaceae > Cyanobium. Next base: position 49,621 of record JBKDSV010000081.1, on the reverse strand, counting down.
GAAGCCCGGACAGGGGGGCGCCTTTACTGTGGACGCACACGCTTGGCAAGCGCTCGCGGCGCGACTTTTTGCGAGCGTCTTTGATCAATCGGCCAATAATAACTGCATCAACCGCACCATGCCGCCAACAGGGGCTCTGCGAGCCGAAGGAGCCAGCGGGCGGCGCAGCTACAAGGAGAGCCGGGAATTGGAGGCGCTGGAGCGGGATCTGCCTCGATGGGAGAGCGAGAGGCGCTCCCTGGAGGAGCGACTCTCGCGGCCCGAGGCAGGGAGCTACAGCGAACTGGAGCGGCTCAGCGAAGAACTGGCAGCTCTGGTGACACGCATCCACATCGGCGAAGAGCGCTGGCTTCACCTCAGTGAACGGTCGGAATGAGCGGTCGGCGGAGGCCGCCGCTGGGAGCAGTTTGTTTCCGTTCCAACACGTCTTCAACAGGCAAGCCCCGTCGCCATGGGCGCTGCTCCACAGCGGATTCACAGGTGGTCGGAGCGGACGCAAGCCATCCGCCATGCCGTGGATGGCCGGCGACTTGATCAGCGGCAGCGCACATGGGTCAGGCGCTTGGCCGATGGGGCTCGTATGGTGGGCGCCGTGAATTCATGCCGGCATCCGCGGCCGTCTCTCATGAAAAGCATCGACGAACACATCGAAAAAGACAAAGTCGACATCGAGCAGGCCCGTGCCTCAGGCGATCTGGGCAAAGTGCGGCATCTGGAGCAGGAGCTCAAGGGTCTGCAGGAGTACAAAGCCCAGCACCCGGGAGACACCCATGACCCCACCCCCCTGGAGGTGTTCTGCGAATTGAATCCGGAAGCTCCTGAATGCCGGGTTTACGACGACTGAGACTGATCCAAGTGCTGCCAAACGGCATCCAGCAGGGGTTCCATCCCCTTGGATGTCGCCGCAGAGACCACCAGGGGGCGGGGGAGCACCCATCCTCTGCCCTCTCCCCAAAGAGCCACAGCGTCTTTCAGGTGGCGCAACGTGGTTTCATCGAGAAGATCTGCTTTGTTGATGGCCACCAATCTGGGTTTGACGGGCAAGCCATGGCCATAGATGGCCAGCTCCTTGTCCACCACTGCCAGATCGGCCACCACATCTTCTGCGCTGCCATCAAGAAGATGGACAAGCATTTTTGTGCGCTCGATATGACGCAAGAAGTCATGGCCCAAGCCAGCTCCTGAGGCGGCTCCTTCGATCAGACCGGGAATATCTGCAAACACTGTGCCATCCCCGCTGGGTCGTCGCACCACACCCAGATTCGGCACAAGGGTGGTGAAGGGATAATCCGCGATTTTCGGACGCGCGGCGGAGAGCACGGAGATCAGGGTGCTCTTGCCCGCGTTGGGCAGGCCAATGATACCGACTTCCGCCAGCAGTTTCAGTTCCAGCGTCAGCGTCCACACTTCACCGTCCCTGCCTTCCGTGTGGCGCTCTGGAGCCCTGTTGCGATTGCTCAGAAAATGGGCATTTCCCAGTCCGCCCCGGCCCCCCATGGCCACGAGCAGCTCATCTCCGGGCTGGGTGAGGTCACCGAGCACAATGCCGGTGCGGGCGTCCCGCACCTCCGTGCCGCGGGGAACATGCACCACCAAGGGGGGACTGCTGGCGCCGGTGCGACGGTTGGGCCCCCCGCGCACGCCATCCCCCGCGGCAAAAAGACGCTTGTAATGGAAATCCAGCAAGGTCTGAAGGTTGGGGTCGGCCACAAGCAGCACATCGCCGCCACGTCCCCCATCGCCACCGGAGGGACCCCCGGCGGGCACATATTTCTCGCGCCGGAAGGCCGTGATCCCGTCGCCACCGCGGCCACCATGGACAGTGATGCGCGCCTGATCGATGAACTGCATTGGAACGATCTTAAGATCCGCCCGTCGCAGCGATCGGTTGGCCGAGGTTCGGTTTGAGGGCGTGAGCAAAACCTACCCTCCCCGGCGGGGAGGAGAGCCCGTGGCCGTCCTGCGGGAGCTGGATCTGCGCATCGGCGACGGGGAGTTTCTGGTGTTGGTGGGACCCTCCGGCTGTGGCAAGAGCACCCTGCTGCGCCTTCTGGCGGGGTTGGACGGGCCGAGTGCGGGGGAGATCTATGTGGGCGATCGGCCTGTGAGCGGCCTGCGGCCGGCGGAGCGCAACGTGGCGATGGTGTTTCAGAGCTACGCCCTTTATCCCCATCTCAGCGTGGCGGGCAACCTGGGCTTTGGCCTGCGCCGCCGCCAGCACCGCTCCTTGGGGGAGCAGGTGCAAGATGGCCTGCATCGGCTCAGCCGTCCCTGGCCTCGCCCGCTGCGCATCGCGTCGCCCCGGGAGAACCGGATCGAGGCGCGGATCAGCGAGGTGGCCGCCATGTTGGAGCTCGAACCACTGCTCGAGCGGCTGCCCAAGGAGCTCTCCGGTGGGCAGAAGCAACGGGTGGCCCTGGGCCGGGCGATCGCCCGTCAGCCGGAGGTGTTTCTGATGGATGAACCCCTCAGCAACCTCGACGCCAAGCTGCGCACCGGCACCCGCACCCAGATCGTGGAGCTGCAGCGCCAGCTGGGAACCACAACCCTCTATGTCACCCACGACCAGGTGGAGGCGATGACCATGGGCCATCGCATCGCCGTGCTGCACCAGGGCCGGCTGCAACAGCTGGGCACACCGTTGGAGCTCTACCGCCAGCCGGCCAATCTGTTTGTGGCGCAATTCATCGGCAGCCCGCCGATGAACCTGCTGCCGGTGGAGGTGGTGGGATCCGGTCTCCTGCTGCTGGCGGGCAAGAAGTTCGCCCTGCCCCCCGCCCTCGAGCTCCTTCTGGCCGGTCGCCACGGCCAGAAGCTGACCGGTGGCCTGCGGCCGGAGCATCTGCGCCTGGCCCCTGCCGCCAATCGCAACCTGCCGGCCAAGGTGTGCCATCTGGAAGCCCTCGGCAACGAGCAGCTGCTCACCTGCCGCCTGCTGGAGGGCAACGAGCTCGTGCACGCGCGCATTGGCCCCGAGCAAGACGTGCGCTTGGGCCACACCGTGCATCTGGAGGTGGATCCTGCAGGCTGGCGGCTCTTTGACGGGTCCGGTGAGGCCCTGGAACCCCCGCTCTCGTGGGAGCGGCCGCAGCAGGAGGGCGGGCCGAGCCGGCGGGAGCCGCAGCTGCCGCGGCTGGGGTGAAGGAGGGGCGCCTCTGATCCGGCCCGCCGCAGGCCGTTTGACCAGCCGGGATCAAGCGGCCTGCGCTGCAACAGGGGGCGCGGGTCATTCCCGCCGGATCGTCGGCTGAGGACCTGCTCGCTGCTGCTCACCAGCCGCTCCGCCAGCTCCCGCTTGCCACGGATCCAGGCCTCAATCCCCTCCTCCGCCGTGCCGCCACAAACCAACTTGTGCACGTGCGCCGTACGCCGTTGGCCGAGACGGCATCCGCCAGCCGCTGGGGGAGTGGTGTTGGCTGGCTGGGTCGTCGCTGGGCAGCGGGTCATCCAGCCAGGAGGAAACGACCGTGGCTGGACGCTGCTCACTCCTCCAGAGGCCACAGCCCTGCCGTCAACAGAAGCGCCAGCATTCGCCGTGAGCGCGACCCCTCCAGCAGGGCCAGGCCCATGCCACTCAGACCGGTGAAAAAGCCGGGCAGGATCAGTGAACCCTCGCCGGTGGGGAAGCAGCGCAGCTGTGGCTCCCCATCCGCTGTCCCGGCGCAGCGCCTCAGGGCTTCGTCGCGCAGCCGTCGCGCCGCCCGCCGGCAGAGGTCTCGTACGGGTTGCGCCAGGGGCCAGGGGCCCTCTCCCACCAGCTCCAACACGGCCATCAGGCCAAGGTTGCCGCAACAGAGGTGGTCGCAGCCCATCTCCCGCACCGCCGCGGTGGTGCGCAGCGCCGCCTCCAGTTCCGCGACGCAACGGTCATCCCAGAGGGCTGTTCCCCACAGGCAGGCCCGCCCCAGGGCAATACCAGGCGCACCATGGCACCAGCTCACCGTGAAGTCCGCCGGGTCATGCGCGGTGGGGGAGCGCGTCGCGTTGCGGTAATCGGGCCAGTTGCCCTGTTGCGGATCAAAGCGACTGCGCTCATAGGCCAGTGCGGCGGTGGCGGCTCTGAGGAAACGCTCTTCGCCGCTGGCTTGATGCAGGCGAGCCAAGGCCGCCGCATAGCCGGCCGTGCCATGGGAGAAGCCCAGCAGCGCCTGCGCCCGCAGGGAGTCGCTCCAGGCCCCCTGCGCGTTCTGTCGCTCCAGCAGACGGTCGCCCGCCACAAGCGCCAGTGTCCTGGCCACCGCACTGTGGTGACGCAGCAAGGGTCCGATCAGGCCCGCACAGCCGCCGATGAGATCCAACGCACGATCGTTGCCCAACAGGCGGGGCAGGGCCGCCTGCAGCAGCGCCTCCACCAGGTCGCGCGCATCGAGAAGTTGCAGTCCCAATAACAAGCCGCCGCAACCGCTGAGGCCCAATGGCTGATCCCGCCACCAGCGCAGGCGCCCATCCTCCTGGGGCTGGGCCACCAGCTCCCGGAGCGGATGGAGAATGGCCTCGATGACGGTGGCGGGGGCCATGGCCTGGCCACTTTCTGTGGGTCTTGGCTCCAGCTCCCGCCCCTGATCCTGCAGACAGCGCAGCAGGATGGCGATGCCCATGGCACCGCCATAGAGCGTGGCCCCCACCGGCCCAAAGCCAAAACCCTCCCCATCGGCCCCCAGATCCATGCCCAGCCATTCGATCTCCCCGTTCGGATCGACAATGGCCAGGCTGAGCAGTTGGCGGCTCAAGCGGCTGGCCGCCTCTAGCGCATCGATCGGCGGGGCCGGCGGCGGGGAGCTGGCGCGCCCGCTGGCCGGCTCCCCGCCGCCGGCCAGCGGGCGCGTTGTGCCCACCAGCCGCGCCGACGCGGCGCCGCGGATCAGGCGAAGCTGAAAGGCGATCTCCTCCTCGTTGAGGTTCCGCAGCCGTTCCCGCGCCGCCGCCAGGCCGCTGGAGCGGATGAAAGCGGGCAGCGCGTCGGGGCGACTGGGGGTGGCGCTGCCGGATCCCGCAGGCGGATCGTCGCCGAGCAGCAGGGTGTCGCCATCAATCTGATGGGTGAAGAAGGGGATGTCGAGCTGAGCCAGCTGCCGCGCTTCGGCAGCGAAGACAGGCCAGTGCAGAGGGCGGGTTTCGGCCAACAGGAAGCTGCGGGCCAACCGCTCCAGCACCATCGCCTGAGCAAAGGGCGAGCGCAGGGCCTCCGGCGCCAGCAGCTGGCAGAGAACTGTGACATACACGCGCGTCGGGCGGAGCACGATCCGTCGCTGGAGGCCGCGGAAGCGATTCAGTGCGCCATCGCTCGCCAGCCATCGCTGCCGATGGGCCCGCAGGGCCTGGCACTGCCGCTCAAATCCACTGCAGAAGGCCTTGAGGTGGTCCTGGAAGGGATTGGCGGCACCTATCCCCACCGGCAAGCTGGTGGGGATAGGTGCCGGGCGCGACAGCCGCCCCGGCAACATGCCGTCGCTGTTCACCCCCAGCCAACCGGATGTCGGCCGCAACGATTCCCGGGGCGGCTGAACGCCGAGGGCGCTGATGTCGATCGCCCGCTGCCCGACGCCTGACACAAGCCAATGGGGAAGGATGCCGGAGCGCAGCACGGAGCCCTGCAGGCGCCGTTGCAGGTGAGAGGGAGCGGCTGGTGGCATCTCGGTCGCCGCCTCGCCGATGTGGTCGGGCAGGAGAGGCTCCAGCAGGGTTTCGGTGTCGATCAGCAAAAGCTGGTCGCCGCAAGCGATCAGGTTTTCGTGGTGACAGTCCGTGCAACCGAGCCCATGGAGCACCGCCAGCAAACGGCCGGCATTGACATAGAACCTCGTCAGTTCCGCAGGGTCACGGCAGAGGCGATGGGGCACCCACTCCATGTAGCCGTAGCCCTCACGCGCAAGCACCGTGAGGGTGCGCAAGGGCGGCAGATCTGTGTTGGCGTTGAGGTCCGCCAGAGCGGCTTGGTAGGCCGCATCCACCCCCATGTGCTTGGGTTTGTAGACGATGCGCACAGCGTCATCACCTTCAGCGTGGGGTGAGCGTGCGCCGGGAGCAGCGCTTGTAAAGCGCAGGATGGCCACGGCACGGCCGCCGCGATGGGGATCGCTCAGACCCTGGCTCACCGTGGTGAGCCGATGACCGGGGAGCAACGAGAAGTGTGCCGTCAGGGCCTGGCGATCCGCATCGATTCGGCGCAGCAGTTCTTCGCTGCCCTCCTGCCAGAGGGTGAACACCCTGCCGAGCAGACGGGCCAACACCGGAAACTCCCGCAGCAGAGCCTCCAGCCCATCCCGTCGATGGGTCTGGATGAAGGCCTCGTAATGCTCACGAACCGGTGGGCCGTTGCCATCCCCTCCAGCCCCCAGATGGGCGAGAAGGATCGTGCCGGCCTTGCGGCCCGCGTTGAAGCCCTGCCAGAGCAGCTGATCGCCGAGGGCGCAGAGCCGTTCCAGCAAGCAGTCCGCCAGCTGCTCGCACACCGCCTCGCTGGCGATCCAGTCGCCGAGCCCAGGCGCCAGCGCCTGCCGCAGGCGTCTGGCTCCCAGCGAGCGGATCGGCCACCAGAGATCCACGAAGGGCCGATTGTCTTCGGGGTCGTAGGGCAGCAGGGGGGCCTGCCAATGGGCCTGAAGCGCTTCCCGACAGGCCTGCAGTGCCGGCCACCAGGCGGCGGCATCCGTTTCCGCAGCGAGCGGTGTCCAGGAGGGGGAATCGGGCCCGGATGCGGCCTCCTGCGCGCTCCACTGCCGCTCAAGGACCGCCGCGTCGAGACCATCCCAGGCCAGGCGTCGACTCAGCTTATGGGGCTCATCTGGCGCCACCGCCTCCAGCCAGGCCCGGCGATGCCGCGCCGACAGGGGCTCAAGGGAGGGGGGGATCGGCAGAGGGGAGTCCATTCAGGCCGCTCGGGTCGCGCTGTCGCGACCGCGCAGTGGCGGGGAAGGGTGTTGGCGATCAGGCGCCACCCGGTGGTGACTCAGGCCTCGCGAAAGCCGCTTCGCCCGCAGGGCGACTGTGGCGAGCAATGGCGGCTTGGACAGCGATGGGTTCAAGGGTCTGTGGGAGGGATGTTGGCAACGAAAAAGCCCTTGTGTGGCAAGGGCTTTCGGGAAACGTCGCCCAACCGGGCTGAGATGTCGGGCTGAAGCGTTGGGCAGGAGGTTGCCGGGGCGTTGCTGGGAGGACAGCGTGAAAACACAACACTTGATTCGGCAGAAAGCTCCGCTGGTGCTCTGGGCCAATTCAAAGGGAAGACTGGGCTTCTCTTCCGGGCACCTCGAAAAATCACTTTTGGCCTGCCTCGACTGGCCAGCGAGGTCAGTGACAGCAAGGGACTTTACTCCGTGACGCCAGGAGGAAGCGGAATTTTTCGAGGTGCCCTTCTGTTCCTGCCCGAGTGGCTCGGTTTGGGATTGGCGGAGCTTGCTGCCGAATCAAGACACAACATGCCCGCGGAGACTCATCCAAGCCGATCCACCTCTGCTTCCGATCACCCGGAGACAGCGTTGTTTTTCGATGTTGCTGTCAAGCAGGCTGGACGCGTGCAGCGCACGACGGCTGCGGCCCCAGACCCAACCACGGTTTCCAGCTCTTCTTCGGAAACTTCCATCGGAGCACGTTGGAAGGCATCAACCGTGATTTCAAACCCCGCCTCCTTGGCCCAGGACACGACCGCATCCGCATCCTCGGCCTGGTTCAATTTTGTTTTCCAATCAGCATCTTCTGCTACCTTCATCAGAAGGGCTTGCAGTTGTTCTTCAGACATCGTTCCGTCAGCTAGAGAGCCCTTCAATAATAGAGTGCCCGAGAATTTGTTGGCTTGCGCTTCATGCTTCTTCATGGCGTACAGGTTTGCCGTGCAAGGCCTCTCTCAAGCTCCGGGCGACCAGTCAGGCCTGCCAAGAAGTCCGTTCACACAAGCCTCTCACGGGCACCATCGTGGCTTTGTGGAAGCCCGCGCTGCGCTCTGGGTCATCAGATGCCAGGAGCCTGTCGCGTATAGAGGCCCACGCGAGGACATCGAGATAATTCGAGACCAAGACGGAATTATTCCGCGATAAATCGAGCTCCGACTCGACTGGATCCAGATCAAATCTGCTTCCAAAAAAGGATTTCTGGAGAAACTGTTTGATTGGGGAAGCTCTGGACAAACTGGTCACCAGTGGAAGCCGTCCCTTGCACCAACTGGGAGCTCCGCGCTCTCACGGGTGCCGCTGAGGGATTTTCCAGAGTCTCCTTGGACCATCTCAATGAGATCCTCAACAGCTCTCGCTTGGTGCGTCTCGCAGCCTTTGTCTGTGACCGTTGACCCGGTTCTTCTATGTGTAACAGGCTCCTCGTGTTCCGTCCCGGAAGTTCATGCGTCGTCTTCGGCTTGGTCCGTGCCTCCAAATGCCTTCCTCAGCAAGGGCTCCGGGAGAGGTACCCATCAAAGGATTCACAGCGCATTTGCAGGACGGCCTACTGGGGAGGGACTGAGATTGTCTCGCCCGAGTGCGCGCCCTGATCAGGGTTTTGACGCCAGAACAGCGACGCTTGCCCGGAGTGAGACACCCTACGACTTGATTCGGCAGAAAGCTCCGCTGGTGCTCTGGACCAACTCCAAGTTAAGGTTGGGCTTGCCTTCTGTTCCTGCCCGAGTGGCTCGGTTTGCAGGGCTGCCTCAACGTCAAGTTGAGGTCCCGCAAATGGAGCTGAAGAACGCGGACCATCCTGGCTGGGTACAAATGACGAGACGGGTCTGCCGATGGACAGGCGCCCGGATCCCCAGCTTCCACAGGACTTTTGGTCAGCCCTGGCTCAGTTTGGGATTGGCGGAGCTTGCTGCCTCATCAAGGGCACCTCGAAAAATCACGTTTGGCCAGCCGCGACCGGCCAGCGAGGTCAGTGACAGCAAGGGATTTCACTCCGGGAGGCGAGGAGGAGGCAAAATTTTTCGAGGTGCCCTCAAGTCCTACCAAGGGATGCAAATTCCCCATCCAGTCAGAGAACAGTTGAGGCATCTCGTTCAGGGTATCCGTTCAGGGGGTGGGATGATCAGAAAAACACCAGCTACAGCAATGGTTCTTGCCCTTTTTAGATGATTTCACTTCAAGGCACCTCAAAAAATTACGTTTGGCCTGCCGCGACCGGTCAGCGAGGTCCGTGAAGGGAAGGGATTTCACTCCGGCAGGCGAGGGGGAGGCGGGATTTTTCGAGGTGCCCTTCAACCAAGAGGGGGTTCTGGCTGCTTCGACGGGGCGACTTCAGGCGTCCAGAAGTCATATGGGCGCTACCTGTAGCGTCCCCATACCGGTTAGACGCTATATCCACCCCCTGAACGCTTACGGAAGCTCTGGACAACCGGTCGCTAGTGGAAGCTGTCCTCCCTTGCAACAACTGGCATCTCCGCGCTCTCACAGGTGCCGCTGATGGGTTTTCCAGAGCCTCCTTACCAGTTGAGGATGAGAATGTCACAGGATATAGATCTCCTTGTCAGATCAATGCGTCAAAATGGATGGAAGAAGACGCCTTGTCGGGCATTGCCGCTGAGAGCTTATTCGAGACTGCCCATGCGAGACCGCTCTGCGGTCTTCAGCAACGCCGTGTTGGCTCTGTGAGCTTTCTTTGCGGCCGCACGGTAGGGCGCGAGACGTTGCGGATCCATTCTCTGGCCGCTCCAGACGCTCCCATCCGCCAGGCTGGACCAACCAAGCGCCACGTCAACCCCGCCCCATGTCTCCGTTGTCTCTGCCCAAGGCCCTTCTGGCCTTTCTGACCGCTTTGCTGCTGCTGGGCCCTGCCCTGCCCGCTCGGGCCGACTTCAGCCTGCCACCCCTCCCCTACGCCAACGACGCCCTGGAGCCCGTCATCGACACCACCACGATGACACTGCACCACGACCGCCACCACGGCGCCTATGTGGCCAATCTCAACGCCCAGATCACCGCCAATCCCGCCCTGGCCACCCTCAGCCTTGATGCCTTGCAGGGGCAGATCTCCCACTTCCCTGTGGCTGTGCGCAACAACGGGGGCGGCCATTGGAATCACAGCCAGTTCTGGCGGATGATGGCTCCCGCGGGCGAGGGCGGTGCGCCCTCCCCTGCCTTGCTGGCGGCCATCACCAACAGCTTTGGCTCCCTGGAGGGGATGCAGACGGCGTTCAACCAGGCGGCGGCAGGGCGGTTTGGCTCCGGCTGGGCCTGGCTGATCCGCAACGCCGACGGCCAGCTCGCCATCACCAGCACCCCCAACCAAGACAATCCCCTGATGGACCTGCCTGGCATCGAACGGGGCACGCCGCTGCTCGCTCTCGATGTCTGGGAACACGCCTATTACCTCAAATATCAAAACCGCCGGCCGGACTACATCCAGGCCTGGTGGCCGCTGGTGAACTGGAACGAGGTCAACCGTCGCTTCGCCGCCAAGGGTTGATCGCGCCCTGATGGCCTTCCACCAGCTCGATTCAGATCGCCAGCCAAACGCACTGACCGTGTTGTTTGAGGGTCGAGCGGTGGTTGACGCCTGGGGTGAACTCGATCATCTGCTGCCCGCTTGCGCCTGCACGCTCCACAAAAGCCAAGAGAGTGAAGATCCAAACGCCCTTTAAGGAGGCTCTGGACAACCCCTCAGCGGCACCTGCGAGAGTGTGGAGCTCCCAGTTGGTGCAAGGGACAGCTGCCACTGGCGACCGGCTGTCCAGAGCTTCCTTAACGGCTCAGTGCGCCGGCGCCTGGACCCTTGTACCGTCGGTGCGCCATCTAGTGTGCAGTCCCGCAAATGCACTGTCGATCCTTTGATGGGTGTCTCGCCCGGAGCCCTTGCTGAGTAGGGCATCTGGAGGCACGGACCAAGCCGAAGGTGACGCATGAACTTGTGGGACTGCATACTAGGCCCTCCGGGGCCTGCGCAGATCGCTTCAGCGCTTCATGCCGTGGGAGGGACGATGTGCCGGGACAGCGTGAGCGCAGCCGACAACGTGAACCTGACTTGATCGAAGCGGCTCAATCTACTTTCCGAATTCAACGCTCTCCGAGTCTTCAGCCAACTCCACCAGCCCAGTCTTGTGCCGCGGCAGAGGCTTGTTGCGCAGCCGGTGAACCTGGTGATGTTCACGCCTGCCTCACTGTGACGGCGGGGCAGCCTTGAAGGCCAACGAGGTGCCGCTGCGTGCCGAGCTGGGCGCGAACGGACTGCCACATCTGGAACCTGGACGCTGACAGTGCACCTCATAGGCGACTCGCATGGGGATGAGAGTCACATAAAGCACAATTTGCACGATTGTGATCGTAACAACACGACGAACCATGGCTACTCCGACAATGACTTATCTGAACCACCGGAATACCATAGTCTTCCGTCAGCACAGAGATCAAGGATCGATTTTGTTTGCATTGGACAGCCAGTTTTTCGTTGACTTCCTGACAACGTAATGTCAGCCATCTGACAGGATGGTCAAGATATGGTGTTGGGCAAGGCCAGAGTAGCCTGGATCTGCTCTGCTTTGCTCCCCATGCACGCCGTGCCGCTGCAGCTGGCTCCCGGCAGCGATCTGCGCCGCAGCTTGGAGGAGGTCGCCCGGGCGGAGCGGTTCTCTGGCTTTGTGCTTGGCGTGGTGGGCGATCTCTCCCAAGCGTCGTTTCAGTGTCCCGGCCAGCCCCGGCCCACGGTCATCGAGGGGGATCTGGAGATCATCACCCTCAACGGCACCATTTCGCCGGCGGGGGTGCATCTTCATTTGAGCCTCTCCGACGGTGCCTGCCAGGTCTGGGGTGGCCATTTGGAGCCCGGTACCGTGGTGCGCAAGGGCGCCGAGCTGTTGCTGGGCCTGTTGGCGGCGCCCGCGTCTCCCCCCACCCTCGCGTCTCCCCCCACCCCCGCGCCCCCCGAAGCGGCGCGGTTGGGCCATCCGCGCCTGGTGGAGCTCGCCGTGCTCAGCGGCTGTCCCTTTTCTGCGCGGGCCCAGCGCCTGCTGCGCACCCTCGGCATCCCCCACCAGGTCGTGCACGTGCGCACCGCGGAGGAGCGGTCCGCCATGGAACAACGCAGCGGCCACTCCCGCCTCCCCCAGGTGTTCATCGACGGCCAGGCCATCGGCGGCTACGACGCCCTGGCCGAGCTGCATGGTCAGGGCGCCCTGGAACCCTTGCGGGTCTTCTGAGTCCTCGCGCATGGCTGGCGAACGAGCACGGGTCTGGCTTGTGGGGGGGACCACAGTCTTGGCAAGGTCCCGTGGCTATGAAGGGTTCAGGCGTGACACCTGCCCTGACCATGGAAAGCCCTCCCCGCTCAGGGCCAGCCTTCTCCTCCCGAGGGCCCACCCGGCTTGACGACAGCAAACGCGTCACCCAGATCGTGCGCCGTCAGGGGGGGAGGTCGGAGTCCCTGATCGAGGTGCTTCACCAGGTGCAGGAGCTTCACGGGTATCTGCCGCCCCCGGTGCTCGATCAGGTGGCCCGAGAGCTCAGCCTTCCCCTGAGTCGGGTGCTGGGCGTCGCCAGTTTCTACCACCTGTTTCGGCTGGATCCGCCCACCGCCCATCGCTGCGCGGTCTGTCTGGGAACGGCCTGTTATGTCAATGGTGGCGCCGATCTGGCGCGGGAACTGGAGATCCGTCTCGGGGTGCGGCTGGATGATCCCGCTGGCAATGGCCACTGGACCTTGCAGCATGTGAGTTGCCTTGGGGCCTGCGGCCAGGCGCCGGTCCTGGTGGTGGATGGGGCCATGGTCACCCGTCTGGCGGTGGAGGATCCCTCCCGTCTGACCCACCAGCTCGATCAAGCGGGCCTGCCCACCACCTTCGGCGCGGCGTCATGACGGGGAAGCGGGCGCTGTTGCGCTGTTGTGATGCCAGCGGTTGCCGCAGTGTGGGCAGTTCAGCCCTGTTGAAGGCGCTGGAAACCGCGCGTGATGGCCTGGGTCTCTCCGCGGAGGAGGTGGCCATCCGGCCGGTGGGTTGTCTGAAGCTGTGCAGCCGCGGGCCGCTGGTGGCTGCCGATGGCGCCGATGGATCCGCAGAGCTGTTTGGCGCGGTGCCCTTGGAGCGGGCCGCCGATCTGGTGCGGCGGGTGGCCCCCGGCGCCGGCTCGGATCCTTCCCCCCTGGCCGCCCATCAGATCGATCTGGCCCATCCCTTCTTTGCTCTGCAGAAGCCGGTGGTGTTGGAGGGCTGCGGGTGGGTGAATCCGGAATCGATTGCGGATGCCCTGGCCATCGGCACCTACGCCCAGTTCCAGCGCTGCCTGCTGGAGAGCACCCCCGAGGAGGTGCGGGAGCAGGTGAAGCGCAGCGGCTTGCGGGGGCGTGGCGGCGGCGGCTATCCCACCGGCCTGAAATGGGACACGGTGGCTCTGCAGCCGCCGGGTCCCCGCTATGTGGTGTGCAATGCCGACGAGGGCGACCCTGGCGCCTTCATGGATCGCAGTGTGCTGGAGAGCGATCCCCATCGCCTGTTGGAGGGCCTGGCCATCGCCGCCTACGCCGTGGGAGCCAGCAAGGGCTATGTCTACGTGCGGGCGGAATATCCCCTGGCAATCGAGCGGATACGGCTGGCCATCCGCCAGGCCCGGCATGAAGGCTGGCTCGGGGAGGCCATTGCCGGCTCCACCTTCTGCCTCAGCCTGGAGGTGCGCGTTGGCGCCGGGGCCTACGTCTGCGGGGAGGAGACGGCCCTGCTCCATTCCATCCAGGGGCAGCGCGGCACCCCCCGCACCCGCCCCCCCTATCCGGCGCAGTCCGGTCTCTGGGGGGCTCCCACCCTGATCAACAACGTGGAGACCCTCGCCGCCGTGCCTGCCATCCTCCGGCAGGGGGGCGACTGGTACGCGGCGATGGGCACCAAGGGCAGCAAGGGCACCAAGGTGTTCGCCCTGTCCGGCGCAGTGGCCCATCCAGGCCTGGTGGAAGTGCCGATGGGCACCACCCTGCGCACCGTTGTGGCCACCATGGGAGGCGGGGTTCCAGATGGCTCCGCCATCAAGGCGGTGCAGACCGGTGGTCCATCCGGCGGCTGCGTTCCCGATGCCCTGCTCGACACCCCCGTGGATTACGAGAGCCTGCTGGAACTGGGCTCGATGATGGGCTCCGGGGGATTGGTGGTGATGGGCGAAACCACCTCCATGCCCGGTGTGGCACGCCACTTCATGCGCTTCAGCGTGAACGAGAGTTGTGGCAAGTGCGTGCCTTGCCGCGCGGGCACAGTGCAGTTGTTACGCCTGCTGGATCGGGTGGTGGAGCATCGCGCCACCCCGGCGGATCTGGAGCAGCTGGAGCAGCTTTGCCAGATGGTGCGCCGCACCAGCCTCTGCGGCCTGGGCCAGGCGGCTCCCAACCCCGTGTTGAGCACCCTGCGCCATTTCCGCCAGGAGTATGAGGCCGCCTGCCGGCCTCCCAGCGAGTGCCTGCCCACCTCCTACTGCGCCTTGCCCACTCCATGAGCGTTCTCACCCTGCACATCGACGGCCGTCACGTGGCCGTGCCTGAGGGGTCCAGCCTGCTGGAGGCCTGCCGCGAAGCGGGGGTCAACCTTCCTGTGCTCTGCCATCTCGATGGCCTCAGCCCGGTGGCCGCCTGCCGCCTCTGCCTGGTGGAGGTGGAGGGCAGCGGGCGCCTGTTGCCGGCCTGCGCCACCGCGGCGAGCGAGGGCATGGTGGTGCGGAGCGCCACCGCCGAGCTGCGGGAGGTGCGCCGCATGGCCGTGGAGCTGTTCTTTGCCGAGGGCAACCACGTCTGCGCCTTCTGCGTGGCCAACGGGGCCTGCGAGCTGCAGGATGTGGCCGTGCAGGTGGGAATGGACCACTCCCGGTTTCCCTATCAGTATCCGCAGCGGTCGGTGGATGCCTCCCATCCACTGTTCAGCCTCGATCACAACCGCTGCATCCTCTGCACCCGTTGCGTGCGGGTCTGCGACGAGATTGAAGGGGCCCATGTCTGGGATGTGGCGAGTCGTGGTGCCCAGTGCCAGATCATCGCCGGGTTGAATCAGCCCTGGGGGGAGGTGCAGGCCTGCACCTCCTGCGGCAAGTGTGTGGAGGTGTGCCCCACCGGCGCCCTCTTCCACAAGGACGACACCACCGCGGAGAAACGGACCCACCGAGAGTGGCCCGCCGACCTGCGCGCCGCCCGGGAGCGGCAGCTGTGGCACAACCAATGACACCCCACCCCCGTTTCTGAAACACCCCGTCCCAGCGATCGTTGCCATGCCCCCCTCTCCGCTGCCCCGCCTGCGTTTCGCCACCGTCTGGCTGGCGGGTTGCTCTGGCTGCCACATGTCGTTTCTGGACCTTGATGAGTTTCTCTTCGACCTCGCTGAGCGGGTGGAGGTGGTGTATTCCCCCGTGGCTTCCGATACCAAGCATTACCCAGACGAGGTGGATCTGGTGCTGGTGGAAGGGGCCGTGGCCAATGCCGACAACCTTGCCTTGGCGCTTCAGGTGCGGCAGCGCAGTCGCTGGGTGGTGTCGTTCGGGGATTGTGCCGTGACCGCCAATGTGCCCGGCATGCGCAATCTCCTCGCTGGCGCCGAGCCGGTGTTGAGCCGGGGCTATCTCGAACTGGCCGATCACGGCGCCCAGCTGCCCAGGGCGCCTGGGATCGTGCCGGAGCTGCTCGATCAAGTGTTGCCCCTTCATGCGGTGATCCCGGTGGATGTCTGGCTGCCGGGCTGTCCTCCCTCGGCCCAGCGCATCAAAGAGGCCCTCCTGCCCCTGTTGGCGGGGGAAAAGCCCGCTCTGGAGGGGGCCGAGATGCTGCGCTTCGGCTGACCCCCCGTTCCCCTTCTCCCCCGCCCCAGCCATGAGCCGCACTGTTCTCATCGATCCGGTGACCCGCATTGAGGGCCACGCCAAGATCACCCTGCATCTCGATGACGACGGGCATCTCTGCGACAGTCGTTTCCACGTTGTGGAATACAGGGGCTTCGAGAGATTCTGCGAGGGGCGTCCCTTCAGCGAGATGGCGGGCATCACCGCCCGCATCTGCGGCATCTGCCCGGTGAGCCATCTGCTCTGTGCCGCCAAGACCGGTGACAAGCTGCTGGCGGTGCGGGTGCCCCCGGCGGCCCAAAAGTTGCGGCGGCTGCTGAACCTGGCCCAGCTCACCCAGAGCCATGCGTTGTCCTTCTTCCATCTGAGCAGTCCGGATTTTCTGCTCGGTTGGGAGAGCGATCCCAGCCGCCGCAATGTCTTTGGTCTGATGGCCGCCGATCCGGAGCTGGCCCGCGCCGGCATCCGCCTGCGGCAATTCGGCCAGCGCATCCTGGAGCTGCTCGGAGGCCGCAAGATCCATTCCGCCTGGGCGGTGCCCGGCGGTGTGCGCACGCCCCTGGGAGAAGAGGCCCGCGACTGGATTCTGGGCGGATTGCCAGAGGCCCGTGCCACCGCCGCGCGGGCCCTGGGACTGTTCAAGGCCCTGCTGGATGGACCGCTGCAGCGGGAGCAGGCGGTGTTCGGCCGCTTTCCCAGCCTGTTCATGGGTCTGGTGACACCCGAGGGACTTTGGGAGCACATCGACGGCCTGATTCGTTTCCGTGGGCCGGATGGCGCCATCGTTGCCGATGGCCTCAGCGAGGACGACTACGCCTCCTTTCTGGGAGAGGCGGTGGAAGCCTGGAGCTACCTGAAGTTCCCCTACTACAAACCCCTCGGTTACCCCGAGGGGATCTACCGGGTCGGCCCGTTGGCCCGCCTCAACGTCTGCGAGGCCATCGGCACCCCCTGGGCGGATCAAGAACTCAGCGAATTCCGCCAACGGGCCGGCCGCGTCGCCCTCTCCAGCTTTGCCTACCACCACGCCCGATTGGTGGAGATCGTGGCCTGTCTGGAGGCGATCGAACAGCTGGTGGGAGATGGGGAGCTGCGCACGGGACGGGTGCGGGCCCGCGCCAGCCTCAACGCCAATGAGGCCGTGGGGGTCAGCGAAGCCCCGCGGGGCACCTTGTTTCACCACTACCGGGTGGATGATCAGGGCCTGCTCACCGCGGTGAATCTGATCATCGCCACGGGTCAGAACAACCTGGCGATGAACCGCACTGTGCACCAGATCGCCCGCGACTACCTGCCCGATCCGGTGCCCGCCAACGCTGACATTCCCGAAGCCATCCTCAACCGCATTGAGGCGGGCATCCGCTGCTTTGATCCCTGCCTCTCCTGCTCCACCCATGCCGCCGGCCAGATGCCACTGGCGTTGCAACTGGTGGCCGCCGACGGGAGGGTGTTGGCGGAGCGGCGGCGTCAGGGCCTGTGAGGCCCGATCTGCTGATCGGCATCGGCAATCCCCTGCGCGGAGATGACGGGGTCGGTGCCCTGTTGGTGGAGGAGCTGGCCCGGCAGGGCAGCGTCTCCTGTCCCCCTGGCGCGGAGTTCAAGGCCGTGCATCAACTCACGCCTGAGCTGGCGGTGGCGGTGGCGGCGGCCGGACGGGTGCTCTTTGTGGATGCCTGGGCCAACCCTGACAGGGCCGAGCCCTGGATCGAGTCCCTCCTCCCCCGTCAAAGGGATGGTGAGGAGCCGGAGAATGGCGGCCCGGGAGGCCATGGCTGGGGACCGCTCGCCCTGGTGTCGCTGGCGGAACTGCTCTACGGGTGGCAAGGACAGGCGGCATTGCTGCGGGTGCCGGCCTTTTCCTTTCCCCATGGCTCAGCTTTCTCCGCGCCCCTGGAGCAAGCCCTGCCCA
Source organism: Cyanobacteriota bacterium (assembly GCA_046340795.1). Lineage (GTDB taxonomy): Bacteria > Cyanobacteriota > Cyanobacteriia > PCC-6307 > Cyanobiaceae > Cyanobium. The sequence goes on along the minus strand of JBKDSV010000081.1, from coordinate 31,999 downwards.
TGGCGCGTCACCTGTTGCACCGGTGGCTGAAGGGAGGATGATCGGAGCACAACAGGCCATCGGCTGTGGGTGAGCGCCATTCCTGCCAGCACACGCCTCATGCGCCAGCCGGCTGCGCGGCCCGCGGCGTGGCCCGTGCGTTTCGCTGGAGCCTCGTGCTCAACAGTGGCCTCACCGCGCTGCAGCTGGTGATTGGCTTTGCTTTTGGTTCCCTGGCCCTGATCGGTGATGCGCTGCACAATCTCGGCGATGTGCTGGGGTTGGCCCTCGGCTGGGGAGCGGAGCACCTGAGTCGGCGGCCGCCCCAGGGCCGTTTCACCTATGGCTATGGACGGAGCACCCACCTGGCCTCCCTGCTCAATGCCCTGCTGATCTTCAGCGCTGGCGTGGTGGTGGTGGTGGAAGCGATTCAGCGCTTCTTTGCCCCGGTGCGCCTGGTGAGCGCGCCGGTGGCCTGGGCCGCTGGCGCTGGCATCGTCGTCAACCTGCTTTCCGCCCGTCTCTTCGGGCACGACCATCACCATGACCTCAACCAACGGGCTGCCGTACTCCATCTGCTCACGGATGCGGCCGTCTCGCTGGCGGTGTTGATCAGCGCCTTGCTGGTGGGGGCCACGGGCTGGTTTTGGCTGGATCCGATCACAGCGATTGGCGTGGGGGTGGCGGTGATCATCAGCGCCTGGGGGTTGCTGCGGGAGTCCCTGGCCCTCAACCTCGACGCCGTGCCCCCGGGCATCGACCTGGCTCAGGTGGAGGCGGTGTTGCTGGAGCTCCCGGGGGTGCGGGCCGTGGCGGACCTGCATGTGTGGGGCCTGAGCACCAGCCGAGCCGCCCTCACGGCCCATCTGCAGGTGCGCCCTGGCCCGGCGGAGGGTGATGGCGCCGTGCAAACCAGGAGCAGTGCGGCCTTGTTGGCCCTCGCCCGGGAGCGTTTGGCCACCATCGGCATCCGCAACACCACCTTGCAACTGGAGCAGCGGCTGGCGGGTTCGGATGACGGCTGCCTGAATGACCCCGGAGTCGGCCCCAGCGAGACGGAGCGGCGGCACTGAGCGGCAGCCATTGCGGGGGCGCTTTTGGCGGGCCTGTTCCCGAGGTCGTCTGTGGCCCAGCTTGGGTGTGTTTCGCCGTTTGCCCGGGTGGCGCTAAAACAAGTTCTTCGCTGTGCGCCCGCGATGCCACGCCCCTATCAACCCTCTCTGCTGCGGCTGCTCCATGGAGCCACCGCAGTGTTGGCGCTGGGGGCCTGGGCGACGGGGCTGCTGGTCTACAGCCGCTTTGATGGCCGCTGGGGGCGGCTGCCGCTGGCCTTGAGCGGGGAGTGGATCGACATCCACGGCAGCGTGGCGGTGGTGCTTTGGCCGGTGGCCCTGCTGTTTGTCCTCTATGCCCTGACACTCGGTCGACAGCGGCTGCGGCACCCCGCCAACGGGGTTGCCCTGCTGGCCCTGGTCCTGGCGGTGGGGAGCGGCAAGGGGATGGTGGAGGACTGGTTGGAAGACGGAGAGCTGGGCCACGTGGTCTACACGGTCCATCTGCTGGCCTGGCTGACGCTGGCGGCCGCTGTTCTCGCCCACGTGGGAAGCGTGTGGGCCAGGGGTGGTCGGCCGATGCTGGCCTCGATGGCGAGCCTGAAGCTGCGTGCCCGGGATCAGCCCGGCGACTGGTTCGGGCAGATTCGGAGCCACTTCAGCAAGTAGGCGTCGGAGACGGGAACGCCGACGACCCATCTCCGCGACGCGGGCCAGAGGATCGAGAGGCGCCAGGGGTGCCGGCTGGCGGCGCAGCTGACCAATTGCGGGATTGAACGGGTCAGCGGGGTTGACCCGCGGCCTTTTTGGCCTCAGCGGTGTCCAGCTCCTGATCCAGAAGATCTTGCGCCAGGACGAGCAGGGCGACACCCATGAGGGCGAGGGCCTCTCCCCGCTGGCCATCTCCCGTGAGCTCGAGGGTGCGGGCGGTTTGCAGATGCTCGGGCCAACTCAGTCGCATGCCGCCTCGGTCAGGAGGAACTGATCATAGAGATACGAAATGTTAATCAGTTGGCGACACTTCATACTTCGAAACACTGACAGGCGCCGGGCTATGTAGCGACGACTACCAGAGCAATTAAAAGATCGGGTATTTTTGTTTTGCTTAACATAGTTGAAAATTTTCTGATGTCCGAGTTCCCTCTGTCCCCCCAGCCGACAGATTCAGCGATGGAATTGACGATCAGCCAGCGTTTTGAGATCGAGCGCTTCAGTCGCGCCATTGATGCCACCGCCAATCCCGAAGACCTCAAGCGCATCGCCAAACAGCTCCTGCAGGCCTGGCACACGCAAAAAGCCGCCACCAACTGGGTCATCGGCCAGCAATGGGGCGCCCCACCCGTTCCCTGACTGAGGTGGTCTGCCCCCTGGAGAGATGCGGTGCAACCCAGAGCGGCTTTAAAGCAATCGGATGGAGACCCCGGGCCACGACTGTGACTCAGGTCACCGCCGAGACGCTTGTCAACTCGGCACTTAGTTCCTCAGAATTCCTGGCTTGCTCGGAGTTTCTGGACGCATTAGGGAGGCTCTGGACAACCCCCCAGTGCAGGGCTGCCTCAAGGTCAAGGTGAGGTCCCGCAAATGGAGCTGAAGAACCCGGACCGTCCTGGCTGGGCACAAATGACGACGGGTCTGCCGATGGACAGGCGCCCTGATCCCCAGCTTCCACAGGACTTTTGGTCAGCCCTGCCCCTCAGCGGCACCCGTGAGAGCGCGGAGATCCCAACTCAGTTCCTCAGAGTTTCTGGCTTGCTCGGAGTTTCTGGACGCATTAGGGAGCCTCTGGACAACCCCTCAGCGGCACCCGTGAGAGCGCGGAGCTCCCAACTCAGTTCCTCGGAGTTCCTGGCTTGCTCGGAGTTTTTGGACGCATTAGGGAGGCCATGGACAACCCCTCAGCGGCACCTGTGAGGGCGCGGAGCTCCCAGTTGGTGCAAGGGACAGCTTCCACTGGCGACTGGTTGTCCAGAGCTTCCTTGGCGCAGAGTGGCAAGTTTGAATCAGCCCTGCTGTGCAGTCCACCAGCTGAGCCAGTGGCAGAAGCCTGGCTGAACCACCGAGCTCAGGCGATGAGACACTGATGAGGCAGTGATAAGGCAGTGATGAGGCAGTGATCTGTGGAGAGCATTACCGAGATCATCCTTGGCTATTTCTTTGGTTTGGCCTCAAATCTGCATGCGGATGCAATTCTCACGGCACAAAAGAAGAAGTTGATCAAGCAACTTCAAACCGATGAGAAGGCCCGTGAGGCGCTAAGAGCCTTCTGTCCGTATGCTGAAGATGTTCGCCTGGCCTGTTTACAACTGGCTGAGAAGCATGAATTGTTGCGGAGCTCTCCAGCGGCAAAGCGGCTGAGTGGCCTGCTGACTGATTCGCGCTTTCACAGTGATTTCCTGGAGTGGCTGCAGGCAGGTGACATCGAGGAAGGTGACGCGGTGAAGGCACGCATGCTGAAGCAAATGGAAAAAATACTTGGGCGAACTGCTGTCAGCAATGAACAACTGGATTTTCTTCAAAACGATTTCTTTACCGCCCTAGACAAAGCTATTTTTGCCGATCCTATTCTCGCCCGCTGGAGGTTTGATCTCAGTCTCCGATATCTTCGCGAGAAAGTGGCTGAGTTGCAACGCCTTGCCAAAGAGAATGCAGGAATTTATTCCGAACTACAGCAGCAGAGGGTTCTCGATCTTTATTGTCAGAAAGCATTGGATGCATGGGACATCATTGACTTGAGCAACTTGCCAGAAGGTGACCTTCACATGGCGACTCAGAAATTCTTACTTCGCCAGCTCTATATGCCTCTACGCATTAGTTTTAGCAAGGCTAGTCGCGACCCACATGATGATGCGCAGCTTAACGGACTTGAAGACGTTCGGGAGAAACGTCGGCTGATTGATGCAGGGCGTACCGACAGCATGGATGCCGCTGAGCTGGCAGCCATGCAGACTGCCATGCCTGTAGGAGAACGACTGAACAGCTGCCAACGTCTTGTGATTTTGGGAGATCCAGGCGCTGGCAAAACCACCATGTTGAGGTGGTTGGCCACGGCCTATTTGCTGCGCCACATCGCAGACCCTGCCCTGGATCAGATTCCTGATGTCCAGACTCTGCCGCCACAGGCCTGGATTCCCGTGCTGATCCGTTGCCGTGACATTGGCCCCAAGGATCTGTGTCGCTCTTTTACGGATGTGTTGAGCATTCATCTCTCCAAGACAGAACTTCTTCCAGACGACGCCAAGATCATGGGCGCGATCATTCTTGACCGAATTGCCAAAGGTGAGATTTTGCTGCTTGTGGATGGGCTGGATGAAATCACAGATCGACAAGATCGCATCATGTTCTGCGAGGAGCTGGAGCGCATGGCCGCCCGCTACCCGGAAGCACCAATCCTGGTTACTTCTCGCATTGTGGGCTACAGGGACATGCCCTATCGCATGCGAACGGGATTTGAGCATGGCGTCATCAGCGATTTGCAGGCAGAAGACAAAGACCAGTTCGCTCGGCGCTGGGTGGAGGTCACCGAGTCGTACCAAACCAGGCTGGACAGGGATAGAAGCGCCCGGGAATTGATTGACGCCCTGCATTCCACAGTTCGAATTGAGCGGCTGACGGGAAATCCCATGCTATTAACAACCTTGGCACTGGTGAAGCGAAAAGTGGGAAAATTACCAACGCGACGCAATAAACTCTACGCCGAAGCTATCACCGTTTTGCTGAACTGGAATCCAAGGGTCTACGACCGAATTGAAGATGACGAAGCACTTCCACAGCTTGCCTATCTGGCCCATGAGATGTGTCGACGTGGCGTGCAACGTCTGACGGAAGACGATGTGCTTGACCTGCTGGATCAGATTCGCAACGACTATCCAAATATCCGCCCTGTTGGCCGTCGTAACTCGCAGGAATTCTTGAAAAGAATTGAAGAGCGCTCCAGCCTGTTGATGCGTTCTGGCCATGTTTGGAGGCCCAACAACCCGCATGAAAAGACCGTCTGGGAGTTCCGTCACCTCACGTTTCAAGAATATCTGGCTGCCCGTGCACTACTGGATGGTCGCTACAAGGATCGCGACAAAACCAAGACCCTTGCCGCGCAGGTGGCTCCCCTTGCCGCGCCAGCGGCAGGAAAGCGCAACAATCGGGCTGAGGCCTCCGTAGATGGCTCAGACCGATCGAACAAGCCCGCAAGCGTGCCGGATTCATGGCGAGAAGCTCTGCGCCTGTTGGTGTCGGACTGCAAAGACGACGATGTGGACGATGTGCTGCAGGGCATTCTCCAACCTGGTGCTGGAGAGGACGCCGCGATCAGCCGACATCCCAGGGCGGTATTGGCGGCTCAGTGCCTGGCGGAGGAGCCCAACGTCAGTGAAGAAATGGCCAGCCAAGTCTTGGAGCAATTTGTGTCGCTCCTTGGTCAGGAGGAGGGCATTGGCGAGCTCACAACCAATCTGGAACGAGCGGCCTTGGAGGTCTGGCAGTCGTCCTGGATGGGGAGGCTGCAAACGACCTTGATCCAGGCCTTCTCGGAGGGAAGTGCCGACAGGCGAGCGAACTGTGGTGGAGTGTTGGCCCAGCTCTTGGCTGGCGGCTTGCCCGGAGCGCCCGCGGATTGGGATGACAACTTCGAGGCTTTGCTCAGCAGCCTGCAATCCCCCGATCCGGAGCAAGCGATCTGCGCAGCGCTCACGGTGGTGCAATTGGGGTATCAGGGATGGCCGGCCAGACCTGCAGAACTGTGCACGGCTCTTTTGGCTCTCCTTGCGCGGCAGGGCCCCCAGGCCCATGCCGCCGCCTGGGCCTTGGCCTGGTTGAACGTGAATCCAGCCTCCGCCGCGTCCAAAGACGGCTCCCGCCGCCGAAGTCGCCTGGCTCCGCCTCTGTTCCAACCCTGTTGTGACGAGACAACGGACACGGGATGGCAACCAACGGCGCAGGAGGCGGAAGCACTGGTGGCGGCCCTTCAACGCGCCGAGGCGTCGCAAGCCGAATTGAAGGGCCATTTGATCGGCCTGCTCGGCAGGGGAAGCCAGCCTGGCGGCTTGCTTCCCCTGCTGCAGACGTTGGACGATCCGCTTGCCACCGTTCGCGCAAGGAGCCGAGAAGCGCTGGCCTGGTGGGCGACCCATCTGCCCTCCTGCCTTTCTTGCTCCCAGCTCGATGTCGTGGAGGAACAGGTGGCTGCCCGGCTGCTGAACAACTGCGCATTGCGGGAGGCGGAGCGCGCCGACGGTCTGGTGGTGTTGGCGCTGTTTGGCTGTGAGGGCGTGTTGCGACAGGTGTTGGAGGCTGGCCAGGCGGCTGTGGCGTTGCGGCGGCGGGCCGCTGAGGGGCTGGGCCTGCTGGCCAGCCGATGCGGAGACGGGCGGCAACGAGCTCGCATCCGCAGCGCCTTGGACCGTTGCTTGCGCAGCGACGCCCTGAACCTCCTGGTGAGTGATGAGGCGGGTTGGGCGGAGCATGATCGGCGGCTGCCTCTGTTGCAGGGGGCCTCACGAGGCCTGCAGCTGGCGGCCGCCGCCGATCTGCGGCCACTGGGCGAGGCGCCCTGCCGCCCGTTGCCGATGCTCACGCTGACAGCCCTCAGCGAGGGGCAGGGCCTGCGCCTTCGCACGGAGGTGGTGGAACGGGCGGTGTGGACGTTGCCGTTGCCGGAGGGCGAGCTGTTGGAGCTGGTGATGGTGCCAGCTGGCGAGCATTGGATTGGATCAGCGGGGCTGGAGCAGGAAGCAAGGCGTGTGCTGAGGCTGGAGTCTTTCGCTATGGCGCGCCATCCGATCACCCAGGCGCAATGGCGGGCGGTGGCAAGCCTGCCGCAGCTGGAGCGGCATCTGAGCCCCGACCCTGGCCGCCAGGAAGCAGACGGCCTGTGGGAGCGGTATGCCCAGCCGGGAGGGCTGCCGGTGGACAGCGTGAGCTGGCACGACTGCCAGGAGTGGCTGAAGCGTCTCCAGCAGTGGCTTGGGGCGGGATGGACCCGTCAGGGAGGCCAGGGCGATCCCCCCCGCGTGGCCCTGCCTGGAGAGGGCCAATGGGAGGCGGCTTGTCGGGCTGGAACGCACACGCCCTTCCACTTCGGTGACACGTTGGATGCCAGCTGGGCCAACTTTGACGCGACCCACACCCACGGCTCAGGGCGCCGGCGTCCTGATCGCCAGCGACTGGCGTCTGCGGGGGCTTTTGGCTTGGTGAACCGCTGGGGTCTGGCCGAGATGCATGGTCAGCTCTGGGAGTGGTGTGGCGACCGGTGGCGCTCCGAGCCAACGGGTGAAGGTTGGCCCAACGATGGCCGCCCTTGGGACGGTCCGGATCCCGCTCTGAAGGCTTTGGGCACTGGTGAGGAGATGTCTCAGGAAGCGCTGGGGCCGGTGTCGGGCAGCAGCTCTTTGTTCGACCAGAACCTGAGGCTCCTGCGCGGCGGCTCCTGGTTCAGTCACCCGTGGAACTGCCGGTCGGCCGACCGGATCGGGTGGCATCAAGGCGGCCGCAACGACGACGTTGGTTTCCGCCTCTGTGTTTTCCCCCCAGGCTCCCTTCTTGGCTCTTGAGCCCTTGAGCCCTTGGCCCTTGGGCTGTTCGTTTTGCCCTGGCTGTTGGTTGTTCGGCTGTTGGTCTGCAGGCGTGGCGCTTTCGGCGCCACGAAATTTTTTCACGTCTCAGCCAGCGGCTGCACGGATCGGGGGTGTTTGTTGTTCTGGGCGGGCGGGCATCGTCTGGCTGATAACGGCTGAATCAGCTGGTGCAAAACCTGGATCGAGCGATGGCAACCAGGAGATCGCCTCTTGTCGCGGCGGGCCGGCAGGCCTCAATCGCGCATGGAGATGACGTTTCCCCTGACACAGACAGAGCGGCGCTTGCACCTCGCTGGCTCTGCTGCCTGCATGTTGCTGCGATTAGGAGTTGTCTACATCGGTTATCATGGCGGGGATTTTTGCCTGGCTGAGATGTATTGTTCCTGCGAACACGCAGCTCACAACCACCGCGTTCCCCTGGCCGCGTGAGAACGCTCTGCCGCTTGCCGCAAGCGATCGGGCCTTTGGGATGGCGCGGCACGGCGCGTGCCGTGCTGCGCCGTCTGGCCCACTGGCTGGAATCGCCGCTTGATCGGCGGGAGCAATCTGCGCCAACACACCAGTCGGCAAGCGTTGTTGTTGAGACTGATTTGGCTGCGCCAACTCTGATCTCGCCAGACTACGTCGCTTTTCAACAGATGCCCGCACGGGTGATCGCTCGCTACCTCAACCTCAGCGGTTGTCAGGTGCTTGAAATCGGTGGTGCCCAGGCTGCTCTGTCTGCCCGGGCTTTTCTCGACGCCGGCGCCGCTCGCGTTGTGGTGACAGGGCTGGATCACATCGAACAGGCAGAGGAATCCAAAGATCAACGTCTAGTCATCCTCCAGGCTGATGCCCTTGATCTTCTTCACCATCTGCAACCTGCCAGTTTTGATGTGGTCTTCGGTCTCTCCATCATTGAGCACATTCATAATCCCGGGCTTTTCCTGCAACAGGTGCAAGCGGTGCTCAAGCCCGGAGGCCTTGCCCTTTTTGAGGGCTATCCACTCTGGACATCGGCCCTTGGTCATCACCTGTGGGTGGCCAGTTGGGGCGGTAGTTATCAAGGCCGAAGCAGCGGTAACTACCTCTTTGCTCCCATCGCCGCTGTGACTTCCAGCAATCCCGTTCCTGATTGGGGTCATCTGTTGATGTGCGAAGCGGAGCTGGAGCATGTCTTGCAGGCCCAATCGCTGCCAGGGCAAGACATTGCTTGCATCCTTAACTGGATTTACCACAATCCAGAGCTCAATCGCCTGGATAGCACCTCGATCTGTTCGGCCTACACCACCTCCGGGCTGACAGTTCTTGAGGCTAATATCAAGCGCCAAGATGTCCCCGCCGATATCCTCACAAAACTTCGCGAACTACACGGCGAACGAATTGATTACGGCCTGTCTGGGCTGGTGATTGTGCTGGCTAAACCCGAGTAATCAAGGAAGCTCTGGACAACCGGTCGCCAGTGGAAGCCATCCCCTTGCGCCAACTGGGAGCTCCGCGCTCTCACGGGTGCCGCTGAGGGGTTTTCCAGAGCCTCCTTAACCACCGTCTCACCATGATCAATCCCCCGGTGATATCGGTCTCTATCCCACAACAATCCGATGGAGCGCCACAACCATCTGGTTGACCACCCTGGCAGGATCGACCTCCACATGACCACATGCGCCAGCTTCCCCCGCCGCCTCGCTCCAGCGCCCCTCGCCGCCCTGGCCCTCGGCTTGAGCGCCTGCGGCCCGGCGCCCACCTGGCGGGTGCGAGAGCTGCCGTCCAGTCCGGTGCCGCGCCAAACGCCCGAAGCCCTGGAGCGCTGCACTCGTGCCTTGGCGGCTGGGGGAGCGCTCAAGCCGGAAGTGGCCACACCGGCTGATCCCACCAACTACGGCGAACGGCAGCAGCGCGATGTGCATGGGCGCAGGGTGCCCCACGGGCCCCAGCTGATCGTGCTGCACGAAACCGTGGTCGGCGAGGCCGACACGCTGAAGCTCTTCCGCACCCCCCACCCGCGCGATGCGGATCAGGTGAGCTACCACATGCTTCTGTCTCCCAGCGGCGAACGGCTGCGGCTCGTGCCGGACGAGAAGCGGGCCTATGGCGCTGGCATGTCGGCCTGGGGCGACATGAGCGTGCGCATTCGCCCCTCCTCGGTCGGCTCCATCAACAACATCGCCTTGCACCTCAGCCTGGTCACCCCCCCCGACGGCCGCGGCAACAGTCCCTCCCACAGCGGCTACACGCCCGCCCAATACCGAGCCGCCGCCGCACAGGTGGTGCTCTGGCAGGCCCGCTGGGGCATTCCCCTCCATCGCCTCACCACCCACGCGGCCGTCGACCGCAGCCGCAGTCGCTACGACCCGCGCGCCTTCCGTTGGGATCGCTTTGAACAGGCCTGGAAGGAGGCCGCCAGCAGCTGCGGCTTCCAGGCCTACGACACAGGGCTGGCCGCGCCTTAGGGCCTGAGCGTCTGAGACGGAGCCCGCCGGGTGTCGAGCCTCTGAGGAGGTTCGACCTGCGGAGGTTCGACCGGTCGCAGGCGCAGCCAGAGGGGCGAGATGCCCGAGGTCAGGCCCCGCCGCTCCGGTGTCACCGGCAGAGGTGTGCGGCGATCGAGCTCCACCACGAAGCGCATCAGCAGCTGGCTGAGCACCAGCTTCATTTCTAAAAGGGCGAAGGCCATGCCGATGCAGCGGCGGCTGCCGCCCCCGAAGGGCAGGAAGGTGGTGGGGGTGAAGCTGTTGCCGAGAAACCGCTCCGGATCAAACCGTTCCGGATCCGGAAACACCTCCCTCCGCCGGTGGGCCAGAAAAATGCAGCCCATCACCACGGTGCCAGCTTCCAACGCCTGGCCCGCCAGGGTGAGGGACGCCTCCAGGCGCCGGGGGAAGGTGATCATGCCCACCGGATAGATGCGCAGCGTTTCGTTGCAGACCGCCTGCAGGTAGGGAAGCCGCAGCAGGGCGGTGAGTTCAAGGGGCGCATCGGACGCCGGGCAGGCCTCCACCAGCTCCTGGCGCAGGCGTTGCTGCACCTCTGGCAGGCTGGCCAGCCAGTAGAGCGCCCAGCTCAGCGCCGTGGCGGTGGTTTCATGACCGGCCACCAACAAGGTGAGCAGCTCATCGCGCAGCTCAGCGTCAGTCAGCGGTTGGCCCGCCTCATCGCGGGCGTCAAGCAACAGACTGAGGATGTCGTCTCCCCGCGCCTCGGGCTGGGCGCGGCGCTCGGCGATCTCTTCGAACAGAAGGTCGTCCACCGCCTGCCGCTTGCGCAGGAAACGGCCCCAGGGGCTGAGCGGTCCCAGGTCCTTCTGCAGCCCGCCGGCAAAGATCAGCAACGTGCCAAAGGGTCGGGAGGCGGTGTCGAGCAGCTCCACCAGGCGCTTCTCAATCCGATCCAGGCGCGGGCCCCGCCGCAGGCCAAAAACGGTCTGCAGAATCACCCGCATGGAAATGCGCTGCATGGCGGGTCGCACCGCAACCGGCGCGTCCGCGGGCCACCCAGCGGCTTCGTCCTGGCTGATGGCTTGAATCACCTCGCCGTAGGAGCGCAGGCGTTCCCCATGGAAGGGGGGCATCAGCAGCTGGCGCATGCGCCGATGGGAATCCCCGCTCAGGCCGATCACCGACTGGGGACCAAGCAGGGGGGCAAAGATGGCGTTCAACTCTCCCGGGGCGGTGATCTCTGGCCCCGCATCGTTGCCCAACAGCAGCCGCAACCCCTCGGGATCACTGCAAAACACCACGGGTGCCGCGCCATAGGCCACCTTCAGGGTGAACAGATCGCCATAGGTCGCTGCGCAATCACGCATCATGCTGTAGGGGGAGCGGATCCACTGGATCAGCTGCCAGGGCGCCCAGGTCGTGGGGCCCGGCGGGAGAGGCATGGCGAGAGACGGGGAGACTTGGTTGAACCTAGGTGCTCCCCCCCCGCTGCCGCGGCCGGGCCCGGGAGGCCTGAAGCAGAGCCCCCTCCCGGGCCAGAGCCCCCAGGAGCCGTTGACGGCCGCGCCGATCACTGAGGGCGATGCGCAGCCAGCTCTCCTCCAGGCCGGGGAAGGAGCGACAGTCACGCACCAGGATGCGGTGGCGGCTCTCCAGAGCCAGCCGCAGGGGCTCCAACGACAACGCCTCCCCTCCCCGCTCCTCCCTGCGCCCCGTGCCCCCGGCCGCCCCACCGACCCGGCCGCGCACCAGCAAATAATTGGCCGCCGAGGGCCGTGGCTCCAGGCCCGGCACGGCCGCCAGGCCGGCCGCCAGGGCCGCTCCCTCGCGCCGCACCCAGCTCCGCACCCGCCCGCACCAGCGGCCGTGGGCGGCGGGATCGGCCAGCAGGGCTTCGCCGACGGCCACGGCCAGGCCATTGAGGGGCCAGGGATCCCGCCAACCGCTCCAGTGCCGCAGCCGTTCGGGGTTGGCGACGGCATAGGCCAGCCGCAGACCGGCGAGGCCATAGAGCTTGGTGAGACTGCGAATCACCACCACCTTGGGGTGACGGGCCACCAGAGGAAGCAGCGACTGCGCCTCGCCGTCAGGGCAGAGGGGAAGGAAGGCCTCGTCCACGATCAGCAGCCCGGCCCGCTCCAGCAGAGATTCGAGGGAGGAGCGGCTCCAGAGCTGACCGGTGGGGTTGTGGGGGTTGGTGAGCCAGAGGACGGCGGACCCGGGAGTGTCAGGGGCCTCCAGGGGGAAGGGCGCGGGGAAGCGATCCCCCCAGGCCAGGGGCAGGGGCCAGGGCCGCCAGCGGCCGCCCCAACAGTCCAGCGCGCGGCGGTAGTCGGCGAAGCCTGGTGTCGGCAGCAGGCTGAGGCCGAGGGCGGCGGCGTCACGGGCGACCCAGGTGAAGAGCTCAGCGGCGCCGTTGCCCGGCAACACCTGCTCCGGCTCCAGGCCGTGAAGGCGGGCGATCACACGCCGCAAGGTCGTGAACGACCGATCGGGATAGTCGCGCAGCGGAGAGCCAGGCCCGCCGCGCAGGGCCTCCAGCAGCAGGGCCCGCAAAGGAGCCGGCGGACCAAAGGGCGCCAGGGAGGCACTCAGGTCGAGGATCCGGGCCGGGTGGCAGCCGAGGCGGCGGGCGATCTCCGCCCGATTGCCGCCATGGGTTGCGGGCGGCATCAGCGGCAAGGCGGGTGAAAATCCACTAAACAGCACAATGGTTCCCCCTCTTTCCCCGCGTCTCTCCCTTGAGCGTCCTCCTGTGACCGCCGCCCCCTTGAGCCCTCCCAGCCTTGAGCCTGTGATCGCCGCCATCAGCCAGGTGCTGCTGGGCAAGAGCCATGAGGTGAAGCTGGCCCTGGCCTGCCTGCTCGCGCGGGGCCACCTCTTGATCGAGGATTGGCCCGGCACAGGAAAGTCCACCCTGGCGGAAGCCCTGGCCCGCAGCTTTGGCCTGGAATTCCGGCGGGTGAGCTTCACCAGTGATCTGCTCCCCGCTGATCTCACCGGCGTCAATATCTGGGAGAGTGCGCAGAGCCGCTTCCGCTTTCAACCCGGTCCGCTCTTCTGCCAGGTGTTGCTGGCGGATGAGATCAACCGCGCCTCCCCCCGCACCCAGAGCGCGCTGCTAGAGGCCATGGCAGCCGGTCGGGTGAGCGTCGACGGGGTCAGTCACCCCCTGCCCGAGCCCTTCCTGGTGATCGCCACCCAGAACGGCCTCGACCAGGGGGGCACCAATCCCCTGCCGGAGTCCCAGCTGGATCGCTTCTTGATGCGCCTCAGCCTGGGCTTCCCCAGCCGTTCCGCCGAGCGTGCCTTGCTGGAAGGGGAGGCGCTCCATCCCGAGGCGATCGCCAGCCATCTTGCACCGGAGGATCTGCTCACCTTGCAGAAGGCCGCCCAACGGCAGCACTGCGGCGAGGCGCTGCTCGATTACATCTTGGACTTGCTCGCCCGCAGCCGCCAACGCAGCCTGGGAGGGTTGCCCCTCTCGCCTCGGGCGGGGCTGGCCCTGCTGGCGGCCGCCCGGGCCTGGGCACTGCTGGAAGGGCGCGGCCATGTCATCCCCGACGATGTGCAGGCGGTGTTGCCAGCGGTGGCGGAACACCGGATGGACGGGGGCCAGCCCCGGGGCGATGGGGCGGAGCTGAGCACAGCGCTGTTGGCGTCGGTGGAAGGCCTGCGCTGAGGATGACCCCACACGGCCCCGGACCATGGACATCCTGAAGCACCTGGATCCGCGCCTGCCGCCCCGCAAGGAGCCCCGCCTGCGGTTGGGTTTGCGCACGCTCTACATCCTGCCCACAGCCCTCGGCTGGCTCTGGCTCTGCGGGGTGGCCTTGCTCCTGGTGGTGGGCGTGCAGACCCAAACCAACGGCCCCCTGCTACTGGCCTTCCTGATGCTGGGCCTCTGGCTGTTGGCCTTGCACCTGACCCACTTCAACCTGCACGGGTTGGAGGTGGCCTGCGGCACCCCCTCCTGGGGCTTTGCGGAAGAGAGCGTGCCCTATCCCCTCCTGCTGCGCAGTGTGGCGCTGTGCGAGGGGTTGCGGCTGCACTGGCTGGATGCCAAAGGCGAGCCGCTGACGCTCGACGCCCTCAAACCCGGCGAGCACCGGCTGGAGTTGCCCTGGCGGCCCACCGCCCGGGGCAACCGCCACCCCGGACGGCTGCGGCTGCTGAGCACCGCGCCCCTCGGTCTGTTTGTGTGCTGGTCCCTCTGGTATCCCCCCGCGACCCAGCTCATCGCCCCAGCCCGCAAGGCGGGTCCTGTGAAGGAGCTGGTGGAGGGCCTGCCGGTCGGGTTGGGACGGGGCCAGGCGGAGCGGCTGGAGGTCGGGGGAGATGACTGGCAGGATCTGCGCCCGCGGCGGCCGGAGGACAGCCCCAGCCGCCTGGCCTGGAAGCTGCTGGCCCAGGGGCGCGGACACCAGGTGAAACGCTTCGCCAGCACGGCCCCCCGGGCGCTGGTGATCGCCGCCGATCCCTCCCTGCCCCGGGAGCGGGCCCTGCAACACCTCAGCGAACGCCTCTGCCGGCTCCACCGCCAGGGCACCCCCTTTGGTCTCCTGTGGCAGGGCATGGTGGTGGGGCCGGAGGAGGGCTTGGCCCACCGTGACCGTTGCCTGCTTCTGCTGGCCGAGGCCCCATGAGCCGCTGGCAGACCTCAGCGCTGTTGCAGTGGTTGGCCGTCGGGCTGCTAACGGCGGGGCTCTTGGCCCTACGGCCGGTGGATCTGCTGAGCAGTCTCGCCATGCTGATCACCCTGCTCACCGGCCTGAAGCTGTGGGAGGCGCGCCAGGTGCAGGAACGGCGCTTGGTCTGTCTCCTGCAGCTGGTGAGCGCGGGGCTTCAGGCGGCGATGCAGCCCGATCTGGCGGCGAGTCTGCTGCAAGGCACGGCGGTGTTGGTCGCCCTGGCGGGGTTGTTGGCCCTGGAGATGGGCTCCACGGCCCAATGGGGGGTGTTGATGCGTCGCAGCGTGGGGGTGGTGCTGGCCGCATTGCCGCTGGCCCTGGTGCTGTTTCTGCTGGTGCCCCGCCTGCAGCCCATCGGCGTGTTCCCCGGCGGTTGGGGCGCTGCGGCGGTGACAGGTCTGAGCGACACCCTGGAGCCTGGCAGCATCGCCTCCCTGGCCACCAGCTCGGCCCCCGCGGCGCGGGTGTCGTTTGCCTCCGGCTCTCCCCCGCCGCCGGAGGCCCGCCAATGGCGTGTGCTGGTCCATGAGGCCTTTGACGGCCAACGCTGGACCGCCCGCACGGAAGATCCCACCCAGGAGCTGCTCGGTTGGCGCAACGCCCGCGAGGGCGCAGGCCCCCTGCAACAGGTGTGGTTGAGCGAGCCAAGTCCCCTGGAACGCCTCCCCTGGAGTGGGGCCGGCAGTCCGAGCATCCGCCAGCTGCGCGTCACGACCCGCGGGGAGCTGGTGCATCGCGGCCCCTCGGGGCAACGGCGCGCCTACGCCATCACCGCCGCGGCACCACAGTTGGTTTGGCAGCGGGAGCGGCCGGGTCCGGACCTGCTTGCCCTGCCGGCGGGCACCAATCCCCGTCTGGAGGCTCTGGGAGCCAGCTGGGCCTCAGGACCTCCGATGGATCGCTTGCGACGGGTGGAGCAATGGATGCGCAGCCAGCCGTTTCGCTACACCCGCCAACCCGGTCTCCTGCCGGAGAAGGCCCCTCTGGATGTGTTCCTGTTTGAACGGCGTCAGGGCTTCTGCGGCCACTTCGCCAGTGCCTTCAGCGCCCTGCTGCGGGCCGCGGGGCTGCCGGCCCGGGTCGTGAGCGGCTACCAGGGTGGCAGCTGGGTGCAGCCCGTCAGCGGACCGGGCTATCTGGATCTGCGCCAGAGCCATGCCCATGCCTGGAGCGAAGTGTGGATCGAGGGGCTGGGTTGGGTCTCTGTGGATCCCAGCCGCTGGGTGTCAGGCGCAGCCACCGGGGCCAACCCGGTGGCTGCGGAGGCCAAGGATCCCCTGCAGTGGTTGGAGCGGCAGTGGTGGGGCCTGGATCTGGCCTGGACGCGCTGGTGGCTGGGCTACGACGCCCGCAGCCAGGACGCCTTGCTGGCACGACTGCTGGGGGATCGGCGCGATGCCCTGGGGGTGGTCGTGCTGGGGGCGATGGCGCTCACCCTGGCCGGCGGCTTGGCCCTCCTCAGCTGGTTGCGGCAACGGGGAGAAGGGGATCCCCAGCGGCGCGAACTTGACCGTTGCCTGATGGCCTTCGCGCGTCAGGGCTGGTTGCCGCGGGCGGGAGAAACCCTTCCCCAGCTGGCGGCGCGGCTGCGACAGCGCTGGCCCCAGCTGGAGCCGGAGCTGGGGGTCTTTGTGAGCCGCTACGAAACCCAGCGCTTCGGCCAAGAGGGCCAGCGACCGGGAGTGCGCGAGCTGCGGCGCAGCCGGCGGCGGTTGCTGCGGCGCTGGCGGCAGCTGACCCAAGTCAGTGGCAAGGAGGGGAGCTGAGAATGGCGGGCGGTGCGCCCGGCAGCAGGGGGAGATCCCGCTCCGATCAGAACCCCAAACCCAGAATGCGCAATAGGGAGCTGGCGTTGATGATCGGCCCGATGGGCTGCACGGCATCAGACAGGCCATCGGTGGCCTTTGCCCAACGATGGCGGTCGACCACCACCACATCCCCCTGCTGCAGGGGAGGATTTTGGCTGGAACCGAGCGGAGCGGCTGGATCAAAGCGAATCTCCGCCTGTTTGATCGCGCCGGTGGGCAGGAGCCGTAGCAGGCGCACGTTTGTGCCGCTGGCCCGGCGGGTCAGGCCGCCCGCAGAGAGCAGAGCCCCGGCGAGGGGGCTGTTGGGCTTGTCGTTTTGGGTGCCTGGTCGGGTCACTTCCCCGACCACATTCACCGTGATTGTGTCGGGAGCGAAGGTGGAGGAGGCCACGGCGAGCAGCTCCGGTTCACTGAGGTCGTCCGAGCGGGGAATGCTGATGCTGTCGCCGTCGTAGAGGAGAGGGTTGGTGACGAGACCGCCACCGGAAAGCACCTGCCAAAAGTCGAACTGAAGGGTTTTCACCGGCGATCCTGGCCCGCCCATGCGGCGCTGCACGGTGAGGTGCCGCAGGTCGCCGTAGGCCGTCAGGCCGCCCGCCTTCTGAATGGCTTCCAGGAGGGTGGGCCAGCCACTGCTCTGGATGGTGACGCCCCCGCCGCTGGGGCCACCGCCGGTGCTGGCAAGCTGGTTGGTGCCGCTTCTGCCGATGCTGTACAGACCTGGCCGTTGCACCTCGCCGGTGATCGCCACCCGCACCGGGCGAGCGTCCACCAGGTCGAGGTAGACGATGGGTCGGCGCAAGATGCGGCCATAACCTGCGGTGATCCGGGAGCGGGCTTCATCCAGCGTCAGGCCCCACACCGGCACACTGCCCAGTCGCGGCAGGCTGAGGGTGCCATCGCTGAGCACATCCGCCACGGTTTCGTAGCCTTCCATCCGGAAGACAGACATCTTGAGGCGATCTCCAGGCCCCAGCCGATAGCGCATGTTTCCCGTCAGGGCAGGATCGATCGCGGGGGTGATCACCTCCCCCCCCGCCGCTCCCGCCGGGCTGCTGGCAGGCAGGGTCGTGGGCCCGGCGGCGGCGAGGTCCGCCGACAGGCTGAGCAGGAGCGCGCCAGCGCTGGCGACGAGTGTCACAAGGCTCGGGCCCCTGCGATCCGCAGATTCCCTCTTGTCCAGCATGTGCGACAGCCTTGTAACGAAAACACGATTTTCTCATGGATGCGGAGCCCGGCCTCACCGCCCCTCATCCAATGCCCCAGCCGGCCCCCCATCCCCTGGCTCGCCGCGACTCAGTCGCAGAGCTCGCTCTCGGCCCTGTGTCGCCAGCCTGCGCCTCGCCTCGGGATCCTCCAGCAGCTGCTCAATCGCCTCCAACCACTGTCGCTGCTGATCCCCTAGGAGCAACCCATCCACCCCGTGATGGATGAAGCCCCGATAGGGAGGACGGTCGGAGTAGAGGCCGGCGGCGCCGCAGCGGGCGGCATCAATGAATTTCACCGGTGCCCGGGCCGCATTCACGGGACTGTCGAACAAGGGCGTCAGCAGCACATCCACCCGCCCCGGGCCCGTTTCCGCCAGATAACTGGGCCAGCGCATCGGATGAAGGATGCGCAGGCGAGGCAGGTCGCGGAATTGGCGGTTGATGGTCAGATCACCGAACAGGTCCACATGGGTGTGCGCGTGTCGCGCCTGCAGAACGCTGAGCAGCTCTCGCAACCAGGCGAACTCCCTTTCGTGGACGCTGGTGCCGAAATAGGCCAGTTGCACGCGGGGCCGTTCCAGCAGCAGGCTCGGGTGGGGGTGCAGCGGCAGTCGTTCAGCGCCAAGGTGGGCGTATTTGCGCTCCAGAACAGGGCTGGTGACCCAGATCCGATCAAACAGGCTGGGAACCCGCCCGCGCTGCAGGGTGATGCGTTCCCGCACCCGTCGTCGGTAGGTCGGTGGCAGCTCGGCCAGGAGAGCCGGGTCAAGCAGATCGTCATCCATCAGGTAGATCAGGGTCACTCCGGCCCTGCGGGCCTGGCCAAGAACCCGCAGCCAGCGTCGCGGCAGATAACGCACGACCACCACCTGCCGGAGCGTGACCAGGGTCTCCAGGCTCCCCCTCTTGGGCTCCTGTGCTGAATCCAGCTCCAGTAGACGGGTCTGCCGCTTCTCCAGGGGGCCGCGGAGGAAGTGATCAATCGTGGAGCCCGCACCCTGATGCAACACGACAACACTGCCGCCCTGCTCGCCGATGGACAGACCGGGCAGTTCGATTAGAGGCTTCTCTGATCTCACAGGAGGTGACTATAAGAGAGAGGATGCGCCGTCATGGAGAGCAGCGCTTCGGGATCTGGGATGGAAAAGGCGGCAGCAAGCCTGCTCAGCGGTGATCTTTCTTCGCAGTGCTGTTTCCAGCAAGGTCAGTTCTTCGCCTTTTTCCTTTCGCCCAGGCACTTCTGTTCCGTTGCCGACTGGGTTGGCGCTGTGCGTGCCCGCTCCTATCGCCAGGTGTCTCCCCATGGGCCGGCGAAGATCGATCTCGACGGACGGGATGCCCACTATTGGCATCTGCTGATCCTCGACCAGCAGCGGGGCACCTTGGCGGGATCGCTGCGCCTGGCCCTCTCCTCCTGGCACAGGCCCCAGTGGGACGGCAGCCGCTCCTACCTGGAGCACTGCTACCCCGGCTTGGACCAACACTTCCGACAACGGGGTGAAAGCTATGCCGAGATCGGCCGCACCTTTGTGGCTTCGCCCTACCAGCGCACAAGCCCGGTGCTCTTGATGCTGCTGCGGGCCATGGTCAGCATCCCCCTGGCCACCGGTCATCCCCAGTTGCTGGGCATGGTGTCGTACAACCACTTTCAGCACAGCGAGGCCCTGCGTCGCCGTTTCCTGGGCTGCCTGCTTCAGCCTCCATTTGTGGCGGATCTTGGAGTTCCCGCGCCCCGCCATCCCTTCCCCTCACTCTCCCGAGAGGAGGTGAGTTTCGACGCCAGCGAACCGCTCGACAGCCTGAGTCAGCTGGAGCGATCTCTGGAGCGAGAGTTTCAAGAGCCGTTTCGGGTGCCGCTGCTGCTGAAGAAATACATGGTCTTTGGCAACGCACGTGTGGTGGGAGTGTCCTTGGCCAAAGACTTCAACCAGATCAGCGAGATCCTGATGCACTGCGATCTGACCTGCCTGCTGCCCCATCAGCGGCGCGTTTTGGTGGTGGAGACTCTGCGCCCTGTTTGGAACGGCCCCATCAGCGGAGCGGCGGCGGTCTGACCGTCTGAAGGGCCCTGCTTGGCCATGGCGGAGGGAGCGCGGCCTGTCTTCAAGGCATCGATGGGTTCAGCTGATCGATTCCAAGGACACTTTTCTGTGGGCATAGAGCTCACGGATATGACGGGAGAGGGCGTCCTGGTCCGGGAAGTCGCTGGGATCGATCGGTGAACCCTCCTGGCAAAGGATGATGGCCCGTGGTCCCGCCAGGCGCCGCAGGATCAGGGAGAGGGGTCGATAGCGAAGCTCGTCTTCCGAGCGGGGGAAGCCCCTGTAGGTGGTGAACCAGGGGATGATCAAAGCGCCGCTGCGTCGCCCCAACACATAGAGACTGCCTGAAACCCGCTGGGTGATCGGTGTGAGCAGGGAGCCGCTGGGAAACAGGAACAGGCGGCCGCGTTCCTCCATCACCCGCAGCAGGCGACGCAGGCCCTCCACGCGGGAGCGGTTGGACAGGTGGTCGAGGTCCGTATGGCCGTAATTTCGGGCACTGGCGGTGAAGAAGGGCAGGATCCAGCCGAGGTGTTGTGCCGCCGTGGTCATGCTGCATTCGCGGAAATGGCCCTGCACCAGGAGCACATCCAACGGATGGCCGTGGTTGGCGATGTGCAACTGGGGTCGGCTGAGGGGCTCCGCCCTGCGGTCCATCAGCACCGTCACCCCCAGGCCCTTGAGCACCCGTTGGGCACCCTGCTCAAGCAGGCGCCGCGCCGTCTCCCGTGCCCCGAAGGCCAGGGCCAGCAGCTGCAGGTAGTAGGTGGCGAAGCCGTGGATCAGCGTGCACAGCCGCAGGAGGATCTGAAGGTGGCTTGGACGGGGCCCGATGGCATGGATCGCCAGCTCGGGAGAAATGGCGAAGGTTTTCGCGAAGGGGAAAAAGCCATCGAAGTTGCCGTTGATCTGTGTTGTGTCAATCAGGTGAACATAAAAGCGACGAAACAGATCCCGGTCTGAAGACTGCGGCGATTGCCAGAAGGCGGCCAGAGGCTGCTGGTCGGTCAAACCTGGCAGGTTGTAGAACGTGCGCCCCAAAACTTTGGTGGGCACGGCATGGTAGATGGCCTGAAGACCCACTGTGCTGTTGATGGTGAGTACAGCCTTGGCGCGTTTGAGAATCGGACCAAGAGGACCATCATGGAAGTACAGAACCCTGTCCTCAACGCCGTGGCGACGGGCTGTTTCGCGGATCATGGCCCCATAATGGTTGTAGCCGCGGTCTCGGGGATGGTGCTTGAACACCAGACGATCTGTGCCGGGCGCATGGCTGGCGAAGGAGGCGATCAATTCCGCAATAAAGGGCTCCATGCCTGCATAGTCAGACCCCAAGCTCACCTGGGAATCGCTGGAAACCTGCAACGGAACCAGAACGAAGGGGGTTCCATCCACCAACTGCCGGCGCACGGAGCGTTCGCTGAAACGATAGAGGTATTTGCGGATCAACCCCAAGATCTGGGCCAGCAAATAGGAAGGCTTCGGCTGCAACTTGTGCGGGCCCTGGATGATCGGATAGGGCGTGAAGGCATGCTGAATGAACGTCGGCATCTTCCAGATTTTTCGCCAACGGATTCCCTCATCCCTGCGGGCTTGAGGAATCACATCCGCTCTGGGCAAGGATTGATAATAAGAAATCGGCTGGTTCAAATTGGAACGGGCATTAACCCGCTCCAGCTCAAGGCTCACGTAGTTCGGGCGGATGTAACCCAGTTCAAACACCCAAGCCTCGATCGGGAAGGGCATGACTTTTTCCGCATTCATCTGCTGTACAAGATCGATCGCCAAACGATGGGGATCGATAAAATCCCCATACATAAAGATATGGCGGATACCCCGTTCCAGAATCAAGGCGCGCAGGAAAGACTGGAACTCATCCATGCCGGCCGAGAAAAACACCCGCTGGTGGAGAGGAAAGCCGAATTCATAGAGGGGAAAACTAACTTTCGTGACAGGGACACCTTTCCGCTCCAGGT
Organism: Cyanobacteriota bacterium; assembly: GCA_046340795.1. GTDB lineage: Bacteria > Cyanobacteriota > Cyanobacteriia > PCC-6307 > Cyanobiaceae > Cyanobium. The sequence goes on along the minus strand of JBKDSV010000081.1, from coordinate 10,263 downwards.
TCCTGGCAAGCCGTGCAAAAAACAAACCGATTGGCCCCATCAGCAGGAGGACAGGCCCGTGAATAAGAACTGTTTTCACCAATAAATACCCCGCAATTACACCCGTACACTCCAGTCTACCCCTGAGAGGGGGGGGGACTGTTGGCCATGATACGCTCCCTCCACTTCCCCCAAAGGCGGAACAGCTTCCGCCACCAGTTCAGGGGTTGGAGAGGCTCTGCCTTCCAGCCAGCCAACTCCGCGATGGCCTCCTCCGGCTCGATGAACAGGCCGCTGTGGCGACTGACATAGCGGGGATAGGCCACAAGCGTGGCGAAAACCAGCTCGTCGAGATGAAGGCGCCGACCACGCCGGGGGCAGCGCAGCTGGTCGTGGGTGAGTCCCCAACCGGCGTAGAAGGGCAATCCCCAGGTCCACACCTCCACTCCCCTGAGCAAGGCCTCAAAACCAGCCAGTGACGTCAACACATGGACAGCATCAACCTGGCGATACAGCTGATCCATGACCCCTTCCAGGAGCACCTCGTCGCACCACTGCCGCAGATCCGCCCCGTCGATCCGCCCCTGCCTCAGACCCGCCACCACGTCAGGGTGGGGTTTGTAGACGATCCAGGCCCCGGGCTCTGCCCCGCGGACGGCCCGCAGAAGCTCCAGGTTGGAGCGCAGGCCCGGGGCGCCATGGCGGATGGAAGCATCGGTTTCCACCTGTCCTGGAACAAGAACGACCCGTCGGCTCGGCAAGGGTCTCTGCCAGGGCGGGGCCGGAAGGTTGTACTTGGTGACAGCCGCCGCCAGCAAGCGATCCCTCAGGACCGCGCCTCGCTGACGTTCCGCCGCGCTGAAGGGATGGTGGGCCAGCAGCGTTTCCAGATCACTGGTGGAGGTGGCGTCGTAATAAAGGCCGCGGCGGTCGACCACCCAGGAGATCGGCGCGATCAGATTGGCTCCGAGACCCACGGAACGCAGGAAGCCGTCCTCGATCCGTAACAGGGTCACCGCTGGATCCTGGCGCAAGCGGCGCTCCACCCCTCGTCCGGGATCCCGTCCCCAGATAGCCAGGCCGCCCGCCTTCGCTCCAGGCTGGGCCTGCCTGCGGCGAAAGCGGAGCTCCGTTCCCCGCAGAAAACGACGCAGGATCGGCTGCTTCCAGGGCTTGAAGCCGAAGGCTTCGATTGTTGCGGGCAGCTCCTGTTGCCGCCTCCGCTGCAGACCGATCACACGGATCAGGGTTTCCGGCTCGCAGGGCTGACATCGGTGCGGCTCGATGTAGCGCGGGTAATCGATCAGAGTCGCGTGAACCAGCTGTTCCAGCGTCGGTCGGTGAGCGCGCCGGCGCGCCGGCGGGGGCAGCAAGTCGTGGGTGAGTCCCCAGCCGCCATAGAAGGGCATGCCAAAGCAATGGACCGGGCGTCCCCAAAGCAGAGCCTCGAATCCGAGCTGGGAGGTGACCACGTACACCGCCTCCGCCGCCTCCAGCAATGCGGTGGGATGGCCCCCTTCAGCCCGGATCTCCAGGCGCGGATGCCGCGGCACCCGCTCCCCCAGATAGCCGCGTTTGCGACCTGCCGCCACATCGGGATGGATCTTGAGCAGCACGCGGCAATCGGGATGGTTGTCGAGGGCGGCCTTGAGCATGCGCCGAAAGCTCTCCCCATCGGCCATGCCCCATTGGATGGAGAGATCACCACTGGTCTGATCGACCACCAGCACATAGGGCTGGCGCGGCGGCATGGACTCTCTGGCGCTGTTGTATTTGCTCACCCGCTCACGCCTCCAGAGATGGCGCAGGGCGTCGGCCCGTTCGTGCGCCAAGGCGGAGAGGGGTCTGCTGATCAACGCTTCCAGACGGCTGGGGGCCGTGGCGTCGTAATAGATGCCCAGGTCGTCCACCACCACAGACCAGGGCGGTTCCTCGGCACCCAGTCCCAGGGATCGGAGAAAACCATCCTCACACCGCCAAAGGGGCAGGCCCCGCGCCCGCGACAGGGCTTCGGCCGTTCTGGAGGAGGGCTTGCGTCCCCAGGCCAGAAGCGCCGTCAGCTCCGCGCGGCGGCAGGCCGCACCCCCGCTCACGAGGGCTGCGGGCGCCAACAGGGGGCCGAGAGTGGGGATGCGGGCCATGCCACGGGAGGGGAGACCCAGCACTGCTCCGTTGGTGGCGCGGGCGTTCACAACAGGAACGGCGGCGAAACCGCCATAGTCGAGCACAGCCATTGTTTCGCGCCGCCTTGGCTGAGCTGCCGCCGTTTCCCCGAGCCGAGGTTGAGCCGCCGGCGGTGGTTCGCCGCCGTCGCCTGCTGCTCCCGGTGCCCGTTCCAACGGCCTCGCGGCAGCGCCTGGCGACCTACCTGGCCCTGGTCGACCGTCCCCTGATGTCCCTGCTGGCCCGGGAACGCCTCAGCCACGAGGGACCGGGACGACTGACCTATCGCTCTAATCCCCATCGCCTTCTCCACTGGCAGGTGGTGCCCACCCTCTCCCTGGCGGCGCGCTGGCATGACGATCGGTTGGAGGTGAGGAGCACCGCCTGTTGCCTTGCTGGCTTGGGGGACCGGGGAAAGACTGTGGGCTTCAGCCTGACGGCGACGCTGGAACCAGAGGCAGCGGCCATTGCGGGCTGGGCCGAAGTGAGCCTCCACTCCCGGCTGGTCTGGCATCCAGGGGCACAGGGGGTGGCACGCGTCGCCCTGGAGCATGTCCTCGACAGAATCGAACGCCGCCTTGGTCGCGGGTTTCACAGGGATGTGTTGGTCTGGCTGGAGACGGGAGCAGACAGGATCGGGTCTGGGGGTTAAATTATGTCTCCGTTTCGACAGATGGCCCTTGGATACCAGTGCCAGCCGTGTTCAGCGGGAAGGCGATGCCAGGAGCAAGCCGTCCCGCGACAGGGATGGCCTGCGTCGTCTGAGCGGCTGGGAGATCCAATGGCGGGTTGTGGATGCCTTGGTTTATCGCGAGCTGCGAACCAGGGTCAGTGATGTCAAAGGTGGCTTTCTTGGCGTTCTGATGCAGCCCCTGGGGCTGATCATGATTTGGACGGTTTTTCTCTCCCTGATCAACAGCGGTCGAGGGGGAAGCCTGAATCCATTTTTATTTCTTGCCTCAGGGGTCGTCCTTTTTACGGTCTTTAGCCAGATTGCCAATCGCAGCATTACAGCAATGGAGGCCAATGAGGCGCTATTATTTTATAAGCCAGTCAAGCCAATTGACACAATTATTGCCCGTACTTTTTGCGAAACTGGCTTATATTCATCCTGTCTGATTGTGATCTGTGTTGGCACATGGATCGTTATTGATCAAGTGGTCATGGCCAATCTAGGCTTGTTTTTCTTTACAATATTATTGGCCTCCTTTATCGGCTTCTCTACTGGTTTGATGTTCATGGTGGCAGGTCATCTCATGCCAAGTTTCAAGCAGGGTGGTCTATGGATTCCAAGAATACTCTGGTTTCTATCGGGAGTGCCTTACCGCTATTGGGACTTCCCACCCTGGACCAGGCCCTTTTTTGTTTGGAATCCGTTGCTGCATACGATCGAGTTGAATCGACAATCAATGAGCAATGATTACTTTACTCCTGACGCCAATCTGGGTTATGCCGTTATTTCATCATTAATTTTATTGGCACTGGCTCTGTGGATCTATTACAACAATGAACGAAAGCTTTTAACCCTATAGCTTTTACACCGCGGTCTCAAGCGACTTAATTTCACTTTTAGATCACAGCATTAACATCATGATTAAGGTCAATAACCTCACCAAGAGTTTTTACTACAAAGGCAAAAAATCAACAATTTTTAAAAATCTTAGCTTCAGTATTGCTACCGGCGAATCGATCGCCGTCCTTGGTGCTAATGGTGCCGGGAAAAGCACACTGCTCCGCATCCTCGGTGGAATCGATCTCCCGGATAGTGGAACGATTGAAACGGATCGAACCATCTCTTGGCCGGTTGGCTTGGTGGGGGGCTTTCAGGGCAGTCTGACAGGCCGTGAAAATGTGACATTTGTTAGTCGCATTTATACAGATAAGAAAAGAGTGGCTGAAAAAGTCCGCTATGTCGAAGAGTTTGCCGAACTCGGTGTTTATTTTGACCGCCCGTTTAAAACCTATTCCAGCGGCATGCGCTCCAGAGTGACCTTCGGCTTGTCGATGGCCTTTGACTTTGACGTGTATCTCATTGATGAGGTTACGGCTGCTGGAGACCAGCGTTTTCGCGAAAAAAGCAAACGGGTGTTGATGGAGCGCAAAAAAAATGCCGACTTCCTCATGGTTGACCACAACCTCTGGGGCCTTAAGCTGCACTGCGATCGGGCCTTTATCCTGGATGGTGGTAAAATTGAAGAATTCTCTGATTTGGATGAAGCAGTAGCCCTTCACACAGAGCGTCTTCTGGCGGCCCCCGCAAAGCGAAGCGCTGATGAGTAACGCTGAAAACATTTTAGTTATTCGTTGCTCATTCCCCGAACAACTTCTCCAGTGCCGACCCCAATCGCTTTCCATTATTATCTGATTCAAAATGCTTAATGTTGATAAACTTAATCCTATGAATCGTTTCCTTCTCAGGAAGGACGATCCACTGACGAAGGTCTCTCCAGATCAAGATCCGACCATCGTCGATCCGAAGGTTATTCCATTCAAGACAACAGAAGTACAACCTTCTCCTTTTTGGCGCATATCGGTTACGCAAATTCTAATCATACCGATTGTGCTGTCAGGAATATATTTTTATTGGATTGCCCGTGATCGCTACGTGACTCGATCTGATTTTGTGATTCGAAAAGCAGAGGATAATGAGTCCGGCATCGCTGGGGCTGGATTGACAAGTCTGCTTGTCAGAGGCAATCAACTCTCCCTTGAAGATGCAAGATTTTTGAAAACCTATCTGCAATCACCCCAAGTTCTCTCTGATCTCAGTCGTACTTACGATCTCGACAAAGCCTATGCCCAAAAAGACTCAGATCCGTTTGCTGGCATCAAACCAGGCCTGTCAAGTGAGAAACGGCTCAAATTTTTCAAGAAGCAAGTTGCCGTCACTCTTGATGAGCTTTCTGGCGCAATCGTGCTGCGCACCGTCGGTCTGAATCCGAAAGCCTCCTTAGATCTTAATCGCTTCATGCTGACGAAGAGTGAACAATTTGTGAATCGTCTGAATCAAGATATTAGTCAAAAGCAAGGTAACTTTGCAGAAAGCGAATTAATTCGTGCTCGTCAAAATCTTGATCGGGCAAAAAATCGTTTACTTCTCTATCAAGAAGCCAATGCGGTGATTGATCCAAAAAGCGAGGCAGAGCTCGCCAGTGCAACCATCAGTAAACTTCAAGAAAAATTGATTGATTTACGTGTAGAATTGGCCACGTTAAAGCGCCAGTTCAAAGATCCTACCGAGCCTGAGGTGGCAGCTATTGAAGACCAAGTTCGCGAGCTTGAGCAGCAAATTCAGAAAGAGAGAAGATCAGCCGTGTCCCGCCAAGGTAGAAATCTCACAAGGAAAGCGGCCGATATATTGAAATACGAGTCAGACGTGAGTTTTGCTACAGATTCTTATAAACTTGCCTTGACTGCGGTGGAAAAAGCTAGAGTGGAAAGTAAGCGCCAGCAAAAATTTATGGCCCTCCTCTCTGCGCCGCAATTGCCTGAAGACCCGGAAAATGACTGGAGAAGCAAGGGCTTTTTTGCCGTTGTGGCGGCCTGTGCTGTCGCTCTCAGTTTAGGTAAATTCATCCTGGGAATGCAAGCGAGCCATCGCCAGTGAACCTGTTGCGACGATGGCTGGGTGTAAGGTTGCGTCAAGACTGGACGTGGATCCCCAACCGACAGCGGCCAACTCTGATGCTGCGCGAACCGGTCAGGCCTGGCTGGTACACCTTGACAGTACGGTTACAAACAGAACAGTTGCGATGCTATGGTCTTCTCAACGGTGTACAAGGTCGCCTTCTAGTCAGTGGCATGCGACGTCGGCGAGTGGTGAGGATTGGCAATGGCCTTCAAGACTGCAGATTTGAAATTCAGGCTCTCAATGGCCATGCGCTGGTTTCTGAGCTGCGACTGGTGCCACAACCCTTCTGCAAAATCAGACGTCTGCTGGCCAAAAAGCTATTAAACCTTCATCCTGCCTATAGAAAAGACGACCTAAAGCAGCGCTCTCTTGCGCAGCAGTGGCGCGATTATAACCATCTTCTTTCCCACAGAAACTTTCCTCTGGTGGGATATGATGAATGGATTGAAAGAGTGGAATATCCTGCAATTCTTGAGCAAGAACGTCAAGCATCCACCCCGGCGCTCCCAGAATCCTCTTCTCCCCCTTCTATTCGCTTTTCCATCTGGCTCTGGGGTGATCGTCACGATGATCAACTCTGCCAGCGTTCGATCGACAGCATCAACAGCCTCTCCCTTGGTGCATATCAACTCTTGCCGGCTGAATATCAATTGCAGGAGCATGATCCAGGCACATGGGTTGTTCTGCTGCAAGTTGGAGATCAGCTGCCTCACCAGGCCTTACGGAACTTCGCCACCGTCATCCAAAGCCACCCAGATGCCTGCGTGATCTATGCCGATGAAGATCGAATCACCTCAGCAGGCCGCAGATATTCTCCGCAATTCAAGCCAGCCTGGAATCCTGATCTTCTCTATAGTGACGCTTCTTATTCCCATAGTTGGGTTATTCGAGGCGATGATTGTGTGAAGGCTTGTCAGGCTCTCAATGCTGCCGGCCAGGAGACCACTCTCTACTCCTTGGCACTGGAAGTTACGGCCAATTGCAACGTCGATCAAATTATTCATTTGCCTGAGATCTTATATCATCGCCTGCAGAGATCGCAAGAGTGCCGTTCGACGGCTCAGACAGCGGCCTGCTTGGAAGCGTTCTTTGCCCGCCACGGCCAATCCTATCCTGTCAGCTTTCATCCCAGTGGCGGTCATGTTGTGCACTGGCCCCTGCCGGATCCGCCCCCTTTGGTGAGCGTGATCATTCCCACCCGTGACCATGGGGATCTGCTTCGCTGCTGTCTGACGTCACTGGCTGAACATGCCCAAGGCAATCCTCCGCTGGAAATCATCCTGATTGATAATGGCAGCACTGAACCCGAGACACTCGATTATCTTGCCGCTTTAGAGCAGCATCACAACATTCGACTTTTGCGCCGCCCAGGTCCATTCAACTTTGCGGCCCTCAACAATGAGGCTGTCAGCCTGGCCAAAGGTGAGCTGATTGCCCTGATGAATAATGATGTTGAAGCCACCCATCCCGGCTGGCTGGCCACCATGGCAGCCCAGGCTCTTCGTCCTGAGATTGGTGCCGTTGGTGCCAAGTTGCTCTTCGAAGATGGAACCATCCAACATGCTGGCATTCTGCTTGGTATCGGTGGGGTTGCCGGGCATGCACACAAATACCTTGACGCCGATGCCGAAGGCTATCAAATGCGTCTTCAGTTTGCTCACAACGTTAGCGCTGTTACAGCAGCCACCCTTGTGATTCGACGCTGCGTGTTTGAGGAAGTGGGAGGGTTTGACGCGAAAAACTTTGCTGTCAATTACAACGATGTGGATCTTTGTCTACGTTTACTGATGGCTGGCTATCGCAATTTGTTTTGTCCGGATGCCGTGCTTGTGCATCATGAATCAAAAAGCCGCGGAGCCCCCACTGAAAAAGCCACGTTCAATCAGTGGCAGAGCGAACGACAGGCGATGCAAAATCGATGGGGGGAGCTGCTCAAGGCGGATCCCAACTACAGTCCCCACCTCAGCCTGCAGGAAGAAAATCTCTCCCTTTCTCTGCGGTCATCCCTCTCTGGTGCGCGCACAGCCAAGCCTTCCTCCTTTTAGCCCATGGCCCTCAATCTCACCGGCCTGCCATTCATTGACCGACCTGACTTTCATGACCTGTTGGATTCAGGTCACTTTGGACGCTGGAGCACCGAGGCGCTTTCGCTCCATGAACAGGGCTTTTGCGTTCTGGATCTTGGCGAACCTACGTTTCTCGAAAAAACTGAAACCGTCATTCAGGAGCTGCAGCCGCTGCTGGAGGATCAACTCAGCTTGTGGGAGCACGGTGAGGTTGGCCCACCCCGTTTGCAGGATGGCTGGCAAAACCACTCTGCGATCCGTGCACTCGCTCTAGAGCCAATCATTCTTGATTTGTTGCGCCATCTTTATGGGCGTGAGCCATTTGCATTTCAAACCCTCAACTTTGCCGTTGGCAGTGAGCAGCCGTATCACAGCGACGCCATCCATTTTCACAGCTATCCATTGGGGTTCATGTGCGGGGTGTGGATCGCGCTCCAAGATGTGCAGATGCAGAGTGGCCCGCTGATTTACTACCCTGGCAGCCATCGCCTGCCCTACCTCAGCGCTGAGTCTTTGCATCTGGAACCACAGGAGGTGGCGGCCGAGCCACACCCCCAGCGCTTCTTCCAAGAGCACTGGCATCAGGCTGTCCAGGAGTGGGGCTACACCAAGCAGCTCTTCCTGCCGAAACGGGGTGAGGTCTTGATCTGGCATGCCAACCTTCTCCATGGGGGGGAGGCTGTCAAAGACCGCACCTCCAGGCGCTGGAGTCAGGTGATCCACTACTTTTTTGCGAATTGCCTCTACACCACCCCCCTGAGCAGTTTTGGCCATGCGGATGGAGGCCCCTGTCTGCGCAACCCCTTTGATATCGCCACTGGACAGCGCAGGTACAATCAGAGGGATTGGGAGGCCCTGGGCTTGACTCCACCTCAGCGTCCCCATCAGGCACCTCCCCTCTTGACGTGACGATGGCGAAGCTTTGGAAGCGATTGTTTGCAGGTCGACGCGACGAGGCGAACGACTCTGCCAAGGCGCTGTTGGGTGGTATTGAACTGATTACTCCATCTCTGATTGCGGGCTGGGTTCATCATCCCGCTTGCCCCCTCAGCGATGTGCGCCTGCTGGCCGGTCCTCACCTCCTGGCCCAGGCTCGCATCGATCAACACAGGGTCGATGTGGAAGAACACCTTCAAGTGCAAGGCCACTTCGGATTTGAATTGGAGATCCCCGCCGATCTTCCTCTTTTGCGCATTGAGGCTGCGCCGCTTCTGCTCGCCCTCTCCCCTGATGGCAGCCAGAGGTTTCCCTTGTCTTTTCTCGGTGCCCGTTCCAGCACCCAGGCACGTCTGATCGCCGCCCTGCAACCCGAAATGAGAGGACTCAAAGGGCACTTTGACGGACTCAGCTCCGACGGCAGTCGGGTTCATGGATGGTGTTACAAGGTTGGTGGTCGTGAGCCCGCCTCCATCTGGTTGCAAGTCAAGGATTTACCCGCGCGCCGGTTGACTTGCGATGAACGTCGGCCTGGAATGGCGCACCAAGGGCATATCGACACCTGTGGATTCAGCCTGGCTCTTGCCGACTGGCCAGAAGCGGCAGGGGCAACGGTCTGGGCAACGTTTGACGCGGAGGGTGTGTTGCGACTGCCACAAGTCACGCCGGTCGTTCTTCCCCCGCAGGCCGACACCTCCACGACGGCACTCGTCAGGGATGGGCAGCAGGATTTTGACCCCCGGCCTGGACAGGAGACCTTGCTTTCCCCTCGTGCCGACCACCGTGAGCACTGGCAGGCTCTCGATTCTTTTCGGCGTTACCTGGACGGCTTGGAACAGGAACTGGATCGACACGACCAGATCCAAACGAAGCCCCCCCGCCAGAAAGGACGTTGGGCTCGCTTCTTGGGATCGGGTCACTAACAAGGCTCAGGGTTCCGCAGGAGTTCCCTGAATCCAGCTTTGACGCTCATCCCCTGCCACCGGGGAGGGAGCGGGAGAGTGAGCCAGGCAGCCGCGGCGGCAGCACTTCCACCGCGATCGCTTGCGAGGGCAGCAGGTTGCGCGTGGCCTGCACCAGCAAACGTGACATCAAGGATTGGGCGCGCTGCAACTGTTGATGTTGTGCCGCAACGAGTTGATCAGCGGCCTGACAGCGCAGGAAGGTCTCTTCCAGCTCCTCCTGCAGATGATGAAGCTGGGCCAACAGGCGTCGAGCCTCATCGCGGGCCTGCCACTTCTCCCCTTCCAGCGCTTCCGCTTTGGCCAGATGTTGGGCTTCCGCTTCGCGGGCCAGGCGCAAGGCCTCGGTCTGGCCGGAGAGCTGATGGGTGAGATCGGCCACAGTGGCCAAGGCGGCCGTTTTCTCCTGCGTCACCGCATCCCGTTCCTGCGCCATGGAGGCATGCTCGCTTCTGAATTGGGCCAGGTCGGCTTCCGTCTGCGCGACCTTGGCGGTTTCCGTTTCCATCGCGCTCTGCAGTTGCCC
>JBKDSV010000080.1:0-3642 GCA_046340795.1 Cyanobacteriota bacterium | reverse complement strand
ATACGACCTCTGGCAGTCCGAAGTCGTCCAATCCAAGCATCGAGAACTCCTGCTTGATTGAAGTGAAATCACCTTAGAAAGGGGGAGAACCATTGCTGGAACAAGTGTTTTGGTGGTCATCCCACCCCCTGAACAGATACCTTCGAGATTCTTCTCTGGTTTTTAAGAACCTCAGCATTGAACCTTTCCTGTGCTAAGGAAGCTCTGGACAACCGGTCGCCAGTGGAAGCTGTCCCTTGCGGCAACTGGGAGCTCCGCGCTCTCACAGGTGCCGCTGAGGGGTTGTCCAGAGCCTCCCTAAGTAGCCCGAGCCAATAGACATAAGGGCACCTCGAAAAATTCCCCATTCCCCTCGCCTCCCGGAGTGAAATCCCTTCCTGTCACAGACCTCGCTGGCCAGTCGCCGCAGGCCAAAAGTGATTGTTCGAGGTGTCCATAACATGACCTGCGAGGCATGCCAGCAACTGCTTGAATTGTTGTCGCTGGTGTATTGAAGTTTTTTCTCTGGCTACTTGAAAACCATCGCAGAGTGTGCTCCATCTTCAGGGCTGCCTCAAGGTCAAGTTGAGGTCCCGCAAATGGAACTGAAGAACGCGGACCGTCCTGGCTGGGCACAAATGACGACGGGTCTGCCGATGAACAGGCGCCCTGATCCCCAGCTTCCACAGGACTTTTGGTCAGCTCTGGCTCCATCTTCCCTGAGGATGACGTGGCATAGACTTCCCCCTCAGCGCGTCCCCCCCAGCGCTTCCATGGCAATAGCGGCAATCGCCTGATCACTCGCCTTTGGCAGCTGCACATAGCGGCCCCCAGCGGCTTCCGCCAGGTCTTTGCCCATGCCACTGCCGATGAACTTGCGCTCAGTGTCGATCACCAGCAGGCGCAGACCCAGAGCCCGGTAGCGCGTGGCCACCTGCTTCACCTCCTCCTTGAGGTCCAGCGGCGCTTCTCCTTCCAGGGTGGGCTGGCCGAGGGAGCGGGAGAGGGGCACATTGCCGCGGCCATCGGTGATGGCCACCACCACCACCTGACTGAGATCGCCGGTCGATAACGCGTTCGCTCCCACCCGGGCGGCCAGGGCCAGGCCATGAGCCAACGGGGAGCCGCCGCCGCAGGGCATGGCCTCCAACCGGCGCCGGGCGGCGGTGATCGAGCGGGTGGGGGGCAGCAACACCTCCGCCTGGTCGCCGCGGAAGGGGATCAGGGCCACCTCGTCGCGGTTTTCGTAGGCCTCCGTGAGCAGTCGCAGCACAGCCCCCTTCGCGCTCTGCATCCGGTTGAGAGCCATGGAGCCACTGGCATCCACCAGGAACACCACCAACGCCCCCGCCTTGCGCTGCAGCTGCTTGGCCCGCAGGTCGGACTCCACCACGATCAGGCGGCGGTGGGGTTCCCGCTCCCGCCGGGCCTTTTGGTGTGGCGCAGCGGCCCGCAGCGTGGCATCCACGGCGATGCGGCGCACGGGGCCCCGCGGCAACACCGGCCGCACATAGCGCCCCCGACTCTGGCTCGTCACCAGGGAGCGGCTGCCGCTGCTGCCGCTTTTCGACTTGGCGGCGGCGAAGAGCAAGAGGTCGGGGTCGATGGCCGTGGCCTCCGGATCGAGCAAAAACTCCTCCGGGATGGAGGGCGGCGCTTGCTCTTCAGGGGTGTCCTCCGGCTCGGGCGGATCCGGTTCGGCTTCGGGCTCCTCGGGGTCTGGGGGCTCGACATCGGGAGGCTCCTCGGGCGGATTGGACTCCTGCTCCCCCTGGGGCGGCGGCGGCGGCGGCGGTTGCAGGGGCTGCTCTGGATCTGCGGGAGGGTGTTGCCGGGCCCGGGGGGCGATCACCAGCCGCACGGCTACCTGCAGGTCCTCCGCCTCCACTTGGTCGCGTCCGCTGAGGGCCGCATGGGCGCGGGCCACCCGCGCTGCGTAGAGCTCGGAGCGGTGTCCCTCCACGCCCCCCCGCAGGGCCTCGTTCACCAGGTAGGCGATCTGCTCGCGCTGGATACGCACATCCGGCAGCCACTGGCGGGCCAGGAGCAGCTGGGTGGCCAGGGCATCAGTTTCTTCCTGGAAGCGTGCCGCGAAGGCCTCCACCGATTCGCCGTGGTCAATGGCGGAGCGGGTGATCGCCACCCGCTGCTCCCCATCCAGCAGCTGATGGGCGGAGAGGGCCATGGCAAAGCGATCAAGCAGGTGATCGCGCACGGCCCCCTCCTCCGGGTTGTAGGTGGCGATGAGCAGGCAGCGGCAGGGGTGGCTGAGGCTCAACCCCTCCCGTTCCAGGCGATTTTCGCCGCCACTCACCGCCGCCAGCAGCAGGTTGGTGATCCCGCTGTCGAGCAGATTGAGCTCGTCGATATAGAGCACGCCCCGGTGGGCTTCCGCCAGTAGGCCTGGCTGAAACACCGGTCGTCCGGCATTGAGGGAGGCGGCCACATCCACCGAGCCCAGCAAACGGTCCTCCGTGATGCCTAAAGGCACTTGCACAAACGGAGCGGGCGCCACGCGGGTAGGCAACAGGGCGGAGGGATCAGCGCCTTGCGGATCCCCTCCCGGGGCGATGACGCGCTCCCTTGTGCTGGCATCCCACTCCTGGGGCTGGCGCGGATCGACATTGGGCAGGCTGGCGCCGGGCCCCAGATCAAGCACGTCGATCGGCGGCAGCAAGGCGTGGAGTCCGCGGGCGAGCACGGATTTGCCCGTGCCCCGCCCACCAGCGATCACCACCCCCCCCAAACCGGGATCCACCGCCGCCAGGAGCAGGGCCAGCTTGAGGGTGCCATGGCCTGTGATGGCGGCCAGGGGGAAGGCGCGGCTGGCGGCCCAGGCGCTGCTGCTGGCGGTGGCGCCAGTGGCGTGGGCTTCGGTGCGGATGCCGCTGGCAGCCATGGGCGAGGGAAGGGAGAAGGTGGGGTGTGGCGCCCGGTGAGGGCTGGGAGGGAGGGGTCAGTCTCGCCGATCAGCGGCAAGGCCAGCGGTGCTTGTTCAAGGTGCCCCCTGGCGGCTTCGTTCCCCCCTGTTGCTTTTCCCTCGCATGGGTCCCCCGGATCCGAGGGTGAACCGTGGGGTGAACCAGCGGTCGTCTGGCCAGGAGCCAGGGGATTTGGCAGGACTGCTTTGAAGGGCCCGGATCGGTCAACGAAGGAGGCTCTCCCAGGGCTGACCAAAAGTCCCGTAGGGGCCGAGGATCAGGGCAGGTGTCCATCAGCAGACCAGTTGTTCGTTATTTTTGCCCAGCCAGGACGGTCCGGGTTCTTCAGCTCCATTTGCGGGGCCTCAAGTTGACGTTGAGGCAGCCCTGGGAGGCTCTCCCACGCCAGGATTGGCAACCAATTCCCCTTCCGAGACCTCAATTCAGAACTGTGTGCAGTCCTGCCAATGCGCGATCAATCCTTTGCTTGGTGTCTCGCCCGGAGCCTTTGGGAAGCTCTGGACAACCGGTCGACAGTGGCAGCTGTCCCTTGCACCAACTGGGAGCTCCGCGCTCTCACGGGTGCCGCTGAGGGCAGGGCTGATTCAAACTTGCCACTCTGCGTTCATGTACCCAGCAGCCCTGAGGAACTGAGTCCCGATCTCATCGGGGTCTCAGCGTGGGACCTGAATCACAATCGTGGCCTGGCGCCTCTATCCAACCACTTTAAAGCAGCCCTGCC
>JBKDSV010000079.1:0-34954 GCA_046340795.1 Cyanobacteriota bacterium | reverse complement strand
CGCGTAGGTAAGAGATTTCTCCTCAAACACCAAGGCCACAGCCTCCGGTGTTCGCTCCGCCTGCTGCTCAAACAACTGATGAACACAACGGTCATGCGGATAATCAGTCTCCGTGGCGTTCCAGTCCTCCAGCACCTGTTGGCGCTCTGTCTCGTTTAGCAGCGGTAACGTTCCAACCTTCGTGCCAGCAGAGGCATCCGCCAGAGCTGTCAGCAGGGTCTGCCAGTGGCCCACCCACCGTTCCACCGTGGCCTGATCGAACAGGGCGGTGGCATAATCGATGCCGCCTTCGATTCCCTTTCCGGTCTCCGCCAGCGACAGGGTCAGGTCGAACTTTGCAAGGCCATAAGGCACCGCCAGGGCTTCTGCGGCCAGTTCCGGCAACGCAAATGCAGCCTCGGGGGTGTTCTGCCAGGCGAACAGCACCTGGAACAACGGCGCATGGGCCAGGCTGCGCGGGGGCTGCAGCAGCTCCACCACCTGCTCAAACGGCAGGTCCTCATGGGCCTGGGCGGCCAGAGTTCGCTCCTTGGCCTGGGCAATCAGCTCAGCCACGCTCGCGCAGGCGGTGTCGATGCGCAGGGCCAAAGTGTTCACAAAAAAGCCGATCAATCCCTCTAGTTCCGTGCGACTCCGGTGGGCGCTTGGGCTGCCGATCACCACCTCTGCCTGTCCCGAAAGCCGGCTCAGCAGCGCCGCGAAACCCGCCAGCAACACCTGAAACAGGGTGGCACCATGACGATGGGCCAAAGCCTTGAGCTTGCCCGTGAGCTCCGCGTCAAGCACCAGCGGTACCATCGCCCCCGCGTAGGTCTGCACTGGCGGGCGGGGGCGATCGGCGGGTAGCTCCAGCAGTACTGGAGCACCAGCCAACGCTTCTTGCCAGTACGCCGCCTGACGTTGCAAAAGGGCATCCGCCACCCATTGCCGTTCCCACACCGCGTAGTCGGCGTATTGAATCGGCAGCGGCGGCAACGGATCCGCGATGCCATCGCGCAGGGCCCCATACAACGCGCCCAGTTCTCGGCTTAGCACGCCCAGCGACCAGCCATCGGCGATGGCGTGATGCAACGTCAGCAGCAGCGCATGCTCCTCCTCCGCCAACCGCAACAACCTTCCCCGAACCAGGGGGCCCGCCTCTAGATCAAACGGCTCGGATGCTTCCTTCTCCAGCCAGTGGACCAGCTCCGCCGCAACATCAGACCTCTCTTGGAGGTTGTGCTCAATGAGAGAAAAACGGGCTTCTGTCGGCGGAACCATCCGCTGCGCAGGCTCGCCATCGACGACGATGAACGTTGTGCGCAGCACCTCATGGCGCACCACCAGCTGGTCCAACGCCGCCCGCAGTGCCCCTGGATCCAGTGGGCCCGCCAGCCGCCAGGCCAGCGGCATGTTGTACGTCGCCGATGGACCTTCCAGCTGGAACAGAAACCACAACCGACGCTGCGCGAAGGACAGCGGCAGCAGCTCACTCCGATCGGCCGATGGGATCAGCCCCCCATCAACCGAGTCGGTGCCGGCCAGCCCGGCGGCGAAGTCCGCCAACACTGGTCTGGCGAACAGCTCCGCCAGCTTCGCCTCCAGGTCCAAGATCGTGCGGAGGCGAGAGATGACCTGCACCGCCAGCAACGAGTGGCCCCCGAGGGAGAAAAAATCGTCGTGACGTCCCACCCGCTCCAGCTTCAGCAGGTCGGACCAGATCTCCGCCACAGCCTCCTCCACCGGCCCCTTTGGTGGGGCGTAGGCACCGGTGACGTAGGCGTCCGACTCAGGCGCGGGCAAGGCCCTCCGGTCCAGCTTGCCGTTCGGTGTCAACGGCAAGCTCTCCAGCGGCACAAACGCGGCCGGTACCATGTAATCCGGCAAACTCCCCTGCAACTGGGCCTTGAGCACAGCTGGCAACGCAGTGGTGTCCGTGGTCGAAGCCGCTGTGTCAGAGGTGACATAGGCCACCAGACGCTTCTCTCCGGAGCTGTCCTCGCGGGCTAGCACCACCGCCTCGCGGATTCCGTCACAGCTCTGCAACGCCGCTTCGATCTCTGCCAGCTCGATCCGAAAACCCCGAATCTTCACCTGGAAGTCGACTCTGCCGATGTACTCCAAGTTTCCACCCGGCAGCCAACGCGCCAGATCACCTGTGCGATACATGCGCGCGTTTGGCTCGGGACTGTAGGGATCCGGCAAGAACCTCTCCGCTGTCAATTGCGGGCGGTTCAGATATCCCCGGGCCACTCCGGCTCCGCCGATATGGAGCTCACCGACCACACCAATGGGCACGGGCTCGCCATGGGTATCCAGCAGGTAAATGCGGGTGTTGGCGACCGGATGGCCGATGGGGGGATCACCGAGATCCTCCAAGGCGCAAGCCTGCAGCGTTGCGCATACCGTGGCCTCGGTTGGCCCGTAGCCATTGATCAAATGCCGGTTGGTGGCCCAGCGGTGGACCAGCGCTTGTGGCAAACGTTCGCCTGCGGCAATCAATGTGCGAAGTGTCGTCAACCGCTCACCGTCCGACAACGTCGCCAGAACGCTGGGCGGCAACGTGGCATGGCTGATGGCCTGACCCGCAAGGGTGCTGGCCAAAGCATCTCCGATTAGCTTGGTCTGCGGTGATGGCAGATGCAAGAGGGCTCCGGAACAGAGCGCTGTCCACACCTCCGAGACGCAAGCATCAAAACTGAAGGAGGCAAACTGCAGGATCCGACTGTCTGGAACAAGGCCAAATTCACGAATTTGCGTCACCACCAAGTTGCACAGGCCGCGATGCTCCACCATCACTCCCTTGGGCTTGCCTGTAGAGCCCGATGTATAGATCACATAGGCCAGATGAGTCGGCTCAAGGCCCAGACTGGACGGATCCAGATCCTTGTCACTTCGCTGCGCCCAAGCTCCAGCGTCGGCATCCAGATCCAGCAGCGGGGTCCCGCTGGCCAGGGCGGACAAGCGCTCCCGCGTGGCTCCGTGCACCAACAGCGCCACAGGTGCGCTATCTTCCAGCATGAAGGCCAAGCGTTCCTCGGGATAGGCCGGATCCAAAGGCACATAAGCCCCACCAGCCTTGAGAATCGCCAGCAGGCCCACCACCATCTCCAGGCTGCGCTCCACGCCGATCGCCACGCGGTCGTCGGGGCGGATCCCAAAATCCATCAGGCGATGCGCCAATCTGTTCGCTCGGGCATTGAGCTCCGCATAGCTGAGCGACTGTCCTTCAAATGCAAGGGCGATGGCCTCGGGGGTGCGTTCGACCTGAGCCTCAAATAACGCATGCACACAACGGTCGTGCGGATAGTCAGCCTTCGTGGCGTTCCACTCCACTAACACCTGCCGCCGCTCCGCCTCCGGCATCATCGAGAATGACGAAATCGGCTGATAAGGATCGCTCAGCGCAGTTTCTAGAATACTCTGGAAGCGCTTGTGCAAAGCCCAGATCTCATCGGCGCTGAAGTAGACATGATTGTAGACAAAGTCGACACGAATATCCTCTCCGGGATGGAAGTCACGGACAAAAAGTTGTAGGGGAGTCTGCTGCCAGGAGTGCAAGAGCACGGTCATCCGGCTAACGATTCCGCCAAAGACAGCCTCGTAATCATGGTTTTCATAGGACAGACCGACATCAGACAGACGGGCGCAGTCAGCCTCCGCTCCAGCGGCACGGCGAATTTGGCTAGAGGGGAAGCGCTGATGGCGGTAGACCGCCTTGAGCGTGGCACTGATCCGCTCCAGCAGATCCGCGAAACTCAGATTTCTGCCGCAAGCGAAACGCACTGGGCTTTGATTGGCAAACAAGCCAGCAGTTTTCTTATATGTGGCGTTGGCGCGGTTGAGCACCGGCAAGCCAAACGTGACCTCATCGCACTGGCCCGTGCGGGCAAAGTAGACGTACAGAGCCCCCAACAGCACATGAAACAGCGTTGCGCCATGGGCACTGGCCAGCCTGCCGAGGCTATCGTAAAAAGATCTCGAGAGCATCATCGACTCGCAACCGCTCCCCACCAACCCGCCATCAAACTGTCTGCGGTAGTAAGGCGTCAGCAGCGGCTCAGGAGCCTGCGGATGATGACCTTGCCAAAACGCCTGCTGCCGCTCAAACTTCGCAGACTCGACATACGTTCGATCGTCGGCAATGTAGGCGCTATACGAAGGGGGCTCCAGCTCCGGTACACGGCCGGCAACCAGATCGCTGTAAAAGGATGCCAGCGAGCGGTTGAGCAATGCAATCGCCCAGCCATCAACAATGAGATGGTGGTATTGCATCAACCAATAGAAGTGATCGTCCGCAAGCTTCAGCAGGTCATAGCGAAACAGCGGTGAGCCCTCCAAAGTAAAGGGCTCCTCGAAACGCCGCCGCATGAAGGCATTGGCCGCCGCCTCGGGGTCGACCTCACCCGATACGTCAACCATCGGCACCCGAACGGGCCAGGGGTCGACGAAAGTTTGCAGGGGCAAGCCATCCTCATCCCGCTCTGCTGTAAGCCATAGGCGCAGGCTGTCATGTCGCTGCACCAAGAGGTTCACGGCCTGCTCAAACAGCACCGGGTCAATCCGCCCCGGCAAATCCACGTAGCCACCAATGTTATACAACGGCACGCCGTCGTGTAGCATCTGATCGAACCAGATTTCTCGCTGTGGAGTGCTCAGTGAATACAAATTAGGTTTGCCGACAACAGGATTGATCATTAGAACGCCTTGGACTGGAACGGCATGAGATGGCATGCCCGTAAGATGCGGTTGTGAAAAGTCAACTCATTGTAGCAAAAGGGTTGTCGCTCACTGCTCACTGCTCACTGGCCATCATGATGATTCACGCTGCCAATCCTGGAGAGTAAGCGAGGCTCTGGACAACTGGTCGCCAGTGGAAGCTGTCCCTTGCACCAACTGGCATCTCCGCGCTCTCATAGGTGCCGCTGAGGGGTTGTCCAGGGTCTCCTTAGCGGCAGACCTATCGAGACTATTGTCTTGATCCCGAGCTGGGACTATGCCTGTCAAACCATCCATGTCAATAGAATTTTAGAGGAAGCGCCATGCTAAACAGGAGCTCTTTGGAGACCACATCCACGATGTGTTGGCTCGGCTGAATGGCTCTGCAGGCTCTCCGCCACGACTGGGGTGCGATTGGAAGACTGAAGGACCTGATTGTCACAGCAGTTGGGGGTTAGTAGGCTTGCAGCACCAAGAAGGGCAGGCTAAACCACTCCTTTCTCACGGCGCTTTCTCGCCCAGGTAGGGGTCACTCCAAAACTTCACATCTACGATCAGAGGTAAGTGATAAAGGGCGCCTCGAAAGATTCCGCCTCCCCCCTCCCGGAGTGAAATCTCTTCCTGTCACTGACCTTGCTGGCCAGTCGCGGCAGGCCAAAAGTGATTTTTCGAGGTGCCCTAAAGAGAAGAAGAAACTATTCTTCCTATCGCAAGGAAAGGCTGTGAGCATTAGGGCACCTCGAAAAATTCCTCTTCCTCCTCGCCTCCCGGAGTGAAATCCCTTCCTATTACTGATCTCGCTGGCCAGCTGCGGCACGCCAAAAGTGATTTTTCGAGGTGCCCATTAAGGACACCTCGAAAAATCCCGCCTCCCCCCGCTTCCCGGAGTGAAATCCCTTGCCGTCACTGACCTCGCTGGCCAGTGACGGCAGGCCAACAGTGATTTTTCGAGGTGCCCTTAAGAGCGCTTGCATGAAGGTGACAATCTCCCCGACTCAAAGACCAATAGGATTTGCGAAGTTTTCAAGTATTCGGTGATCGCAATGCGAACGGAAAGCCTCTCTGCATCGAAGAGGCGAGAAGGGCATCCCTCCATGTCGAGGAAATCGGACCAAAACATTCGCTCTGTAATCGGTTTCGCCACAGCGTGCTACTAGCGTAGCCGCCAGTCAGAACGCCCCACAGTGATGCGGCTAGTCCCGTTACGCTAATTCCCAATGGGCTCAGCAACTGGATCCAGCGACCTATCCGTTGGCCAGAATGAAAATCTGCTTTAATTTACATAACTTGAGGGGGTGTACGCATCCCTGCGACGCAATCCTGAGCAGACCTTGTCCGTAAGTTAATGTGAGATTTATTTGGTGGACAAGGACAGATCGCAGTCTAGCCATTGTAACATCTCTGTCGCGATGCTTTTCCGGCTTGTGTCGGTCGCCAGAGCGTGGTATAAATACGCATTGACAAAGTAAAATAATCCCAGGAAATTGACAGCCAAGGACACGATTTTCTCCTGCAATAACAGAGGAAAAATAATGAATTGAGAGGTGTTATGCATGGAGGTACTCGTCGAAATCATGATGAGCAATGTTTCGATCATGATCGCCTATCAGTACCAGCGCTTCGACGGTGGCTTAATATCCTTTTGGGCAACGGTCAATGTGCCTACGGGCGTTATGCCTGAGTTGTGGTGTCCCCATGTCAGCGGCAGGATTGCGGTCCATGCTGTTGACGTAGCCCACAATCACATGGACCGGTCGCAGACCATCGGCCCGGTCCTGGTGGCCAGCCTCCGCCCCCCTACCCCTGACATTGTCCCATTCCCCAAGAGGTCTGATCCTGATGAGCAATCCTTTTGAAGACAAAGAGGGTGAATTCTTCGCCCTGATCAATGAGGAAGGACAGTATTCCCTTTGGCCCACCTGCATCAATGTGCCGGCCGGCTGGACCATTGCCCACCCCAAAGCCAGTCGCGATACTTGCCTTGCTTTTATCAACACCCATTGGACAGATATGCGGCCGAAAAGTCTTATTGAGGCTATGGAAGTGCCGTGACAGGGGTTGAGGTCTGGGACATCGTGGCGGTGATGGACAGCGAGGCCTTTCGCTGCGATCCCCATCTGTGCCTCGCTCCACCGCCATCCCCATAGCTTTTGTTGTATCGGCCGCGATGCTCCTCTGGAGGGGGCCTTCGGCGCGCTGCGGCCATCCAATCAGCGCGACCGCCTCGCGGCCAGCGTGGGACAACAGGCCGGCGACGAGGGATGGAGATCGATGTTGTGGTCAATGATCTGGATGAGCGATGCATCGGCTTGCGTGAACCGCAAGGCTTTTACCGCTTTCTCGGTCTCAATGAGTGGGGGCCCCCGTCTGCGACCATCCAGCTGATAGTTGGGAGCCAGAGAGGTGGCACTGTCCTGGCAGGTCTGGCTGGATCACCTGTACGCCTGAGCGGCAATCCCCACCTGTCCTCCGGTCTGCCAGCCCGCCTGAGCGCGCGATGCTGAGGCTGTTCTCTCCACCCAAGCACTTGGCCGCCGCTGACCATCTGCAAGTGCCCCGTCAACACGGTCTCTTCAACCACCATGGCATCGACCTAGGGGATGGCACGGTGGCCCATTACCTGGAGGGTCGGGAGATTCTGCGCAGCTCAAAGGAGAACTTCAGTCGGGGCCTGGCGATAACGACCGTTGCCTATCCGGAGGGTAGTTGTTCGCCTGCCGGCGTGACGATGCGCCGGGCGATGGGTCGGCTGGGAGAACAAAATTACAACCTGCTTTTCAATAACTGCGAACATTTTGCCCATTGGTGCAAAACTGGTCGTCACCGCAGCAATCAAGTCGAAGATTGGCTGCACACTGGCAGTCTAGGTGCCCTGGCAGTGGGCCAATTCATTCCCGCTGTGGTTCTCACGGGAGCCCGCATGTTGCTGAGGCATGGCATCACTCTGGATCCAGAGCATCTGGAGAAGGGGCGGCAACTTACCCTGACAAGCCTGGAACAACTCAATGTTCTGCGGCGGAGCCTGCAGGCCCGTCTGGAGGAAGAACTGAGCCGCACTGAGCGTCGCTGGGGCAATAACGGAACACCAGACGACCAGTTCGTTCAGCTCCGGCTTGCAGCCCAAAACCTGGCGGACCAGCTGAGTCAAGTGGAGGAGCTGGAGGCAAGGCTTGAAGGGATGCTGGAGAAAGCCAAGTCTGCCCATCCCCCATATCCATAGAACCCCCCATGCAGGACTGAATCGTTGGCTTGTCGTGAACGGCCAGACAAAGATGGGTAAGAGCGATTGGATCAAGATTGCTTGAATCGATCTTATGCTTCAGCAAGATATACAGTTTCGATAGAGAACATCGTAATAGGCGCGGCTCTTGGAACTGGCCGCAATTGCACGCTTGGCCACAAGTCGAAAACCATTGATCTTCATAAACTGATTAAAATCGTCTAACCTGGGACAGCCGGCATAGGCCTCAAAGTCTGGAACTTCAATTAGTATGTATTTGATTTTTGGCAGCAAGGAGATCGCTCCTTGCAAGATCATCAGCTCAGATCCTTGTGTATCCAAGATGAGAGCATCACAATCATCAAGACACACCTTACCCTGATTCACTAATGTTGGCAATGTCGTAGCGGTTAACTCAATAGCATCAATATAGGCAACATCAGGCCATAGTTCTCGGTGCTCTTTGAGGAGCATCACAGAGGAAGAAGCGCCTTCATTATTGGCAATATTCAGTTTAACCTTTACTCCGTCTCGATCAAGAAGCAAGGCGCAAATCGCATGCTGACCTGGAAAATCCTTGATATTTTGACAAAGAACTTCATAGATACTTGGAATAGGTTCAATCCAAAATACAGTCAGATTTTTAGATGCGTAGAGCAATCTCTCTTGACCGGTATTCGCACCTATATGGATTACACCCTTGATATGGTTTAGAAAAATGTCAGGACTTTTTTCCCGTCGTAATAGCGTTCGTTTCAGCAGGCGAAGGCTGGCCGTAAGGTCCATCGATTTTTTTGTTACAAGCTAGACAATGATTATTATTGTACTTGAGAGCCCTGCGCAGGAGGTTGGGTGAACCTGGTCAGCGGCTGCCACAAGGGGACAGCAAAGCTGCCAAGATGCAATCTGTATGACGACAGGGTGATTTTACATCAAGAATTGGCACGAAATCAGCGAGCAGCGGTCAGCTGATCTTCAGCCGTCAAAGATCTATAGTCTGTCTGCTCCACGAGGCGGATGACGCCTCCCGAGACACGACAAGCCTGCGTCCAGAGCAGATAATATTGTAAAATCAAGTCCCAGGCAGAATTGACATGTCGCAATTTTTCGGTATTAATCTAAACCAAGAACCTCCTGAAAATACCAAGCCTATCAATGCTCAAGAAGCGCAAGCTGCCCTGGATATTCTCATCCCAAAGCGTTCGCCCCGTCCTTTGATCAGGATTGGAGGCCGTGGCGACGGAGCCTACCTCCTCCCTGATGACCTGAAAGGGATTAGCAGATGTCTGTCACCAGGTGTAAATAACTCCAAGCATTTTGAAGACGAGCTTGTCATGAGCCATGGAATTCAATGTGATTTGATTGATGCCAGTAGTGATGTCGATAAATTCACTACCCCCATCATTGATGGCATGCAAACCTTCCGCAAAAAATGGCTTGATATCAATGGCCATAATCAAAGCATCTCCATCAGTCAGTGGATCTCATCCCTGCCAGATGGCAGTGACAATCTGATGCTACAAATGGACATTGAGGGAGCGGAATATAGAAATTTACTGGCAACCGAAGACAAAGATCTCAGGAAATTTCGCATCATTATTCTTGAACTTCATCGCCTTGCTGTTGGCTTTAGCCGCCCTCGAGTTTTTCACAAGGTCATGAAGCCGCTTCTACAAAAACTCGACGTAAATTTCATCTGTGTGCACGCTCACCCGAACAATGCCTTGGGCCTGTATCGACCTAAAGCGTTAAAGACCCTTGTGCCAAGACTTCTGGAGGTGACATTCTTACGCAGAGATCGCTTCCCTCAACCCTCTCTGTCACGCCTTCCCTTCGTTTCTCTACCCCATCCCAAAGACATTACAAATGTGCCATCCAGGGCACCGATTTTTCTTGATTGCCCTTGGACTGCACTACCTCGCAGTCGTGAATCCCAAGCTCGAATCATTCGCGACTGGTTGGATTTTTTCCACAGACACAAGCGTTCCGATCTGTTTTTTGCATATAGTCAGTTATGGCTCAAATACAAGCTTCAAAAGATAATATCAGTGTCTGATCTTCGCAAAGACAACTCCAGCTTAAACTCCAAAATAGATCGAGCATGCCACATGCTTTCTGGCAGCAAGTCTCCATCCGATCCTCCTGGTAAAGACTATAGATGACTTTTTGGCCACTTGCTCCCATGCATCTTCAAGCCTTAGCTCTTCTTCCTGCTTGGCAGCTGGGCGATGCCAATGGGTCTTTACTCAGTGTTGGCAGCTTGCACAGATGACGCCACTCGTCAGCATCATTGTCCCCAACTACAACCATGCAGCTTATCTTGAAGAACGCCTGCAATCCATCATTAGCCAGACATTCCAAGACTTTGAATTAATTATACTAGATGACGCATCAACAGATCACTCCATTCAAGTCATTCAGCAAGCTCTTGCCAGCATTCCCTATCGGCTAATTATTAATCAAACCAACTCTGGTTCCACCTTTGCCCAATGGGATCGTGGCATTGCCTTGGCCAAGGGTGAATTGATCTGGATTGCCGAATCCGATGACATCGCGGCACCAAAGTTTCTTGAAGCCCTTGTTCAGCAGCTGGAGGACCCTCAGATTGCGATGGCTTACTGCCAATCTCTAGCAATCAATGAAAAGTCTGAAATCATTGCCCATCTAAAAGGATGGACAGATTTCATTAGTAGCCATCTCTGGGCTCACGATTTTACTGTCGATGGCACTTATTTTGCGATGAGCTTCATGGCCATTAAGAATATTATCCCCAATGCCAGTGCCGTGGTGTTTCGACGCAAGCACTATGCAAGTCCATATTCACTGCGACCAGAATATAAACTTGGCGGTGATCTCATCCTTTGGGTGGCGATTATGAATGGACGTTCTCTTGCCTATACATCAGAATCACTGAACTATTATCGTTTTCATGGCCACACGGTTCGCCATAATCAAAGTCACAGCTATCTGGGCGAGTGTTGTGGCATCACCGATTGGATCTTGGAGACGACAGGGGCTTGGAGCCAACGGGGTCACTTGGCACTCCTGCGAGAGCATCTTACCAATCTCTGGTTCAGCATTGGTCTTGAACCCGCTTCGATTCGCAATTGGTGGACACAACGAAAGGCTTACAATTTGCTCTATCGACTCCACGGGCCCCAAGTCGCCATCCTGCTGATCCAACGCCTGCCGATTAGCCTTTACCGCCTCAGTCTGCCGCAACGACTGTGGTGGCAACTTGGCTTTCGCTCATTCCGGAAGAAGATTCAAGGGAGGCCTTGAGCCGACAAAGACTAAATGACGCAGATTCAAGGATTGGTGAGAGGGAAAAATCATCCTAAAAGTTTTGTGAATCAGCCGATTTACAGCCAAGCCGATGCGATTGAACAACGAAGGATCTTGCGCGACACACCGTGAAAGCCAGTCAGGACTGAGCATCAAGAATGTGCGCCAGCCAAAGGCAGTTAGAATGCATCTATAACGCTCTTCTTCAAACTCTAATCCGTTTTTTGTAGAGGAGACTCCGGCACAAGAAAAACGACTGATCAAGAGGGGTATATGCTGAAAACGAGAGCATGACAGCAAGCACAAATTATATTTCCAGTCGGCATATATTGGAATCGCTTCATCGTAGCTCATTCCCAGCCTGGCAAGGTGAGTGGAGCGATAAAAAATTGACTGGTGGCAGATATTCAATGTGGCCAGACGATTCAACCAAAACGGACCTCCATAAACGAATCCCCCATTTAATTCAAACCAAGAATCTCCATAGACAACATCGGCGCGACTGGTCATCAACAATCTTGTGACGTCTTCAAAAATAGTGTGAGAATATAAGGCATCATCTGATCCCATGACATAAA
This sequence comes from Cyanobacteriota bacterium, assembly GCA_046340795.1. GTDB lineage: Bacteria > Cyanobacteriota > Cyanobacteriia > PCC-6307 > Cyanobiaceae > Cyanobium. Next base: position 23,173 of record JBKDSV010000079.1, on the reverse strand, counting down.
TCCATTCTCCACGTGCCAAGCGGACCGCCTGATTGATGGCACCATAGATTGAGGAACCATAGGCAACAATTGCCACAGCGCCAATAGATTGTCTTGCCAAGCTCTGTAACGCGTATTCAACAGTTCCATCAACCGAGCCACCGTCGGAGAGAACAACCTCAAAATGTCGAAATGTCTGATCGCCCAATGAGCGCAGAGCTCGATCAATCTTTGCACGGCTATTGAGAACAGGCATGACAACCGATATCATCGGCGTGTTGAAATTTCTTGACGCAGGTTTGATCCATCTCGATAGGTGCCAATTCATCGCCTCTAAGCCGTCAGGAGCGAATGCTAGCGTTGACACGCCTTTGCTCTCTTTCCTTCCTCCAGGCAATTTAATTTTTTGCCAAAACTCTTTTTATTGATCTCCACAACAGTGCCTTTTCTCGTCAAATAGGTCTTTTGCGCCTACGCCTCCTGCCAGAAAGATTCTCTAGATAATTTAAGGAAGCTCTGCACAATAAGGAACCTCTGGGCAACCGGTCGCCAGGGGAAGCTGTCCCTTGCGCCAACTGGGAGCTCCGAGCTCTCACAGGTGCCGCCGAGAGGTTGTTCAGAGCCTCCTTAACAGATGACGACGATTTGCTCTTTTTGGCACCCATCCTTCGTCCGACTCCCATGGCCTATCAGCCCCTCCACCACAAATATCGCCCGCAGCGGCTGGCCGAGCTGGTGGGGCAGGAAGCCATCGCCTCCACCCTGGGCAACGCCCTGCGCCGCGGCCGAATTGCCCCGGCTTATCTGTTCAGCGGGCCTCGCGGCACCGGCAAGACCTCCAGCGCCCGCATCCTGGCCCGCTCGCTCAACTGCCTGGCCAGCGAAGGACCCACCCCCGAACCCTGCGGGCACTGTGAGCTCTGCACCTCGATCGCCGCTGGCAACGCCCTCGACGTGATCGAGATCGATGCCGCTTCCAACACCGGTGTCGACAACATCCGTGAGCTGATCGAGCGCGCGCGCTTCGCACCGGTGCAGGCCCGCTGGAAGGTCTATGTGGTGGATGAGTGTCACATGCTATCCACAGCGGCGTTCAACGCCCTCCTGAAAACCCTGGAGGAACCCCCGCCACGGGTGGTGTTCGTGTTGGCCACCACCGATCCCCAACGGGTTCTGCCCACGATCCTTTCCCGCTGCCAACGCTTCGACTTTCGCCGCATCCCCCTGGAGGCCCTCGAACAACACCTGGCCTGGATCGCGGGGCGCGAGGAGATCGCCATCACCCCCGAGGCCCTGCGCCTGGTGGCCCAGCGGGCCCAGGGCGGCTTGCGAGATGCGGAAAGCCTGCTCGACCAGCTCAGCCTGCTGCCGCCTCCCATCGAAGCCGCGGCCGTCTGGGAGCTGCTCGGTGCCGTTCCGGAGGAGGAGTTGCTCGCCCTGGCCCGCGCCCTGGCGGGAGGGGATCCCCTGGCCGTGGTGGAGGACTGCCGCCAGCTGCTGGAGCGGGGCCGGGACCCCAACGCCGTGCTTCAAGGAATCGTTGCCCTGCTGCGCGACGTGCTCCTGGCGGGAGTCGCGCCGGACCGCTTGGAGTTGACCAGCGTGTCACCGCAGCTCAGGAGCCACCTCCCCCCCCTGGCAGGGGTGATCGGCAAGGACCGACTGCTCCGCTGGCAGGCCTCCCTGAAAAGCAGCGAGCAACAGTTGCGCCACAGCATGCAACCGCGTCTCTGGCTGGAGGTGCTCCTTCTCGGGCTTTTGGCCGAGCCCGTGGCGGCTTCGCCGCCCCGATCGCGCGAAGCGGCGGCGACGGTTCCCCCCCCCTCAAGTCCGGCCCCGCTCTCTCCCCCGGGGTCCATGCGCCCCCCATCCTCTCCGCCCCCCTCTCCACCGGCTCCGTCCACACCCGCCGCCGCCCATTGCGAGCCGCCCCGGCCCCTGGCTGGAACGGCGGATTTGAACGATCTCTGGCAACAGATCCTGGCGGGGCTGCAGCTGCCCTCCACGCGCATGCTTCTGTCACAACAAGCCCATCTACGGCAGCTGGATGAGCGGCGCGCGATCGTGCGCGTCTCGAGCAACTGGATCACCATGGTGCAAAGCCGGCTGCCTTTGCTGGAAAAGGCCATGGAGGCCACCCTTGGCGGCAGCCGGCAGATCACGCTCGAAGCCAGCGACCGTGACGAGCGCTCTGAGCCCGCGCCAGCCCCCGCCGCGCCAGCCCCTCCCCGGACCAGCTTCAGCCCCCCTCGTCAGGCGGATGCACCGATCCACAGGCCACCACCAGTGGCGGCCCCCCAGACACGCACCGCCCCGGCCCCGGCCCCGCCGGAACCCAGTGCCACCAGCAGAGAGGCTGACACTCCTCCCCCACCCCCACGAACAACGATCATCGAGCCTCCGTCTGCGGCGGAACCACTGCCGCTGGCCTCCCCGCCGGCCAAGCCGCAGGAGAGAGCGGACGATCGCCGGCTGGAGGAGTCGGCCCACTTGTTTGCGGATTTTTTCAATGGGCAGGTGATCGCCATGGAGCCGCACGAGGAGGCCTGATGGCATCCATCCAGTCGGCTGGGCCCGATGGTCCGCAGCGGATCAGCCTTCCGGAGACGGCACCACGTCATCCTCGCGGTCGAGGGTTGGAACGGGGGCATTGATCCCGAAATCGGGATGAGCGGGACTGGCCGATCCTGAAGCGGGACCGACGCCGGCATGGATTGTTTTTTGCCAAACGAGCGTTTTCGGCCACAAAGCCATCTTCAGGGTCACCCAGGGAATCACCACAAACCAATGCAGTAAATAGGCCACTGTCAGCAAGACGTTGAGCGGCGTCGCTGGCGGCAGCGGGGGGCCCTCACCGCCACGCCTGCAGCCCGCGGTGATCGAGAAACCCGAGAGCGCCAGCATGATCAACGGAAAGGGCCACATCCCCGGAGGTGTCCTTGTCAGCAGGGCTGCAACCAGGTCGGCGACGACCATCACCGGCAACAGATATTGGAGGATGAAAAAGGAGGTCAGATCCCAACGCTGAGAGCCATTGAGGCGAGCAGAAAGCAACTGATCGCCATAATCCAGAAAACGCTGCAGGCCCCCTTCCGCCCAGCGCTGACGCTGACGCCAGAGGGCCGAGAGGGTGGCCACAGCTTCCTCGCTCACCGGGGGATCCCACAGCACGCCAACCGGCAGCCCCGCCAAAAGAAAACGAAAGCTCAGATCCAGGTCATCAGTGATGGTGGCCTCATTGAATCCCCCCGCAGTTTGCAGCGCGTCGCGACGCAACAATTGCCCGTTGCCCCGCAGCTCGGCCACTCCACCGCGGGCCAGCCGCGCCTCCTGGATGAAGGCGTCAAAAGCCATCTCCATTGCCTGGGCCCGAGTGAGCCAGTTGTGCGCGGCGTTGACCTCCGCCTTGCGCAGTTGGACGGCACCCCAACCGCCGTTCTCGGCGAAGGGAATGACGCGCTCCAGCAAATCGGGGGGGAGGTCGGCATCCGCGTCGAGCACCAGCATCCACCGCCCTTGCAATTGAGCCAGCGCCGCGTTGAGGGCTCCCGACTTTCCGCCTCCTGAATCACGACTGCGGCGCAACACCCGCAGCTGCGGATGCCGGGCCTGGAGCTCGATCAGGCGTTGGGGTGTGCGGTCTTCGCTGCCATCATCCACCACCCACAACACCAGCTGATCGTCGGGCCAGCGCAAGCGCAGGACGCGCTCCACCAGGGAACCGATCACCGCCTCTTCATCCCGGGCGGCAACGACCACATCCACGGCCGGGGAGGAACCTGAAGCCACCGCCTCTGTCGCCAGCGCCGCTCCCGTGGGACCACGATCGCCTGGCCCAGGCGAAGGGAGGGGACCGGTGGAGGGGGAAGCGGGACGAAAGGAAATCACCCGACCCACATGGCCCGCCAGCAGGGCCGCCAGGCTCAAGCCCGGCAACACCCGTGCCACGGGACCCAACCAATGGGGAAACGCTCCGGCGGCCACACAGCCGAGGAGGACCAAGGCGGCCTTGGGGCGGCGATTGTCTGCGCTATCGCCGCCCATGCACCACCCAACGCTTGAGAGCAGCTTAAAGGGCTGCAACCCAGCCCACGCAGGCGCGGCGGTTTTCGCCTGAGGCCAGCTGTCTCAGTCCTTCCGCGGCGGTGACGCCCCCAGCGCACCGAGGGGCTTGAGGTCCGCCCCGAGGTAGTAGTGCTTGAGGATCGTCTCCAGGCTCCAGCCGCGTCGGGCGAGATCGATCGCACCCGCCTGTGACAGGCCCGCGCCATGGCCAAAGCCGCCGCCCCGCGCCAGCCAGACGCCCGGCTGGGAGGAGGAGAGGGTGAAAAGGGTGCTTGGCAGCTCGCGCAACGTTCGCCGAATGGCATCCCGACGCAAGACCACCGCCCTTTTGGCGCCCACGATCTCCAGGGCGAGCACGCGACCGCTGGCCCCCCGCTCCAGCACCTTCAGGCCGCGGGGGGCTCCCACCGCCAGACCCCGGGCCTCAAGGGCGGCCTCGATCCCGGCGGCCGTCAGAGTGCGCTGCCAGCGGAAAAGAGGATGGTCAACCCCGTAGGCTCCCTGGCTCTGGTGCAGCAGCGCTGGCAGAGCGGGGGCGGTCACGGGAAGGGGAGTTCTGGCGATGAAGGCAGGATCCCCATCGGCAAAGGGGCGCAGGTAGGGCACGGGATCCACCTCCCAGCCTTCCTCCAGCCCGGCGGCCACGCCGCCATTGCTGGCGTGATACACCGCATGGATCGGCTGGCCGCCAGTGGCCAGCACCTGGCCGCGACTGGAGGCGATGGCCTGGCGCACGGCAGGGCTCGCCTGGCTGGGGTCGCTGTAAACCTGGCACTGGGTGTCGGCGCAGAGGTGATAGCCGTCCGCCTGGAAGCGATCGCGGTTGCGCACGGCCCAGGTGCGGGCCAGCACGGCCTGGGCCGCCAAGGCGGTCGGCGGCGAGCCCGCGCCGATCTCATGGGGCACGACCCCCTCCAGGTAGCGCTCCAGTGGCGCTTCCTCCACCAAGCTCCAGCCGCCGTGGGCATCGGGGAGCAGGCGGAAGGGGCCGCTGTAGATCCCGGTTCCCCAGCGCAGCCCCGCGGCAGCCCGCAGGCGGATGGGCCCCCGCCAAACCAGCATCCCGTCCGCACCCCGCGACTCCAGAACAAGGTGTTGCTCCACCCGGCTCTCCAGCAGGCGGGTGGTACGCCCGGGGGGGTCGGGAGCCTCCGGGGGAGCCCACACCTCCCAATCGACGGGCCGGGCAAGAACGGGATGGAAGCCCTCCGCCGCCCAGGGTCGGGCCGCCGCCTCGGCGCTTTCGTAGCTGGCGAACGGACCCAGCACCCGACGGCGCAGGTTGAAGGGCCGCGGCAAGGGCTCCCAACGCCAGCGCAGCGTCACCTCGGGGGCCGTCAAGCGCTGGCCCGTCCCGTCTTCCAGGGTGAGGGAACCGCTGGCGGCCCGCAGGCGCAGGGGCGTGGCCCGGCTGGCGTCGCTGGAGCCGAGCCGGGCCGCCAGGGCCACCCAGATCACCGGTTTGTCCGCCTGCAGCGGGGGGGGGGCGGCGACAGGCCATTGCAAGGGCGCCTGGTCCGAGGCCTGGCAGCCACCGTTCAGAAGAAGCGATGCGCCCAGGATCCAGAGGCGCGCCGACCCTCTGGACAGGCCAGGGGCGTCGGCGCCAGGGCGGAAGCGAAGGCGGAGGAGCATCGGCGGGGGACTTGGAATCGGGTGAAGTCGCGTCGTACTCTGCTTGTTTGTGTGCGTTGGGCTGAGATGCCGAAACTGAAAACCCGCAAAGCGGCCGCCAAGCGGTTTCGGGCCACCGGCAGCGGCAAGTTTGTGCGTCGGCGTGCCTTCCACAACCACCTCCTCGATCACAAGAGCCCGAAGCGCAAGCGTTATTTGGGCACCATGGCTGTGGTGGATGAGCGCGATAGCGACAACGTCGCCCTGATGCTCCCCTACGCCTGAAGACGCCCCGCTTCCCCCTCACGACCCTCCATCCCCGAATTGATCCATGACCCGCGTCAAGAGAGGCAATGTCGCCCGCAAACGCCGCAACAAGATTCTTCGTCTGGCCCGGGGGTTCCGCGCTGGCAGCGGCAGTCTCTTCCGGACCGCCAATCAGCGGGTGATGAAAGCCCTCTGCAACGCCTACCGCGATCGTCGCCGCCGCAAACGCGACTTCCGCCGTCTCTGGATTGCCCGCATCAACGCGGCGGCACGGCAAAACCAGACCACCTACAGCCGTCTGATCGGCGGCATGAAGAAGGTCGACATCCGTCTCAACCGCAAGATGTTGGCTCAGCTGGCCATCGCTGATCCCTCCACCTTCACCACCGTCGTGACCACCGCCCTCCCCTGAGGGCGGCCGACCCCCTATGGCCGACCTTCTGCCCGATGCCTACCTGCTTGGCCTGATCGGGCTTTTGGCCATCGCCGCCGTGGTGGTGGCCCGCCAGATCCTGAGGGTGCGTGGTGATGAGGTGATTCTCTCCCGCCTGGGAGGGACGAAGAAAGCCGACGGCACGCCACAAGACGCCGCCAGCCTCTATGAGCTGGCTTCCGTGCAGCTGCGCAAGCGCCTTTACGGCCAGGCCACCGACACCCTCAAAGCCGCCCTCAAGCAATCCGAAAACGAGACGTGTCCCGCGGAGGCCATTGCCCTGATGGAGAACGCCATGGGTTTCGCCCTGGCGGCCCAAGGCAAGTATCCCGCCGCCATCCGTCACTACCGCTCGGCACTGAAAGCGCAGGCGAATTACCCAGTGGCGCTCAACAACCTGGCCTTCGCCCTGGAAAAACAGGGCAAGGAGCAGGAGGCGCGTCAGAGTTACAACCAGGTGCTGGGCTTCGAGCCGGGCAACAAAACAGCCCTCAAACGCCTGAAATCCCTCGATCGCCGCGCCGGCCTCTCCACCGGCACGTCGGCCTGAGGGTGGTTCCCCTCACCAGAGGCCCCGCACGGTACCGCCGGAGGTGACTGAGGGTGAGGGTGAAGGTGAGGAGGGAGCGGGGCGGAGTTGCAGACGGCCACCCAGGCCCGTCAACCGATCGGGAAGCCAGCCACTGAGGGAGAGTCCTTGCTGGCCTTGAAACTCGCCACCGGGCTCCAGCATTTTCCCCAGGCTGTTCCCCAGAATGAGCAGATCCAACTGGTTGGATTTGGCGTTGATGTTGCCCTGCACCGGGCTGTTCACGCCAGCCAGGCTCAGCTCGCCACGGAGATCCACCATCTGACCCAGGGGCGTCACCTGCTGAAGCCGCAACACCGCCGGCAGGGAGCCTGCTCCACCGAAGGCTTGGTAGGAGCCCCGCCAGGTGCGGGGAATGCGCTCAGCGATGAGCTGGGCCCGGCCCACCGGGTCGTAGGACTCCACACCGGGGGCGGGCACCTCAGTGGACGGGAGGGCGACAGGGGATGTGTAGGGGAGGGAGGCCTCCCCTATCGGCATGGGGCTCGCCGCCAGGAGGAGAGGCGCCAGGGCCATCGGCAGAGGCATCACGATCGAACGGCTGCGAGCGCACACTAGAAGGATGTGACGGGAAAGACTCCCCCCCATGTGCCCCTTGCCATCCCCATCCGCCCCGGCTGAGGCCCCCCCTGGCCCTTTCGCGGCCAGCGCCGGGGATGACCTGGTGATCGGCGGTCGGCCGTTCGCCAGCCGGCTGATGATCGGCACGGGCAAATACCCCTCCCTGGCCCTGATGCAGGCCAGCCTGGCCGCCAGCGACTGCGCCATCGTCACCGTGGCCGTGCGGCGGGTCCAGAGCCAGGCGGAAGGCCACCTGGGGTTGATGGCGGCCATTGATTGGCAACGGATCTGGATGCTCCCCAACACCGCCGGCTGCGCCACTGCGGAGGAAGCCATCCGGGTGGCTCGCCTGGGCCGGGAGCTGGCCAAGCTGGCGGGCCAGGAAGACAACACCTTTGTCAAGTTGGAGGTGATTCCCGATTCGCGCCATCTGCTGCCCGATCCGTTTGGCACGCTCGCCGCGGCCGAACAGCTGGTGCGAGAGGGCTTCACCGTGCTGCCGTACATCAACGCCGATCCCTTGCTGGCCAAGCGCCTGGAAGAGGTGGGGTGCGCCACCGTGATGCCCCTGGGTTCCCCGATCGGCTCCGCCCAGGGCATTCGCAATGCCGCCAACATCGCCCTGATCATTGAGAACGCCACGGTTCCCGTGGTGGTCGATGCGGGCATCGGCGTGCCGAGCGAGGCCGCCCAGGCGATGGAGATGGGCGCTGACGCCCTGCTGATCAACAGCGCCATTGCCCTTGCGGGGGATCCGCCGGCCATGGCGCAGGCGATGGCGCTGGCCACCCGGGCGGGTCGTCTGGCCCACCAGGCGGGCCGGTTGCCCAGACGCGCCGTGGCGGCGGCGAGCTCCCCCCTGCAGGGGCGCGTGGGCAGCTGAGCCAGCCAGGCCGGAGCCAACGCACTGTGACGATCCATGCCAGCCCGGTTTCGACCCGGGCCCGTCCCCATAGGGTTGTCCCACCTTGACAGCTCGAAGATGCAGGTCACTCAGGAAGACGGCGGCAAGCTCAACGCCTTTGCCAAGGAGCCGCGCATGGTGGTGATGGAAGCCGGGGAAGGGTCTCGGGCGAACCGACGGCTGCTGGTCGGAGGTCTGGTGCTGGTGCTGGTGCTCCTGGCGGTGGCGAGCCGCATCAGTTGAGGCCTGTTTGCCTGGCCTGAGGCCTGTAGTAGCTTGCTTCGTCAGGCACCGCGGATTCAGGAGTCTCGGCGTGAAGGTCCTTGTTCTGGGCGGCGACGGTTTCTGCGGCTGGCCCTGTGCGACAAATCTGGCTGACGGCGGCCACGAGGTGGTCATCGTCGACAACCTCAGTCGGCGCAAGATCGATATCGATCTGGGCGTGGAGTCGCTGACGCCGATTGCCACCATCCGCGATCGGCTCACCGCCTGGGAGCAGGTGGGCGGGCAGCCGATCCGCTTTGAGCAGCTGGACATCGCCAAGGACTACGAGTCGCTCCTGGCACTCTTGCGCCAGGAGCGACCAGACGCGGTGGTGCACTTCGCCGAGCAGAGAGCCGCTCCCTACTCGATGAAAACCAGCGGCACCAAGCGCTACACCGTCGACAACAATGTCAACGGCACGCACAATCTGCTAGCGGCCATTGTAGAGAGCGGCCTGGACATCCACATTGTTCACCTGGGGACAATGGGGGTCTATGGCTACGGCTCCCATCGCGGCGCCACCATTCCAGAGGGCTATTTGACGGTGGAGGTGCCGCAGCCCGACGGCAGCCGTTTCACAGAAAAAATTCTGCATCCAGCGAACCCAGGTAGTGTCTATCACATGACCAAGACCTTGGATCAACTGTTGTTTTTCTATTACAATAAAAATGATAATATCCGCATCACCGATCTCCATCAGGGCATTGTCTGGGGCACCAACACCAGCCTCACCGAAAAAGATCCCCGCCTTACCAATCGTTTTGACTATGATGGTGATTACGGCACTGTCTTGAATCGATTTTTAATGCAGGCAGCGATTGGTTATCCCCTCACCGTGCATGGCACAGGCGGCCAGACCCGGGCCTTCATCCATATCCGCGATTCAGTTCGCTGTGTGCAGCTGGCCTTGGAGAATCCTCCCAGCCATGGCGAGCGGGTGAAAATCTTCAACCAAATGACGGAGAGTCACCGTGTGGCCGACTTGGCCGAAAAGGTTGCTGCCCTCACCGGCGCTCAGATCAACTATCTCTCCAATCCACGCAATGAGGCGATTGAAAACGATTTGATCGTTGACAATCGCTGCTTTATCGAGCTGGGGCTCAAACCCACCACACTGGATGACGGCCTGCTCACGGAGGTGGTGGATGTGGCGCGTCGCTGGGCCGACCGCTGTGATCGCTCCCGCATCCCCTGCCTCTCGGCCTGGACGCGTCGCCAGGCGGCCGCCATGGTTTCACCGGGCTGAACGGGTCGCTCTGTGCGGATCGCCTTTTTCACGGAAACCTTCTTGCCCAAGGTTGACGGCATCGTCACCCGCCTCACCCAGACGGTCCAACACCTGGTGGCGGCGGGGGAAGACGTCCTGATCTTCTGTCCCGAAGGGGCGCCGGACAGCGTCCTGGGGGCCAAGGTGGTGGGAGTCCCGGCCCTGCCGCTCCCCCTCTATCCCGAGCTCAAGCTCGCCCTTCCCAGACCCGCCGTGTCTGAAGCCTTGGACCGATTCAGGCCGGATCTGGTGCATGTGGTCAATCCCGCCGTGCTTGGACTGGGGGGCATCTGGCTGGCCCGCACCCGCGGACTGCCCTTGGTCGCCAGCTACCACACCCACCTGCCCAAGTATCTGGAGCACTACGGCATGGGAATGTTGGAACCGTTGCTGTGGGAACTGCTCAAAACCGCCCACAACCAGGCTCAGCTCAACCTCTGCACCTCCAGCGCGATGGTGAGCGAGCTGGCGGCCAAGGGCATCCAACACACGGCCCTGTGGCAACGGGGTGTGGACACCGACCTCTTTCGGCCCTCCCTGCGCTCCAAGGCCATGCGGGCCCGGTTGCACGGGAACCATGACGACACGGGCAATCTGTTGCTCTACATCGGCCGCCTCTCCGCAGAGAAGCAAATCGAGCGCATCCGCCCCGTGCTCACCGCCCTCCCCCAGACCCGGCTGGCCCTGGTGGGCGACGGCCCCTACCGCTGCCAGCTGGAGCGGCTCTTCGAGGGCACGGCCACCACCTTCGTGGGCTACCTGGCCGGAGAGGATCTGGCCTCCGCCTATGCCAGCGGCGACGCCTTCCTCTTCCCCTCCTCCACCGAGACCTTGGGGCTGGTGCTTCTGGAGGCCATGGCCGCCGGCTGCCCGGTGGTGGGGGCCAATCGCGGCGGCATTCCCGACATCATCAGCGACGGGGAGAATGGCTGCCTCTATGACCCTGACGACCCCGCCTCCTTGATCACAGCGGTGAATGCGCTGCTGGGAGACCAAGAGGCCCGTCGCACCCTGAGGGCCTCCGCCCGGGAAGAGGCCGAACGCTGGAACTGGGCCAGCGCCACAGAGCAGCTGAAGGGCTACTACCACTCTGTGGTGGCTTCCCGCAGCGTGGTGCCGCAGCTCTGAGATTCAGTCAGCGGCTGGCGGCGGCAGGCTCAGGGGAGAGGGGCCGCCCCTGGTGACGAAACCAGGTGGTCATCAGGGCCTTCACCATCGGGGCCGCCACCGTGCCGCCAAAGCCGCCACTGTTTTCACCGAAGGCGACGATCACCAGTTCAGGCCGATCGGCAGGGGCATAGCCCCCGAACCAGGCGTGATCCGGCCGCGGCGGATCCTCCCCGGTGCCGGTTTTGCCCGCGACGGGGGGCAAGGAGGGATCATTGAGAAGCCGCGCCGTTCCGTCGGTCACCGCCTGTCGCAGCCCCCTGCGCAGGGTGCGCAGCGTCTCGGGGCGCAGGCCAATCCAACGACGGCTTGGGGGCTGCTCCACCAGATGGGGCCTGAGCAACCAGCCGCCATTGGCCACCGCCGCGTAGAGGCGTGCCAGCTGCAGTGGCGTAACGGTCACCGCTCCCTGACCAATGGCGGAGGTGATCGTGTCGACCGGGGTCCAGGGTTCCGCGAGCACCCGCTGTTTCCAGGCCGGATCGCCCAACAGTCCCGGAGTTTCCTCATCGCGGATCTCAATCCCGGTGAGGCTGCCGTAGCCCATGCGCCGTGCCGCCTTGAAGAGGTTCTCCGGCCCAACCGCCAGTCCCACCTGGTAGTAGAAGCTGTTGCTGCTCACCGCCAGGGCGGTGGGAAAGCCAATGCTGCCGAAGGAGCCATGGTCGGCGTAACACTGGCCCGCATAGCAAAAGCTGCCCATGGTGGGCAGGGTGGAGGCTTCGTTGAACTTGCCCGATTCCAGGGCGGCGATCGTGGTGATGATTTTGAAGGTGCTGGCGGGGGGAAATCCCTGGAAGGCGCGGTTCAGCATCGGCGCCTCCGGACGGTTGAGCGCGTTCCACTGGCGCAGGGTGGGACCATCTGCGAAGACATTGGGATCGAAGTTGGGCCGGCTTGCCAGGGCACGAATCGCGCCGGTGCGGGGATCCATGGCGACGATCGCCCCCTTGCGCACCGTGTCGAGGGCCCGTTCCGCGGCGTTCTGCAGCTCCAGATCCAGGGTGAGCCTGAGCTCCTTGCCGGGCCGAGCGGGCTTCTCGCCCAACACCCGCTGCACCTGACCGGCGGCGTTCACCTCCAGTTGCTGCCCCCCCCATTCCCCGCGCAGGGTGGTTTCGTAGGCCCGCTCCATGCCGCTGCGGCCAATGCGGTCATTGATGCGGTAGCCCTGGGGCTGCAGCCGCTGGTATTCCTCTTCGGTGATGCTGCTCGTGGTGCCCAACACATGGGCCGCCAGGGCGCCGTGAGGGTAGTGCCGCAGCACATTGAGGGCCACCTCAGCGCCATCGAGCAGACCGGCCTGCTCCCGGAACCGCAGCACCTGGGCCGTCGTCAAGGGCCCGGCAAGCTCGATCTGGAACCCATCCTGACGCAAGCCGGCGACGTAGCGGCTCTGCAGGCTGTCGCGGGGGAGCGCGAGCAGCCGGGCCAAGCGATCCCGCAACCTGGGCCACTGGCCCTCCTGCACCAGTCGGGGTTGAAGCGTGAGGGTGTAGGTGAAGCGATTGGTGGCCAAGACGCGGCCATGGCGATCGAGCATGCGCCCGCGGATCGGGTGACGCGGAATCAGGCGAATGCGGTTTTCATCGGCCATCACCCGGAATTGGGCGCCGTGGAGCAGTTGCAGCCAGACCAGGCGGGCCACGATGGCCCCGCCGAACAGGATCATCAGGCCCATCAGCCAGGCGGACTGATGGGCCTGTCCCGTGCGGCGGACAGGGCTCGGAACAACGAGCGGGGCCATGGGGGCGAGACTTAGCGCGCCTCGATCAGGCGTTCGAGCTGACGGAGCCGCTCGGCGATGCGACTCAGGGCGGCTTGGAGCTCCAGTGGATCCTCCACGGGCTCGGGGCCATCCTGCCTGTCGCCGGTATCGGCAGAGGGCTCGAAGGGAACATCCCGCACGTCCACTTTGAGCACGGGATTGCCCAGTCCGGGCTGGACTTGGTCGAGATTCTCGCGGACGGTGCGGGCGGCGGGCTCCCCTTCCTCCCGCAAGCTGCCCAGGGGATCGGCGCTGCGACCATCAAAGGCCGCCAACACTTCCTGCGGGCCTCCCTTGCGCATCCGTTCGGCGACCGCCAGGCCCACCGGCAGCACATCCTGCATCAGGGTGAGGCGCAAGGCGTCAAAAGGGTCGGCCGCCATCAGCAGGGGTTGAAGAGAGGTGCTCCCAGTCTGACGCGAGCGGCGCCCGGCAGGGAGGGCCTCAGCAGAGGGCGGGCCTCTTCACAGCCGGGTGGGTGGCGCCATGGCAAGCCATTCCCGCCGATCGCTCACTCCCACTCGATCGTGCCCGGAGGTTTGCTGGTGATGTCCAACACCACCCGATTCACCCCCTTGACCTCGTTGACGATCCTGTTGGACATGCGCTCCAGCAGGTCGTAGGGCAGGCGCGACCAATCGGCCGTCATGCCATCCTCGGAAGAGACGAAGCGCAGCACCACCGGGAAAGCATAGGTGCGTTTGTCACCCATCACGCCCACACTGCGCACGGGCAACAACACGGCGAAGGCCTGCCAGATGGCGTCATACACCCCCCCATCGCGCACTTCCTCCCGCACGATCAGATCGGCGTCCCGCAGGATGTTGAGCTTGTCTGCGGTCACCTCCCCGAGGATGCGGATGGCCAGGCCAGGGCCGGGGAAGGGATGACGACCGACAATCTCCTGCGGCAGACCAAGACTGCGACCGACTTTTCTCACCTCATCTTTGAAAAGGCGGCGCAGGGGCTCGACCAATTTGAACTGCAGATCCTTGGGTAATCCACCGACATTGTGGTGGCTTTTGATCTTCACTGCCACCCGCTCTCCTGTTTTGGGATCGATGTTGGTGCCGGCAGATTCGATGACATCCGGATAAAGCGTTCCCTGAGCCAGATAATCGAAGGGACCCAGCCGCTTGCTTTCCTCCTCAAAAACACGAATGAACTCGGCACCAATGATCTTGCGTTTCTCCTCTGGATCAGTTATGCCAGCAAGGCGGGAAATAAAGCGTTGACGGGCGTTAATATATTCCACTTGGATATGAAAACGACGATCAAAGAAATCGACAAGAAACTCCGGCTCCCCCTTCCGCATGAATCCTTGATCGATGAACATGCACGTCAGCTGATCGCCGATCGCCCTATGTAGCAAAAAGGCCAGGGTGGAGGAATCCACGCCACCGGAGAGCGCCAGAAGCACCCGCTTGTCGCCCACCTGAGCGCGCACATCAGCGATGGCCTCATCAATGAACGCATCGGTGGTCCAGTCTGGAGAGCAGCCGCAGATGTGATAAACAAAGTTGCGGATCAAGGCCATGCCATCGCTGGAGTGCACCACCTCCGGATGGAATTGCACGCCATAAAGCCTCCGCCCGTGATGGGCCACCGCCGCATCGGGGGTGTTTTCCGTGTGGCCAAGGCGCACAAACCCATCGGGGAGATGTTCCACGGAATCGCCATGGCTCATCCACATTGTGGAGCCGGTCTGCACGTTGGTGAGCAGATCGGTGGGGTCATCCACGTAGAAGGGCGCCTTGCCATACTCCGCCCGACCAGCGGCCACCACCTGGCCACCGAGCTGATGCACCATCAGCTGCATGCCGTAGCACACCCCCAGCAGGGGGAGGCCCAGGTTCCAGAGGGCCGGATCACAGACGGGAGCCCCCTCCTCGTAGACCGAGCCGGGTCCGCCACCGAGGATGATGCCCCGCGGACCCAGCTGGCGCAGTTCCTCAGCGGTGGTGGTGCAAGGCAGCACCAGGGAATAGACCTCGGTCTCCCGCACGCGCCGCGCGATCAGCTCCGAATACTGGGAGCCGAAATCAAGGATCACGATCGCTGGTTTCCGGCTGCCGTTGAGGGCCTCCGCCAGAGGGCCCGTGGGGGAGGCCACCGAAGCCGCCGGGCTTTGGGAGGCGGTGGCGGGGGATGGGGAAGAAGACATGAAGGGAGTTGCGCGCCAGGCCAGGCTCCTGGGCCTGAACGGGCCACCGCCTCCAGCCTAGGCGGCGCCCTGCGGGGCGCCGCCTAGGACCCGCAGGAGCTGCTCCCCCACCGGCCCCGCGGCGGAGAGCCGCCGCTGGCGATCAAAGAGGGCCGCCCCCAGGGACGGTCCAGTGGCGGCATGGCGCTCCAGATACTGGGCCGCGCGTCGCTCCACGGTGGCAGCGAGGCGCAGGCGCAGGCGCGCGGCCAGGGATCGATCGATGGATTGGAGCTCCGTCAGAGCCGCTTCCACGGTCGGGGCCCCGTGGAGAGCTTCCAGGGGGGGACCGGTGAGGCCCTCCAGGGCCGCCAGGGCCGTGAGTACCTCCGCCCGGCCATCCGCCAGGTGGTGATGGGTGTGAAAAATGCCTCCCGCCAACTTGATCAACTTGCCCTGGTAGCCGAACAGCAGCAGGCGACGCACCCCGCCCTGGCCGGCGGCCACCAGCACCGGGCCCAGCCAGTTGCCCACCTTCAAGAGCAAATCGGCGGGCAATCCCAGTCGTGGCGCCAGATCCAAACCATTTTCCCCGATCACCAGAATCAGATCGCCGCCGAAGGTGGGAGCGCCAAGGCGAGCTGCCAGTGCGTCGAGGGTGCGATCGAGCTGGCGGGGATCAGCGCTGGCCTGGGGTTCGGCTCGGGTGCCGATCAGGGCCAGGCCCTCCACCACGCCGAAGGCGGCATTGCTGGTGCGCTCCGCCAGGTTGCGCCCTTCCGGGAGCACCAGCCGCAGCCGCAAGCGCTGCCCCCCGGGCAGCAGGGGGCGCAGATTGGCCGCCAAAAGGGCGCGCGCATAGGCCGACACACACATCTCGCCGCTGGCAACGTGCACGCCCACCCCCGCGCCCGCCTCCAGTTGCAGCCAGCTCTCCTCTCCAGCCACCGCTGCCGGGGCGGCCTCCTCCCAGCGGCTGAGGGCCCACACCCGCAGGCCGCGGGTGAGATCCAGGCCATCGCCGGGGTCGCAACAGGCTTCCGCCAGGGCCCAGCCCTCCCCGAGGGGCGCCGCAGCCCGTACCGGCACCGGCACCGGGGGCCGCCCCTCCCCCTGAAGCAGGTCGAGGGACCAGGCGAGACGCGGGGCCTCCCCCCGGAGGACCGCGACGGAGGCCCTGGCGGCCGCGGCCACCCACACCGGCAGGGTATAGCCACGGGAATCGGGGGGCATGAGTAAGGGAGGGGGGAGACCGTTTTTTATGTTGGGGGATTGCCTCGCGGCGCCGATCGCCCTCCCCGCCCCATGCAGGACAAGCTCACTCTGATGATTCCGGGCCCGACACCTGTGCCGGAAACGGTTCTGCAGGCCCTCGGGCGCCATCCGATCGGCCACCGCAGCGCCGACTTTCAGAAGATCGTCAAACACACCACGGAGCAGCTGCAGTGGTTGCACCAGACGAAAAATGATGTGCTGGTGATCACTGGCAGCGGCACGGCCGCCATGGAGGCGGGGATTGTCAACACGCTCAGCGCGGGCGATCGGGTGCTCTGTGGCAACAACGGCAAATTCGGCGAGCGCTGGGTGAAGG
Source organism: Cyanobacteriota bacterium (assembly GCA_046340795.1). GTDB lineage: Bacteria > Cyanobacteriota > Cyanobacteriia > PCC-6307 > Cyanobiaceae > Cyanobium. The sequence continues at coordinate 6,561 of JBKDSV010000079.1, read as the reverse complement.
TGGCGAAGGCCTATGGCCTGAAGGTGGAGGAAATCGCGGCACCCTGGGGCCAGCCCCTCGATGCTGACGCCTTCCGGGTTGCCCTGGAGGCCGATGGGGAGAAGGCCATCAAGGCGGTGATCCTCACCCACTCGGAAACCTCCACCGGGGTGATCAACGACCTGCGGACGATCGCCCAACACGCCACCGCTCACGGCACCGCCCTGACGATCGCGGATTGCGTCACCAGTCTCGGGGCCACCGATGTGCCGATGGATGCCTGGGGCATCGACGTGATCGGCTCCGGGTCGCAGAAGGGCTACATGATGCCGCCCGGTCTCAGTTTTGTGGCCATGAGCGAACGGGCCTGGGCCGCATACGACCGCTCTGACCTGCCGAAGTTTTACCTGTATCTGGGCAAATATCGCAAAGCCGCCAAGGGTGACAGCAACCCCTTCACCCCCGCGATCAATCTCTATTTCGCCCTGGAGGCCGCGCTGACAATGATGGAGAAGGAGGGGCTGGAGGCGATCTTCGCGCGCCACGCCCGCCATCAGCGGGCTACCACGGCTGCCATGAAGGCTATCGGCCTGCCGCTCTATGCCGCCGAAAGCCATGGCAGCCCCGCCATCACCGCGGTGGCCCCCGAAGGTCTGGACGCGGAAGTGCTGCGCAAGGAGGTCAAAAACCGATTCGACATCCTGCTGGCCGGGGGGCAAGACCACCTCAAGGGCCACGTGTTTCGCATCGGCCACCTGGGCTTCGTCTGCGATCGCGACATCTTGGCGGCCGTGGCGGCGATTGAAGCCACCCTGGGGGCCCTGGGCCTGGCGAAAGCTCCGCTGGGAGCTGGAGTGGCGGCAGCGGCGTCGGCACTGGCGGGTTGAACGCCGGGGCATCGCGCACGCGCAGGGTGGCCGCAGTGGCGGCGGCGCGGGCAACGGTCACGGCTGAATGTCAGAGGGGAAAGACAGACGATGCGTCGAATTGGGACAGCGATGTGGCGCCCCTGTCCACCCTGACTATGGTGCCGACGCATACCAAAACCCGATGCAACCCACCCGTCCTCTGCTGGCCGTCATCGCTTTGGCGGCCTTGGCCCTTGGTGGCTGCCAGCAGAATCTGCCCGAGCAGAAGGCACAGACCGAAAAGCTGATCTGTACACACCTGACCGAGGCGGGCCAGGCCCTGGAAAGGGTGGCCGCCCTCAAACCCACCTCCACGGTGGGGGAGGCCAAGGCCGCCGATCAAGCCCTTGCCGCCGCCCTCACCAAGCTGGAGGCCTCTCAAGAGAAGCTGGAGAATCTCCGCCTGAAGGCCTTCAAAGCCCAGCTGCGCAGCTTCCGGAGCGAAGTGGAACGGGTCTCCAAGAACAAGGGGCTCACCCTGGAAGCAGCGGCCCAGGTGCTGAAGGGTAAGGCCGGGCCGGTGATCGCCGCCCGCCAGGCTCTGACAGCGGAAGTGGATTGCCCGCAGCCCACCGCCGCTCCAACCAAGCCCTAACCCCTGGCCCGCTGAGAGTCGACGAACGGGACCCCCGACGCTGGAGCCAGCCGGACGGGGGCGCCTGACGCAGAGCTCCGCCGGATGGGAGGCCTGAGCCAAATCTCCGTGCGGATCCCTGCCGCAGAGCTCCGCGGCGAGATCTGGAGACCGAGCATCCAGCAAGGCTCATCGGCCCTGGCTCGGGGAGGCTTCCCGGAACACAGGGCTGCCTGACAATGCCGGGCCGCTGATTGTGCCGGTCAAGCTGGGGCATGACCTTGGCGGCAGCCGTCTCCTGCTAGACTTGAACCCGACAGTTTTTCTTGTCCATAAGCTCCAGCTTCTTGTTCTGGAAACATGTGTGGCCCAAAGAACAACTGTTCCTTGCGGGTGTAATTCAGTGGTAGAATGTCAGCTTCCCAAGCTGAACGTCGCCGGGTCGAGTCCGGTCACCCGCTTTCAGTCCAGGCCTTGAAAATCTCCCAAGAACCCAGCCAGGCACTGGCTTTAGGGATTTCAGCGGCTGACCGCACCTGACAGGCCGTGCCAGGTTGTAGGGCCGACCTTCTCACATGGCTGAGGCAGCCGCCTGGGAGATCGCCATCCGCGTCGAGACCGCTCATGCCTTGTCCCGCAAGGGATGTCCAAGGGGCTGGGCACTCACGGAGCACCGAGGCTTGGCCAGGCTGAACATCACGGCCAAAGCGGGCGGCGGCAAGCGGCGTCAGATACAACTACCGATCCCCTGGCACTTCGATCACGCCAAGAAGATTGGCGAGGCCGTTTGCAGAATCTACGACGATTTCAGCCGCGGAATAGAACCGGAACAGGCGGCAAAGAAGATCGCGTTTACCTCATCAGAGCAATCAGGCGATGGTTCTGCTCCTACTAAAAGGACAAGTCCTGAACAGCAGATAGACTGGAAAGTCTTAGGGAGGCTCTGGAAAACCCCTCAGCGGCACCCGTGAGACTGCGGAGCTCCCAGTTGGTGCAAGGGACAGCTTCCACTGGCGACCGGTTATCCAGCAGGGCTGATTCAAACTTGCCACTCTGCGTTCATGTGCCCAGCAGCTCTGAGGAACTGAGTCCCGAGCTCATAGGGGTCTCAGCGTGGGACCTGAATCACAATCGTGGCCTGGCGCCTCTATCCAATCACTTTAAAGCAGCCCTGGGTTGTCCAGAGCTTCCTTCGTCGAGCGCTATCGCGAGTACAAAATCCGCAGCGGCGAAATCAAGGAGTCAAGCTGGACCAGGGTTCATCGGCACCACATGAAGCTGGTACTGGAAGCCTTAGCCTCTCGGCAGCCACCCCGAAGCGCTCCCCAGCTGCTGGATCGGCTCACCCTGCACTGGGCTGACAGGCCCGGTGGGCGGACCCGGCAGATTCAGATGCAGGCCACCTCGGCGCTGCTCCGTTGGGCGGTGGCCCAGGGCCAACTCCCAGCAACCCAGTGGGAGCCACCAACCGACCTCAGCCCCTTTGTGGGGCGGTCACGCTCGGCGAAAGCAGTCAGCACCCCCCTGGAGGTGGGCCACATCCTGGCTTTGGTTCGGGCTCTGCCCGACCCGTAACGAGCTGCACTTCATCAGCAGCCTTCCCCCCCAAGGTCTGCCCCACTGGGGCATCCAGCTGATCACCAGCACGGCGGACTTCATCCGTCACTTCCAGGCGATGAGCGCCATGGGCGCCCGTCAGCACCCGCAGCAGGGACCGTTGCTCTCGGGCTCGGGCGGCGGGGGAGGAAGCGGGGGAGGAGGTGGTGGTGGAACGGGAGGCGAACCGACGCGAGCCGCCACCGGGCTGCTCTGGCCTCGGGGGATGTGAGATCGGGTTCAGCGCCCCAGGGTGCGGCGGATGTCCTTGAGCAGCAGCAGCAGGTGCAAGGGATCAGTGGGTGAACTCGAAAACTCCGGGATCAGGTGCTCGGTGAAGCTGCGGGCCTGCTCGGATTCGGCATGCACCAGCAAGCCGCGGCAATCGATGGCCTCGCCGAGGCTGGCGACCCGGGTGATCGCATCCAGCAGCAGGGCCGCACCGAGGCCCTGTCCTTCATGGCGTTGATCCACCCCCAGGCGGGCCAGCAAGGCGATGGGCTGGGGGGTGCGGCCGGCGCCACGGCGCAGCCGCTCGGGCAGATCAGCGATCGCCAGGCTCGCCAGGCACCAGGCGTAGTAAGCGACGACAACCGTTTGATCCACTTCGGTGACGACAAACACGCGGGTGGTGCCGGTGCCATGGGCCTGCTTGGCCACCTCCACCAGCCAGGTGGTCTGCTCCTCGGAGCGGCAGAGGAAGCCGGTGAGCTGATGACGGGCCGCCAGCAGCTCTGGCGGTTGGGGTGCGGCTCATGCCTGGGGCTGATCCGCCGCTGGGGGGCAAAGGGAGAGGGGCGCTCCAGCAGCCGCCCTGAGCGCAGCCATGCGCACCTCGCAATGCGGTTGCGGCCGTTGGCAGATCAGGGAACCAGCGCGGCGGAGATGGCTTGGCGCGAACAGACTTGGGGGCTGGGGCTCAGTTGATTTGGGCGATTCTGGGCGAGATGGGGCCAAGGCTGTCCATGGCGTTGTGGGTGGCTGTCAAGCCAGCAGAATTGGTTAGAGTTTGACCAGCTCAGCCAGCACGTGGCAGGGAACCAGGATCGCCATCAAAAAGCCACGATCGCGTTTGGCCAGTTAGCCCTCTACTTCAGCCAGCTTCGCTGCCTTCATGGACCATCAGCCCGCCAATCCAGCCGAACCGATCGATGAGGAACGGCAGAGGGCCTATGTGGCGCTGATTGACAAGCTGCTGCTGGGCGCCAGAGAGAACGCCAATGCCATTCTCACAGCTCAACGTGAGCTGGTGGATGAGGGCTTGGTGGAGATAATGGGGCGTTATGCGCAATCCCTGCGGCAATACGGCAATCAAGCAGCTGCTGCTTTTCTTGAGGATTGCGGGCAGCAGATTACTGCGTTTTTGCAGCAGCTTCCTGATGTTAGTAGGGGCTTCAGCCCGTCAGGGGAGCAGGAGGCTTTTCTGATGCAACTTCTGCAAACAATTGCGGAGTGCCAGGGTGATCCGAAGGTTGTCTATCCACTGATGCGGGCCAACTTGGCGCGATTGAATGGTTCGCTTGTGGAACTGCTGAGGGAGTGGTGGGAAGGAGTGCTGGCGAGGGCAGAACAGGATCAAAACCTAGCCCTGGCCGCTGTGCTTGTGAACCTCGGCGTTTGTTTGAATCAGTTCCCACTCGGAAACCCTGGAACAAATCAAACGATCGCCATCGCCGCCTACCGCAACGCCCTGCGGTTCTACACAGAAGCAGAGCAGCCGCAAGACTATGCGAGGACAAACAATAATCTCGGCACTGCCTACAGCGATCTTGCCCCCTTCTCCGCCAATCCGCGCAAGCAGATCGAAAACGCCATCGCCGCCTACCGCAACGCCCTGCGGGTCTACACAGAAGCAGAGCAGCCGCAAGACTATGCGAGGACAAACAATAATCTTGGCGCTGCCTACAGCGATCTTGCCCCCTTCTCCGCCAATCCGCGCGAGCAGATCGAAAACGCCATCGCCGCCTTCAATAACGCCCTGCGGGTGAGTGATCCTGTTCAACTTGCCGCCGACTGCCTGCGGACAGCCCGCAACCTCGGCAATCTCGGCTTCACCAACAAGCGGCCCGAGGTGGCCATCGAGGGCTACCTGCTGGCGATCACAGCAGTGGAAAACCTACGGTCAGCGGCCATTGATCCAGCTCGCAAGGCGGAGATTGTGTCTGGGGCGATTGAGGTGTATGCCAATCTTGTGCAGGTGTATGTGGATCAACAGAATTATGCTCAAGCCTTGGAAGTGGTGGATCGCTCCAAGGCTCGCAACCTGGTGGAGCTGCTCAGCAGCAAAGACCTCTATCCCAAGGGCGAGATTCCGCCTGAGGTGATCCAACGCCTCGATGAATTGCGGGGTTCGATCGCCAGGGCCGAACGGGAATTGAACCAAGCGCAACCAGCCAACGGCCTCAGACGCCCGCCCTTGGCGGGGTCCGACGGAATCGCTGGGCCGGAGGGCGCACGCTCCCTAGCCTTTGAACGGATTCAACAAGAACGAGCCCAAAAGGTGGGCGAACGCCTGCCGCAGCTCAAGCAGGAGCTGGATCACCTCATCCAAGATCAGATCCAGCCGATCGATCCCAGCTTCTCCCTCAGCCAGAAGGTGCAGCCGCTGACCATCGACCAACTGCGGGCAACCCTGCCCGATTGCCAAACGGTGATCGTGAGCTGGTACTTGGCAGGACCACAGTTGCTGGCCTTCATCCTCCACAGGGATGCGCTGCAGCCGATCTGCCATCGCTATCCCGAGCCCACCTTGGAGGCGCTGAGCGCCGCAATGAACGCCTACCTCAGCGCCTATCGCAGTGAGAACAACTCTTGGCAGGCTGGCTTGCCCACAGCGCTGGATCACTTCTCCCACCTGCTGGAGCTGGACACGCTGCTGGAGAAGATCCAGCACCTGGCTCCCGGCGCCGATCAGCTGATCCTCATTCCCCACCGCTTCCTGCACCTGCTCCCCCTGCACGCCATGCCCTTGGGGGAAGCCCCTACACCCCTGCAGGATCACTTCGGCCGCGGCGTGCGCTATGCCCCCAGCCTGCAGGTGCTGCAGGTGGTGCAGCAACGCCAGCCCACGCCGCCGCACAGCCTGTTTGCCCTGCAGAACCCCACCCAAGATCTGCTCTACAGCGACCTGGAGGTGGAAGCGATCCAATCCCTCTTCGCCGCCAAGGCCACCGTGTTGAAGCGGAGCGAGGCCAGCAAAGGTGCCATGAAGCAACAAAAAGGCGCTTTGACCAACAGCGCCTGCCTGCACTTCGCCTGCCATGGCTATTTCAACTTTGAGCAGCCCCTGCTCTCCGCCTTGCTGCTGGCGGGGAGTGTTCTCGATGCCGCCCCCGACGACCTCGATGCCGATCGCCATCTGCCGCAGCCCAATGGCAACGTCATTGATCTGAGTGAATGCCTCACCCTGTTGGATCTGTTCCAACTCGATCTGCGCCAGGCCCGCCTGGTGGCCCTTTCGGCCTGTGAAACCGGCCTCAGCGACCTCAACAGCCTCAGCGATGA
>JBKDSV010000078.1:0-4401 GCA_046340795.1 Cyanobacteriota bacterium | reverse complement strand
GAGCAGCTGTTCCGCGATCAGAAGTCGGGGATCTTCCAGCTGGAGCGCAGCGGTCTGCGGGATCCGGCGCGCATCGATCGGTTGCTGCTGGTGCTCGCCATCGCTGTACTGGTCAGCAGTCTGCAGGGCTATGCCGTCAGTCTCGCCGGTGAGCGGCGCCGTGTGGATCCCCACTGGAAACGCGGCCTGAGCTTTGCCCGCATCGGTCTGCAGTGGCTGCAGCAGAGCGTGATCACGGCAGGCCGTGCCCTTCTGGCCTGGCTGCCGATCCCACTGCAGGCCCTGGAGCCCTGCATTCCCAGTCGTGGCGTCAGGAGGCGGCAGAAGTGGCCCTGGTTCTCGCGAGTGGAACTGCCACCACCTCTGCAGAGCACTGCACCCACGGCGCTTCCATGATGGTCTCGCCTGAGATGTGTCCGTCAGTCAGGGGACAGCCAGCCCGATCACAACAATGAGTGCAAGAGGGTGGATCAATCGTTGGCCCAAACTTTATAGAGCCATCCACCGATGAAGGAAGAAGCAATTTATACCCAAGCGACGACTCCTCGCACGTTAAACAGGTCGCGCCATGAAGACTCGAAGACACCTGCATAGAAGGCGTCGCCGGGCCCCCAGGGATTGGCAATGATGAAACGGCCCGTGGATGCGTTGTAACCAGTTATGGCAAACGCATGTCCACTCACCAAGTTGCGCTTGTCACTGCTGTCGAAGGTGTTACCGAAGCTAGCGAGCCAGAGTGAGCGTCCCGCATTCACAGCTGCGATGGCAAGACTTTCATAAGTGTTCCATGTGGTGAGAGTATTTGAGGCCGTTGTCCAACCTTCGAAGCTGTAGTACGCGGAGTAGGTTGTGGTGTTGCGGCCAGAGATATTGCAGAGCGCCTCTTCCATGCCGCCCTCAATTGCTCCGAAGCTGTTGGCTGTGACTTCGCGACCAAAGGCGCCGATTTCATTCGCCTGGGCGTAGGCCTTTTCGGCTAAGGCAACCCACATTTCACCAGCGAGCGAACGGGCAGCATTGCCAGCCAGTGCCAAGCCATTGTTAGGCAAAATAGGAACGGACCGATTCACCGTTACCCAAAGTTCATTGCCTGTTGCCCCATAGAAGCGGACGCCATAGGTGCCATCACCGTTGTCTCTGAACATGTCGCGAATCAATTGTCGTTGATTATTTGCCAGTGTTGAACAGGCTGCCATGAAATAGCATGTCCCCGCTTGTCCTTGATTGATGTCTGAGAAATTGATGTCATTTTCGAACAGACTGCCTGTCATTTGCCCATAACTGAACGTGAGGCTGCTGGCAGATGCCGCCGCATCGCCAACGATGAAGTTGGTTGGCAAATCAAGGCCGCCAAACCACTTGTCAACCAAGCGATTCATTTGCAACTGGACGGAGCCAGCCGTGAGGTCGCCGAGTGCCACTCTTGTGCTCGAACCACCCGTCCACCATTGGTTGGCGGTATTGCCGTTGACAACAGCATTGTAGATATATTGCGTGTACGGACGTGTTGTGTCTGCCAAATAGGGGCTGATTTGGGTGGCGATTGTTCTTAAATTGTCAAGTTCTTGGGCCGTTACACCATTGGTTCCCGTGTTGCGCAGCAAGGTCGCCAGTTCTTGGTGGGTAAAGAGGTTGTCAGAGAGGAGAGAATTGACGGAACTGCGAATTGTGGTATCCAGGAGACCCGTGATGCGATCACTGTTGACGCTGACATCGGTGACCTGCAGGAGATAGGTGCCTGTCAGGGAATTCACTGCCGCTGCGCTCAGGAAGAAGTTTCCAGACGCTGTGGCTGTGTAGGTGATTTGGGAATTTCGACTCGTTCCAAAGTCATCATTGGCTGCCAAAATATTGCGGCCAGTACTGTCAAGCAGGCTCAAGGTTGGATTTGAGAGCGTGTCTCCGTTCAGATTGAATCGATAGCTGCGACCTGTTTGGAGCGCCACGGCAAACCAGTCCTGGTCCTCAACGAACTCAATGCTTCCTGAGGCTTGATTGCCAACGGTGACACGGCCCTGCGTGGTTGGATCCGCCCCGTAGTCGTCGGTTGTGGCGGGAGCGATTGCCGCCGAAACCGTGTAGCTGCCGGATGCGGTGGGATTGGCAGCTGTTGCATCAAGGAAATAGGTGCCGGTGGAGGTGGGGGTAAAGGTGATTTGGGAATTCCGCCCATTGAAATCGTCGTTAAAGGCCAGCTGGCCGCTATCAGCATCCCGCAGAGTGAGGGCAGGGTCGGCCAGGGTGGTGCCATTCAGATTGAAGCGATAGGTGGTCCCAGCCTGAAGGGCCAGGCGGAACCAATCACGATCGCCGCTGAAGTTCATCGCTCCAGAGCTGCTACCGCCAATGGCCACCGAGCCCGTGGTGCTGCTGTCGGCCGAGAAGTCGTCCGTGCCGAAAACATCAACCACAGCGGCTGTGTAGCTGCCAGCTCCACAGCCGCTGTGGGAACCGACATCCAGGTAGAAGGTGCCAGTGGTGGGCGCCCTAAAGGCCAACAGGGCATTGAGCGTGCCACCAGCGTCACTCCCGTAGCCCACTTGCAGCCCGTTGGCATCTCTCAAATACAGATCAGGATCCAGCAAACTGCCTGCGCTCACGAACAGGTTGTACAGGCGGCCAGCCTGCAGGGAGATGCGGAACCAGTCGCGGTCGCCGTTGAAGTTGACCACTCCAGACGTGGTGCCGCCAATGGCCACCGTGCCGGTGGTGCTGGTGCTGGCGCCAAAATCGTCGGTCGTCGGCGCGGGGGTGGTATCGGTGGCCAGCACCGTGTAGGTGCCTATCCCACTGCTGTAAGCACCGGCATCCAGGAAGTAGGTGCCCGCTGTGGTGGCTGTAAACGTGATTTGCGAATTCAGTCCGTTGAAATCATCGTTAAAGGCGATTTGGGAGCCTGTGCCATCGCGAAGGGCCAGGGTGGGATCCGAGAGGCTGTTGGCGTTGAGGTTGAAGCGATAGGTGCGACCAGCCTGAAGGGAGAGGCGGAACCAGTCACGGTCGACGGCGAAATTGACGGTGCCGGAAGCGCTGCCACCAATGGCGACCGAACCGGTAGTGCTGATGCTGGCGGCAAAATCATCCGCGGAGGGAGCCGGTGTGGTGCTCGCGGCCAGGAGTGTGTAAGTGCCAAGGCGGCTGCTGTAGCCGCCGGCGTCGAGGTAATAGGTGCCAGTGGTTGTCGCGTTGAAACTGATCTGGGAGTTCAGCCCGTTGAAATCGTCGTTGAAGGCCAGCTGGGTGCCCGTGGAATTGCGCAGGGCCAGGGTGGGATCGGAGAGGGTGGTGCCGTTCAGATTGAAGCGATAGGAGCGGCCGCCCTGGAGGGACACGCGGAACCAGTCGCGGTCACTGTTGAAGTTGACCACACCAGTGGCGCTGCCGCCGATCGCAATGGAGCCGGTGGTGCTGGTAGTGGCGGTAAAGTCATCCGTGGGGGTGGTGTCGACCGCCAGGAGCGTGTACGACCCTGTCCCGCTGCTGAAGCCGCCGGCGTCAAGGTAATAGGTGCCTGTGGTTGTCGCGTTGAAACTGATCTGGGAGTTCCGCCCGTCGAAATCGTCGTTGAAGGCCAGCTGGGTGCCCGTGGAATTGCGCAGGGCCAGGGTGGGATCGGAGAGGGTGGTGCCGTTCAGATTGAAGCGATAGGAGCGGCCTCCCTGGAGGGACACGCGGAACCAGTCGCGGTCGCGGGAGAAATTCACGACGCCAGCCGCGCTGCCGCCGATGGAGATCGAGGCGGTGGTCGTGGTGTTAGCCGGGAAGTCTGGAGCTTCGCCCACACGCACGCTTCCCAGACCGGTCAGGACATCGGCGGGCTTGAGGGTCGCTGGATCCGTGGGCAGGGTTTTTGATAGAGTTACACTACCTGTGATAGCATTGACTGGGGCAAAGATTTGCCCACTGTCTTGGAGGGTGGGCTTGGTAGAGACGGCTGCCGTCAGAGGCACATCCGCCAGGGCAAGGATGGGTGAAAGCTGTGACGCGAGGCCCGCCGATTCTCCGACCAACCCGTAGGGCAAGGGTTTGGGGCTAGTGATCTCTGCCAGGCTATTCAGCGGAGCCGCAATCGGATTAAATTCACCCTCCTGAAACGGCTTCATGGCGGTGGAGCGTCAAAATTTATAGTTTTTAAGACTAACAGGTTTCAAGCGCCGCTGTCAATCCTGCGCATAAACTTTGTACGCGTTCACAGGGCGAGATGCCCTGCCACGCCCATCCAGCCCCAGGGCTGATTCAAACTTGCCACTCTGTGTTCATGCTGACTGACGGACACATCTCAGGCGAGACCATCATGGGAGCGCCGTGGGTGCAGTGCTCTGCAGAGGTGGTGGCAGTTCCACTCGCGAGAACCAGGGCCACTTCTGCCGCCTCCTGACGCCACGACTGGGAATGCAGGGC
>JBKDSV010000077.1:0-6937 GCA_046340795.1 Cyanobacteriota bacterium | reverse complement strand
CTCCAGGCGCTCCAGACCGGGGGAGTCAAGGATCAAGGTGCCCTGGAGATCAGCGGCATCCAGGCTGGGCGACCCCTCGCCAGCGGAGGCGACAGCCGCGGGATCCGGGAGGGGGAGGGGGTAAAGGGGGCCCAACTCCTGGCAGCGAAAGCGGCCACACCAGGGAGCGCGCCAGGCTGGCGCATCGGAAAACAGCCAGTACGCGCTGCCCGCTGGAAACAAGAGGGGGTCCACGGCCTTCGGCTGGTTTCGGTATTGATCCAGTCCGTCATCCAGGAGGGTGAGCCGATGGGCCCGGGCAAGCAGCAGCCGCAGGCCAAGGCCAGCTCCGCGGCGATGGGCCAAGCGCAGGTCCCGCACCAGGCCGAGCAGGGCCCAGGGGGCCAGCAACAGATAGCTGGCGGGGCGCGCCGGCAGCCGCAGGGGCCAGCGGCGGCGATCCGCCGGCGTGAGGGGAAAGCGCCCAGGTTCCCACAACAGAACCTCCAACGTGGCCTGGCGCGGCAACAGCCCATCCCGAAGGCGGCGGGCCGCCTCCAGGTGGATCGCATTGGAGGCCAGGGTGATCTGGATCACCGCTGGCTGGAGGTCTGGCGTCCACCAGCGGCGAGGAGCCCTCGGCCGGTCACCAGGAGCCACACCGGCAGCGCCAGCAGCCGCCGACCGGTGTGCCACCAGAGTCGGTGCCACCAGCGCACGTTCCAGCGGCCCTCGGCCGCGGGGGGAAAGAGGCTGAAGGGGAGCACCTCCAGGACCACCTCCGGAATGGCAAGGAAATGGCCCCAGAAGGTCATGCGCCGCGCATGCTCCAGCTCCGCCGCCACCGCCGCGGGCGGCTGCGGCAGCGAGCGGGCGTCCAAGCGCCACACACCGGGGCGCTCCTCCTGGTATCGGGACCGGGGGGCATGGGGCCCCCAGGGGCAGTGAGCCGCCACGAGACGATTGGCCAACCGGGTCGCGCGCATCGCCGCGAGCCCCTGGCTGGCGGCCACTCCAACCTTCCCCGCTCCCAGCTCCGCCCGCTCCGCGTCCGAGTGGGGAATCACACCGATCCAGGCTTCGGGAATCACCCTCGCCGCCTGCCCCCGCCCGTGCAGCAAGCGGGCCAGCAGATCCTTGTCATCAAAGCCATAGCCCACCAGCAGTTCATTGAACCCTCCCACCGCGTCCAGCAGGTCCTGGTCGATCAAAAACTGCCCCTTGCGCCCCTCCGGCCCACTGCCGAAGGCACACAGTGGCCCTCTCTCCTCCCTGGAGCCCCCTGGCGGTGGCAGCCGCAGGGAGGGGTCTGCAGGATCAAAGGCCTCGCCGGGCCAGGCGTCGGCGTCGAGCTTGAGCAGCCGGCTGCCCCGCGCCCGGGCAAGGGCGAAGTTGTAGGCGCGGCAGAGGTTCCAGCGGGTCTCTCCCTCCACCCGCAACAGCCGCAGCCGCGGATCCGCCGGCAGGTCTTGCCGCCGCAGGGGCGCCGCGCTGCTCCAATCCACGATCAGATGCTCCTGGTGGTGGGGCCAGGCGGCCACTTTGGGGGCAGTGGCCAGCAGATGCTCCCGCCGGTTCATGCACACCGTGACGATGCTCAGTCCCACAGGCGCAGGGCATCATCCCGGGCGCTGAACCATTCCGCCGCCAGAGGGCCTCCCATTGTGCGCTGCTCCCGAAACCAGGGACCCCCCAGGGTCCAATGCAGCAAGGTCGGTCCTCCCTCCGTTGCCGGATGGCGGGGCGCGGGCTGCACATCCACCAGATGATTCCAGCGGTCGGGCAGGGCCCCGATCTGGTGATCACCGGCCAGCCAGTCGAAACGATGCAGCTCCAGACCGCTGGCACTGTTCACGTAGTCGGGGGTGAGGGCGGCGCAGCGGGCACAGTTGAGGAGCATGAGCGAGCTCCAGTTTTTCTTCGGGTAGGCGCTCTGCACTTCCCCCAGAAACTTGGCGGTCTCGTTGGGCTTGTGGTCGTGCTGCACGCAGAGCAGGGCGTAGCGGTCATCCCGCAGGGCCCAGAGCTCGCCGATGTCACCTCGGCAGAGCATGTCGCAGTCCATAAAGATGGCCCAGCCCTGGTAGCCCATCAGCCAGGGCACCAGAAACCGGGTGAAGGAAAAGGCGGTGCTCTGCTTCGGATCGCGCTCGCGCCGAAACACTTCGGCGAGTTGCGGGGTCACGATCGGCGAGATCGCCAGGGGGAGAGTGCTCTGCCGGTAAAGACTGTCGATCAGGACGTTGGTGGCGGCCCGCTCCCGAGGGTCGTAGCCAATGAAGATCGGGATCGGACGAAAGACGGTTCCCTCAGTCAACGACAGGCGTGGGGAAGGCTGGTGCAATTTAGGACGGGTTCATGGGAAGGGCAGAAGCTGCCGCTGGCGCAGAAAGGCCTCCAGCGGCCGGGCAAGACGCACCGCCGCCAGCGCGTCGAGATGATCCCGATCGCGATAGAGGAGGTTGCCCTGCGCGTCAAGGGTGCGGCAGACCCCGTCGGGGCAAAGCGTGACCGCCGGGTCAAACAGATGGACGTTGGGCTGGGTGGCTTCCAGGGTGGCGAGCATGGCGCGGATCGCGCGGGTATCGGCCTGGTGGAAGGCCAGCGACTGCTCCAGTTGCTGGCGACAGGAGGCCGGCGGCCAGGGGCGGAACCACTGCGTCACGCAGAGAAGGGGGTCGATGCGCAGCTCAAGGAAGCGCGGCACCGGCCCCACGATCAGCAGCGACACGTCTTTTGCGGCCAAGGTGTGCGCCAGCGACTCCAGGGCGCGCTGGTAGGCGGCCAGCTTGGCGGTCTCCCCTTCCAGCGGACGACCTCGGGCGTCCAGCTGCATGGAGCGCGTGTCTTCCCCTTCACCGAAATGGGAACGGAAGTAGTTGTGCACCAGCACCAGATCCCCCGCCCAGGCGGAGGCCCGCACCTCCGCCAGGGCGAGCTGAGCGAATGTCCAGCAGCCGGGCTCGGCATGTTGGCGCGCAGACGGCGGCATGGGGCAGCCATTTCTGGAGTAGTGGCTGATCTGCAGGGGCAGGTCCGCGTGCAACCGCTCTCCCAGGGGCAGGAGGGCGAGGGCATGGCTATCGCCAAGCACAAACATCCGCTGCCGATCGGTCGCTCTGCGCGCCGTGGTGCAGTGGCTGACATAGGGCCTGAAGTCGTCATCCGGCACCCCCGGCGCGTTGTGGCATTGCTCCCCGCTGATGGAGCTGCCGGCGATGCCCACGCGCCTCTGCCAGGGGGTGAGGTCAGCCTCGCTCCTGTCACCCAGAAACAGCTGGCCCCGCAGGGACTGTCCCAACGGCAGCAACACCAGCGCCGAGGCCCCAACCGCCAGCAGCCCGTAGAGGAGGGTGCGCTGGGGCGTGCCTCCCCAACGGGCTCGCCGCAGCGGATTTTCAATGGCGTGGTGGCTCCAGAGGGCCAGCGCCAGGATCAGAACCACCTGAAACGGCACGGTCCAAGGGTGGATCCCCACCGTCCAGGCACTGAGGGCGAGCACGCTCCAGTGCCAGAGGTAGAGGGCATAGGAGAGGCGGCCGAGCTTCTGCAGCGGAGCGGTGCTCAGGAGTCGGGTGGTGACCTGCCCGGGCGTCAGCCCCCACAACAGCAGGGCCGTCACCAGCACTACAGCCACCGTGGTGCGGGGCGCGAGCGAGCGGGGCAGAGCCAGGAACACCACAAGACCCACGCTCAGAAGTGCCGCTGGCAGGGAGGCCGTCAGCCCTGAAGCCCATCGGCCGGGGGCGGGAGCCGGAGGTCTGGCCCGCCAGGCCAGAAAGGCCAAGGCGCCTGCCGCCATCTCCCAAAAGCGTGCGGGGAAGAAGTAATAGGCCAAGCGCGGATCCTGGCCGTTGCGCACCAACCAGCTGATCAGAGACGCCAGGCTGAGCAGGGTCAGCACAAGAGCCAGGCGAAAGCCGGCCTGTCTGCCGCCACGGCTGAGGCCACTGGCAAAGACGAGCAGAGGGAAAAGCAGATAAAATTGCTCCTCTACTCCGAGCGACCAAGTGTGTGTGAACAGATTGAGCGTTGTGGAGGCGGCGAAATAATCAAATTGCTGGGCCTGCAGCACAAGATTGCCAGCCCCGACCAAGGCCGCCAAACCCGTTTGCCAGATGGCCATCTCCTCCTGCGAACCGGGGGTCACCACCAGGGCGCCAACCCATGCAGTGACGAGCACGCACACGATCAAGAGCGGCAGCAGGCGCTTGACCCGGCGCGCGTAGAACTGGAGCAGAAAGGGCCGCAGCCGCGTCTCCTGGTGCCGGGTCAGCGAGCTTGTGATCACGAAGCCCGAGAGGACAAAAAACACATCCACTCCCAAGAAACCACTTGGCAGCGCCGTATTTTTAAAGTGAAACAGAATCACCGCCAACACGGCGATGGCTCGCATCCCGTCAATGTCTGGCCGGTAGTTTGTTGCTGGGGTGGGGGCAGCCATCAGCATGCAACCCGCGGTGGAACCAGCGCAGACCCTACGGGGCGGCGGCTGGATACCATCCAGCGATGAGCTTTCTCGCCGGTCTGAACGACGCCCAGCGCCGGGCCGTGGATCACGCCACCGGCCCCCTGCTGGTGGTGGCGGGGGCGGGCAGCGGCAAAACCCGCGCCCTCACCCACCGCATCGCCCACCTGATCGGTTACCACGGGGTCGATCCAGGGACCCTGCTGGCGGTGACCTTCACCAACAAGGCCTCTCGGGAAATGAAGGAGCGGCTGGAGCTCCTGCTCGCCCAGTCCCTGGCCCAACGTCAATTCGGGCAGCCCTGGGGCACCCTGCCGCCAGTGGAGCAGAAGCAGTTGCGCAGCCGCGTCCACCGCGAGGTGATCAAAGACCTCTGGATCGGCACCTTCCATGCCCTGTTTGCGCGGCTGTTGCGCTTCGACATCGACAAATACAAGGACCTGGAGGGGTTGAGCTGGACACGCCAGTTCACCATCTACGATGAGAACGACGCCCAAAGCCTGGTCAAAGAGATCGTCACCCAGGAGCTGGGTCTTGATCCGAAGCGCTTCGAGCCCAAAAAGGTGCGCTGGGCCATCAGCAACGCTAAAAACCAGGGCTGGCTGCCCGACCAACTGGAGGCCAACGCGGAGGGGCAGAGGGAGCGGAAGGTGGCGGAGGCCTACCGGCGCTACCGCCGTGCTCTGGCGGCCAACAACGCCCTCGATTTCGATGATCTCCTGCTCCTGCCTGTGGAGCTGCTGCGGCAAAACGACGAGATCCGCCATTACTGGCATCGGCGCTTTCGCCATGTGCTGGTGGATGAGTATCAAGACACCAACCGCACGCAATACGAGCTGCTGAAGCTCCTGGTGGCCGATGGCCAGGATCCCGGGGCGATCCGCGAGTGGAAGGATCGCTCGGTGTTCGTGGTGGGTGACGCGGATCAAAGCATCTACAGCTTCCGCGCCGCCGACTTCAAGATCCTGATGGGTTTCCAGGCCGACTTCGGCGATGGCGCCGCCGACGACGCCACGCGCACCATGGTGAAGCTGGAGGACAACTACCGCTCCACCGCTACGATCCTGCAGGCGGCCAACGCCCTGATCGCCCACAACAGCGAGCGCATCGACAAGGTGTTGCGGCCCACCCGGGGAGAAGGGGAACCGATCAGCCTCACCCGCTGTGACGATGAGATCGCGGAGGCGGAGGCGGTGGTGCACCGCATGCGCATGCTCAAGGCGGCCCACCCGGAGCTGGCCTGGGGCGATCTGGCCGTTCTGTATCGCACCAATGCCCAGTCACGGGCTTTGGAGGAAGCGCTGGTGCGCTGGGGGATTCCCTACCTGGTGGTGGGAGGCCTGCGTTTCTACGACCGGCGGGAGATCAAAGACATCGTCGCCTATCTGCGCCTGCTGGTGAACCCAGCGGACAGCGTCAGCCTGCTGCGGGTGCTCAATGTGCCCCGGCGGGGCATTGGCAAGACCACCATCGAGCGCCTGAGCGATGCGGCCAACCAGCTGGGCGTGCCCCTCTGGGAGGTGGTGAGCGATGCCGAAGCCGTGCGCTCCTTGGCTGGGCGATCCGCCAAGGGGCTGCTGCGGTTTGGCGAGCTGGTGCGGGATCTGCGGCAGCGGCTGGAGAGCGCGCCCCCTGCCGAGCTGGTGCAGCGGGTGATGGAGCAGAGCGGCTACCTGGCGGAGCTGATCGCCGAGGCCAGCGATGAGGCGGAGGATCGGCGCCGCAACCTCAACGAACTGGTCAACGCCGCTCTGCAATACCAGGAGGAAAACGAGGAGAGCTCCCTGGAGGGCTTTCTGGCCAGCGCCGCCTTGGCTGGCGATGCTGATGACAAGAACACCGCCGCCGAGAAAGTGGTGTTGATGACCCTCCACGCCAGCAAGGGACTGGAGTTTCCGGTCGTGTTCCTGGTGGGTATGGAACAGGGGTTGTTTCCCAGTTACCGCTCTCTGGATGATCCCGCCGCCCTGGAGGAGGAGCGTCGCCTCTGCTATGTGGGCCTCACCCGAGCGCGGGAGCGGCTGTTCCTCTCCCACGCCTGCGAGCGGCGCCTCTGGGGCGGCATGCGTGAACCGGCGATGCCCTCGCTGTTTCTCTCGGAACTGCCTGAAGAGCTGCTTCAGGGCGACATCCCCCGCAGTGGCGGCGCGGCCTTGCGGCGGGAGCAGCGGCTGGATCGTCTCACCCGGGTCGACCGGGCCGAAAGTCGGCAGGTGGCCAGCGGCGGCGCGGCGAGCGCCCCCAGCAATGCCGTGCGGCGGCGCAGACCGGCCCACACCTGGGCCGTGGGCGATCAGCTCCGCCACAGCAGCTTCGGGGTGGGCAGGGTCACCCATCTCTTCGGCTCGGGGGAGAAGATCTCGCTGGCGGTGCGGTTTCCCGGCCTGGGACCCAAGATCCTGGATCCGCGCCTGGCGCCGATCGAACCCCTTCCGGGCCCGCCCCCTTGAACCCCAGCCCACGCCCGCCCCGGATCCTCGTGCTCACAGG
>JBKDSV010000076.1:0-33881 GCA_046340795.1 Cyanobacteriota bacterium | reverse complement strand
AAGCCCAGCCCACAATGTTGTCTCTGCTTGCCTCCACCTTTGCCACAGTGGTGTTGGCTGAGCTGTGAGATAAAACCCAGCTGGCCATTTTCAGCATCTGTGTCACCTCCCGCCGGACTGGCGCGGTGTTCGCCGGCAGTGCCCTGGCCCTGGTGCTGGCCAGCCTGTTGGGATCGGCGGCGGGGGGCTCGCTCACCCGGGTGATCCCCACCGACTGGCTGCAACTGGCAGCCTCCGCTGGTTTCCTGTTCCTTGGCCTGCGGCTGATTCTGCGCTCCGGCCAGGGCGGCGCCCCGGTCCCCGCACCGGCTGACGCGGACGCGGCCCCCCCGGGTTCCTAATATCAAATCTTCACGCCACGGCCCGTTGTGTCGCCCCACGGCTGGACGTGTTGACTGCGGTTGGCGCGTTCTGCCCACTCCACGCCCTGCTCTCCCCTGTCTCACCTGACGATGAAGTTCACGGTCTCCGACCTGCTTGACCACTTGTCCACCAGCGAAAGTCTGGCCCCAGCCCAGCTGGAGAAGGCTCTGGGGATCTCCGCGCCTGAAGACCAGCAGAAGATGCGCATCAGTCTGGCGGCCCTGGAGCGACTCGCCCTGGTGGAACAAGGGGAGGAGGGGCTGCGGCGCTGCGAATGTCCCGAGCTGATTCCAGCCCGACTGCGCTGTTCCAGCAAGGGTTTTTGTTTTGCCCTCAGGGATGATGCGGGGGAAGACATCTATATCCGCGACCACCAGCTCAACCATGCCTGGAATGGCGATCGCGTGTTGGTGAAGATCACCCGGGAGGGCGGACGGCGCCGGTCTCCGGAGGGCAGTGTTCAATGCATTCTTCAGCGCCACACCACTCGCCTGCTGGGCCATGTGGAGCGTCAGGGGGAGCGGCTTGTGGCCCTGCCCCTCGACGATCGCCTGCTGACGACCGTCGCCTTGCCCGATACGGATGCCGCCCATCTTGAGCAGCGCGACTCCCATGTGGTGGAGGTGGAGATTGATCGCTTTCCGGTGGCCCAGTTCACTCCTGAGGGCCATGTCGCCCGCAGCCTGTCCGTGAGCGGAGGAGACGAGGCCGATCTTGAATTGCTTCTGGTGAAGCATCAACTCCAGGAGGAGGGAGGCCCCCCCAGGCTGACCCTCAAGACGCCGGCGGAGAAGGGGCGCGAGGATCTCACCAGCCTCCCCGCCCTGATCATCAAACCGTGGCTGGCGCCCGATGCGCCGGTGATGCCGGCGATGTCTCTGGAGGCCAGGGAAACGGGTTGGCGTCTCTGGCTCCATGCGCCCGCCGTGGCTGAACGGCTGGGCATTTCCACGGCGGTCGACACCTGGATGCGGGAGTTGGGCGAAGCCCTGCCTCTGGGACGACGCTGGCGGCCGCTGCTGCCCCAGAGCTTGGCCAAGGCCTGTGGTTTTGCCCCGGGAATGGAGCAGGCCGCTCTGTCCGTGGCGCTCGACCTGGGTGCCGATGGCGAGCTGGAGCACTATCGCTTTCTCCTGAGTCGGGTGCGCCCTGTAGCCACGCTGGATGAAGCGGCGCTGGAGGCTTTGGCGGATCGCAAACCCAAGGCACGCACCTTGCCGGGAGCCCTGAAAACCCACAAAGGTCACATTGCGCTCCTTGAGCAGATTGTGGCTGTCGGCGCGCTGCTGAGGCAACGGCGCCTGGCGGCAGGCTCCATTGATCTCGATGTGCCCGCTCCCCCTCTGGAGACTCTCGGTGACGCCCTGCGTCCTGGACCCGATGCCGGTAGGGAGGGCTGGTGGGTGCGCCTGAGCGAGGCCCATCCCGCTGCCATCCTGCGGGAAGGGGTGTTGGTGGCCCACCGTGCCCTGGGCCACCACATGGCCGCGTTGGGTCTGCCGGCCATCTTTGCCGTCAATCCCCCGCCAGATCCAGCAACGATCAACGAGGTGGCCAAGGCCGCCCTTGCCTTGGACATCCCCCTGGAATTGAGCAACGACGGCAACGCCAGCGCAGCGGAGCTGGCGACCGCCTTTGCCCACACCGACCGCAGCCGTGTCTGGCAACTGCAGATTCGCGACAGCCTGGAGACCACCCAGCTCAGTGATCAACCCGGAGCCCATGCCCTGGCCGGCGATCCGATCGCCGTTTCCCCCTGGACCTGCCCCAGCCTGCACTACGCCGATCTGTTCAACCAGCCTCTGCTCGTGACGCTTCTGACAGAGGGGAAGGACCGCCCCACGGTGCGTCACAAAACATGCGTGGATCTGGCCTCCGACGCCTCCCACGGCGCCATCGACTGGCCCCTGCTCACCCCGACCCAGTTGGCCCCCTTTGAGGACAGCCTGCGCCACGGGTTGGTGTTGCGTCTCAATGGACGGCGCCTGGTGGTGGCGGAATTTCAGGCGGATCGCCTGGCGATGGCCCAGGCCCGTTGCGCGGAGCCCTCCGTGGGCCAAACCCTTCAAGGGGTGATCAGTGGCGTGCAGAGCTACGGCTTTTTTGTGGAGGTGCCCCCGTCCATGGTCGAGGGCCTGGTGCACGTGAGTTCCCTGAAGGATGACTGGTACGAATACCGCTCGCGCCAGAGTCAATTGGTGGGGCGCAAAAATCGCCGCACCTACATGGTGGGGGATCCCGTGGAGGTGGTGATCGAAAAAGTCGATGTCTTGCGCCATCAAATCGATCTGTCGGTGGTGTTGCCCCGGGAGGGGCCGACGGACCAGGACGACGGGACCGATCAGGGGAGCGACGACGAGGCGGTCAGCTGATCGGCATGGCCTCCTCGCCCCCATCGCTTCCCATCGTGCTCGCGATGTCGGGTGCCTCGGCCCAACCCCTGGCCCAGCGGGCGCTCGCCTTGCTGCTCCAGGCGGATCAGCGGGTGGAGGTGGTGACCAGTCGGGGGGCCATGGGTGTCTGGAGAGCGGAATTGGGGGTTCAGCTGCCCCACGACCCGCGAGCCCAAGAGGAATTTTGGCGGGCTCGCACCGGCTGCCTCCGCGGCTCCTTGCGCTGCCACCGCTGGAATGACCAGGCGGCAGCTATCGCCAGCGGCAGCTACCGCACAGCGGGCATGGTGATCCTGCCCGCCAGCATGGGAACGGTGGGACGCATCGCCTCCGGGGTGGCACTGGATTTGATTGAGCGGGCTGCCGATGTGCATTTGAAGGAGGGTTGGCCGTTGGTGATTGCGCCGCGCGAACTGCCCTGGAATCTGGTTCACCTGCGCAATCTCACGACCCTGGCTGAAGCGGGCGCGCGCATCGCCCCGCCGGTGCCCGCCTGGTATCACCAGCCGCGCAACCTGGAGGAGATGGTCGACTTCCTCGTGATTCGCATCTTTGACAGTCTTGGCCTCCAGCTGGGAACGCTGCGTCGCTGGCAGGGGCCCGTGCCACCGCGCGCATGAGGGGGCGACAGCTGCTGCTGGTGCCGTTCCTCTCCCCCCTGCTGGCGGTGTTGCTGGTGGCTGCCTTCAATCCCGAGCCCCGGGTGTCGTTCCGGGTGCTCACCTGGGAGACACCCGAGGCACCCCTGGGGATCTGGCTGGCGGCCGCGGCCCTCGGGGGAGCAACCCTCAGCGGTGGGGCTGCGGGCCTGGCACTGCGACAGGGAGCGGACCGCAGGGGCCGCCGGCGGGTCAGCGGCCAGGCCCGGGACGAGGAACCCTGGTTCGAGCCCGGGGCTCGGGAGGAGAACTGGCGGAGCGTTGCCGATGGCGCGAGAGCCAGCCAGCGGCGGGATCCCCAGGCCACTTCTGCGCGGGCGGCATGGGGGGAGCGCGCAGAGGATGGCCGGGCAGAGCCGATGGACAGCGTCGCGCCCGCGCGGGCCCCCGGGGAACCCGCACCCACAGTGGTCGTTCCCTTCCGCATCCTGCGCCGACCTGGCTCACCACCGATGACGGAAGCCGCCCCCGTCGTCCGGGCCCAACCTGCGCCCGCGCCAACGGGGAGCTCTGTGCCGGTGGCGGCCACAGACGATTGGGGGGACCCGTCTACGGCGGACGATTGGTGACGGGGCCTGCCGCCACGGCCTGCCCGGATCCCAGTCAGGCCGCTGTCAGGACCGGGCCGGGACCGGGCAGGGCTCCGTCAACAGATTGGCCGTGGGACCTGCCT
Organism: Cyanobacteriota bacterium; assembly: GCA_046340795.1. Lineage (GTDB taxonomy): Bacteria > Cyanobacteriota > Cyanobacteriia > PCC-6307 > Cyanobiaceae > Cyanobium. The sequence continues at coordinate 29,793 of JBKDSV010000076.1, read as the reverse complement.
AGAGTTGCGCCGCACCACGATGGGAGCCCACAACGGTGACGGACACCCCCAGCCCTGAACGCCCCAAACCGCCAGCCACCCCCGCGGAAGATCGCCCGGCTGCGGGAGCGGATCCAAGTTTTTCTGCGCCGCCATCCGCCGCTGGCGGGGGGCCGGCTCCAGCCTCCGCCAAGCCGAAAGCGCCCGCCCTGGAGGCGATGCCGTTTTCCGACTTCATCCCGCAACACCTGCTGCCAGCTTTGGCCAAGGAATGTCAGGTTTATGGGGGAGCGGCTCCAGAGCTCCAGTTTGAACAGGGTCCGATGCCCGTTGTCGGGGTGGAGTGCTGGATGGTGAAGGGGGGCTTGCCGGGCGGTCGTCGATTCTGGCTCTGCTTCACAGCCGCCCATCTCGATGCCGCCAAGATGATTGCCCTGGCGGAAGCGGGCGCTGAACCCAGCTTGCTGGAGTCCTTTCTGATCGATGAGAAGAAGATGAGCCTGCCCTTATTGGTCTCTCGCCTGGTGCAGCGGCTGAACGGTCAGAAGTGGCTGGGTCCAAATTAAACGGACCCTTCACACAGAAGCCACTTTGGCGGTGTGGCCCTTACGATGCAACCACTGACCGCCTGCGCGCGATGGTTCCTCCTGTGTCTTCTCCAATCGCCGCTGGCTCTGCCACGGCCTCCCCCCAGGCCATCGGCACACCGGAGGCTCCCGCGTTCAAGGAGCCGGTGAAGGACACGATCCTCACCCCTCGCTTCTACACCACGGATTTCGACGCGATGGCGGCGATGGATCTGCGGCCCAATGAGGAGGAACTGCAGGCCATCTGCGAGGAGTTTCGCAAGGATTACAACCGTCACCATTTTGTGCGTGATGACGCCTTTGAGGGGGCTGCTGAGAAGCTTGACCCCGGCACGCGTCAGGTATTTGTAGAATTTCTTGAGCAAAGTTGCACGTCAGAGTTCTCTGGCTTTTTGCTCTACAAGGAGCTCAGTCGCCGCATCAAGGAGAAGAACCCCTTGCTTGCCGAATGTTTTGCCCATATGGCGCGGGACGAGGCTCGCCATGCCGGCTTTCTGAACAAATCCATGGCTGATTTCGGCCTGCAGCTGGATCTGGGATTTTTGACGGCCCACAAGGCCTACACTAAGTTCAGCCCTGAGCATATCTTTTACGCCACCTACCTTTCCGAAAAGATCGGCTACTGGCGATACATCACGATTTACCGCCATCTGGAGAAGCATCCGGAAAGCAAAATTTTCCCGATCTTCAACTTCTTTGAAAGCTGGTGCCAAGACGAGAACCGTCATGGTGATTTTTTTGATGCCTTGATGAAGGCAGTTCCCAGCACGGTCACCGGTTGGAAATCCCGCCTCTGGTGCCGCTTCTTCCTGCTGGCTGTCTTCGCGACGATGTATGTGCGCGATGTGGCCCGCAAGGAGTTTTATGAGGCTCTCGGCCTGGATGCCCGCAGCTACGACCGGCTGGTGATCACCAAAACCAACGAGACCTCCGCCCGTGTGTTCCCAGTTGTGCTGGACGTGCAATCGCCCGGCTTCTGGGAGGGTTTGGAAACCATGGTGCGCAACAACGCGGCCCTGTCCGCGGTGGAGGCCAGCGGGGCGCCCGCTCCCTTGCGCACCCTGCGCAAAGTGCCGCACTGGATCGCCAACGGTGTGCAGATGCTCCGTCTCTTCCTGCGGCCCGCCATCCCCAGCGAGCGCTTTCAACCGGCCGTGCGCTGAGCGCATCCCCCTGCCGGGGCTTCACCCCTCAGCTTCCCGTTCCAAGCCAACGCCACACGTCCCCCCTCCGCATCCCGCCTTTGGTCGCTTTCACCTCGTCGTCCATCCCTGGTCCTCAGGAGCTCGAATCTGTCAACCGCTTGCCGGAGACATTTCAAGATCCCGCCTGGCGCGGCCATCTCGAACCCCTGCTCGCGGCCGGCCGAGCCGCCGGAGCGGATCTGGTGGAGGTGTTTCTGGAACGCAGCGACCATCTGGCGGCCCTGGCGGAGCAGGGCACCATCACCAATGTCTCGCCCTCCTTCGGGATGGGGGCCGGCGTTCGCGTGTTTTCAGGCCGTCACGACGGCTTTGTCTCCACCAATGACCTCAGCGCCCAGGGCCTGATGGCGGCCCTTGATCAGGCCCTGGGGATGTTGGGTCTGCAGCGGGGCAAGCATTCCAGCGACCGATTCGAAGGTCTGCCGGCCCTGCATGACCATGGCCTGGGGAAGGGGGATTGGCTTCTGGCCTCCCCGTCGCTCCAGGAAGCCACCGCCCGCCTTCTGGAAGGCACCGCAGCCCTGGCGCGTCATGGCTCCCATCTGCAATCCAGGCGGGGCAGCTACGCCCGCGATTGGCAGGATGTGCTGGTCTGCGCCAGTGATGGCACGTTTGCCCGCGACATCCGTCTGCACCAGTCGTTGGGGTTGAGCGTGCTGGCGGCGGATGGCGACCATCGCGCCAGTCTGGGCCGGCGCTACGGCAGCCAGGGCCAACCGGAGGATCTGCGGCAGTGGGATCCCGAGGCAACGGCAATCGATCTCTGCGGTAGCGCCGTCACCATGCTTTATGCCGACTACGTGGAAGCGGGACAGTACCCGGTGGTGTTGGCCAATCGCTTCGGCGGGGTGATCTTTCATGAGGCCTGCGGCCACCTGTTGGAAACCACCCAGGTGGAGCGGGGCACGACTCCCTTTGCCGATCGCGTCGGCCAGATGATCGCCCATGAAGCTGTGACCGCCATCGACGAGGGCCTGAGCGAGGGAGCGTTCGGCAGCCTCTCGATGGATGATGAGGGCATGGAGCCCCAGCGCACCGTGCTGATCGAAAACGGCGTTCTGCGCCACTTCCTCAGCGACCGTGCCGGTGAGACACGCACCGCCCATCCCCGCACCGGCAGTGGCAGGCGTCAGAGTTATGCCTTCGCGGCGGCCAGCCGCATGCGCAACACCTACATCGCGCCCGGTCCCCATTCCCCTGAAGAGCTGATCGCCTCGGTTGACCGCGGGCTCTATTGCAAGGCGATGGGAGGAGGCAGCGTGGGGCCGACGGGGCAATTCAACTTTGCCGTGGAAGAGGCCTACCTGATCGAGCAGGGCCAGCTCGGCCGGCCCGTGAAGGGCGCCACCCTGATTGGTGAGGCCAAGGATGTCCTGCCGCGCATCTCCATGTGCGCCGACGACATGGAATTGGCTGCGGGCTTTTGCGGGTCGGTGAGTGGCAGCATTTTCGTCACCGTGGGCCAGCCTCACATTCGTGTCGACTCCATCACCGTGGGGGGACGATGAACCAAGACACTCCAGCCGTGTTGGACGGGGAGCGGCTGCGGGCCCAGCTGGAGCCCCTGGCGGCCCGGACCGGCATTCGCCAATGGGATCTGGGAGCCTCCTGCAGCACCGATCTCTCCGTGCAGGTGGATCGGGGGGAGCCCAAGCAAATGAAAGGCGCAGAGCGGCGCGCCGTCACCGTGCGTGTGTGGAACGAGCAGGGGCTGGTGGGCATCACCAGCACCTCGGATCTCTCGGAGGCCGGTCTGGCCCGGGCCTTGGAGGGTGCCCAGCAGGCCAGTGCCTTCGGCAATCCTGAGGAGATTCCAGCCTTCTCACCCTTGGCGAAACACCCCCTGCACAGCCTGGAGCAGCCGCTGAGCGAGGGGTGTTCCATCCTCGATCTGTTGGCCCGTTTGCAGGCGGCGGAGCGGGATCTGTTGACCCGCCACGAGGCCATCACCACAGTGCCCTACAACGGCTTGGCCCAGCGCGGCAGTGAGCGTCTCTATCTCAACAGCGAGGGTGCCCTGCGCCACCAACGGATCAGCACGGCCTCCCTCTACTTGTACGCCCGCGCGGAGGAGGCGGGACGCAAACCCCGCAGCAGTGGTGCCGTGCGCCTGGCCTATGGAGTGGATGGTCTGGATGTGGAGGGCTGCGTCACGGAAGCGGCCGAGCGCACCATCTCCCATCTCGCCTACGCCCCGATCCCCACGGGGCGCTACACCTGTGTGTTTTCCCCAGAGGCGTTCCTCGATCTGATCGGTGCCTTCAGCAGCCTGTTCAATGCCCGTGCCGTGCTCGATGGCGTCAGCCTGAGCCGGCGCGAGAGTTTGGGGGAGGCCCTCGCTGTGCCTTTCCTCTCCATCACCGACAACGCCCTCAACCCCGCCAACATCGGTGCGCCACTGTTTGATGGCGAGGGCACACCCACAGCGCCATTGACGCTGGTGGATGGGGGGGTGTTGCGGCACTTCCTGCATTCCGAGGCCACGGCTCGCGCTTTCGGCGTCGTTCCGACAGGCCACGCCGGCATGGGCGCCAAGGTGTCGGTCGCGCCTGACTGGTTGGAGATTGGCCCGGCTTCAGGTCATGCTGGTGGCGAGGCGGGGCTGGATCGGTTTGCCACCAGCGGCCACCGGGCGGGCGAGGGTCCCCTGGTGGTGATTGATTCCCTTTCCGCCCTGCACGCGGGCGTCAAGGCCAGTCAGGGGGCCTTTTCCTTGCCCTTTGACGGCTGGCTGATGCGGGGTGGCGAGGCGATCTCGATTGAGTCGGCCACGGTGGCCGGTGACATTCGCAGCGTGTTGATGCGCCTGGTGGGTTTCGAGGGACCCGCCAAAGTCACCCCAGCGGGCCTCTGCCCTTGGGTGTGGGTGGACGGTCTGACGATCACCGGCGACGCCTGAGGCTCTGACGCCGGATGCGCATTCTGTTCTGGGGTACGCCCGCTTACGCCGTGCCGAGTTTGGAGGCTCTCCGGGAGGCGGGCCATCAACTGGTCGGTGTGGTGAGCCAGCCCGACCGTCGGCGCGGCCGGGGCTCCGGCCTGAGCCCATCGCCGCTGAAACAACGGGCCTTGGAGCTCGGCTTGCCCGTGTTCACCCCCGAGCGACTGCGCCGCGACCTGCCCCTGCAAGCCCACCTGGCCAGTCTGGCCGCTGAGGTCTCGGTGGTGGTGGCCTATGGCCAGATTCTTCCCAAGGCCGTGCTTGATCAGCCACCGCTGGGGTGCTGGAACGGCCATGGGTCCCTGCTTCCCCGCTGGCGGGGGGCGGCTCCAATTCAGTGGGCACTGTTGGCGGGCGACGCCGTGACCGGCGTGGGCATCATGGCCATGGAGGAGGGATTGGACACGGGACCGGTGCTGCTGGAGGAGCGCCTGGCGATCGACCCGCTGGAGAACGCGCACCACCTGGAGAGCCGCATGGCCCAACTCACCGCCCGCCTCCTGGTGGAGGCCCTGCCGCGCATCGCCGCCGCGGGTGAAGGATCCCAGGAGGAGCGTTGGGCCCGGCTGGCACTGAAACCCCAGGCCGAAGTGGGCCTGACCCACGCTCGCCTGTTGACCCGTGAGGATTCCATCCTCTGCTGGCAGCGTCCAGCCCTGGAGGTGCATCGACAGGTGATGGGGCTCTACCCGACGGCCCACACCCTGTGGCGGGAGCGCCGGCTCAAGGTGCTGGCCACCGAGCCGTTCTCGACGGAGGGCGGTTCGGAATCGCGCCCAGCGGCACCGGGGGAGGTGTTGGCACTACGGGGGGAGATGGGCCTGCTGGTGGCCACGGGGGAAGGCGCCCTGTGGGTGCGGGAGGCCCAGCTGGAGGGGAAACGGCCCTGCGCGGGATCCGCCCTGTTGGGGCAGCTGGGTGCGCGGCCGGGAGACCGCTTCGGCGTGGTGGCTGCGGCTGGCGGCGCATGAGGCCGCGCGGAGCTCGCGCAAAAAAAACAGGCCCCGTGGATCAGGGCCCGCAGCAAAAGTGTTGTTGACCCGCAGAGGCCCGCCTGGACTCAAGGAGTGGTGACGCCGAGGGGCTGGCGGCGGTGGAGTTCGTGCATGCCTTCCAATTGGTTGTGCACAGACACCAGCTGGTCACGGATGTGAACCGTATTCTCAATCCGCGAAAGATCGTTCAGCATCGACTCGATCTGTGCCTTGCAGGTGATCAGGATGCGGCACTCTGGAGATCCTGGTTCGTAGGGCATGGTGGGGCGGTGGTTGGTTTAACCGGTGCTTAGTGCACTGCAAATCAAAAAAGCAATCTGTCGCAACCGAGGCGATTTTGGCAAGCGGGTCAGCCGCCGTTCAGGCGGGCACCGGCACCTGGTAGCCGGCAATCCGGGCAAAACCCACCGGGTCCAAGGAGGCCCCTCCCACCAGCACCCCATCGATCTCGGGTTGGGCCATCAGTTCATCGATGGTGGAGGCATTCACCGAGCCGCCGTACTGAACGATCACATCGGGATGGCCCACCCAGCCGCGAATCAGGCCACAAATGCGATCCGCTTCCATGGCGGCACAGGTCTTGCCGGTGCCGATCGCCCAGATCGGTTCGTAGGCCACGATCAGCCGCAGGGGGTCGATGCCCTCCAGCCCTTGTTCCACCTGCCGGTGGATCACGCGCTCAGTTTCACGGGCTTCCCGCTGATCGAGGCTTTCCCCCACGCACAGGATCGGCACCAGACCATGGGCCTGGGCCGAGCGGGCACGCAGATTGATCTGCTCATCCGTTTCGCTGTAATACTTCCGCGGTTCGCTGTGGCCCACGATCGCGTGGGTCACCCCGTGCTCCAGAAGCATCGGGGCGGAGATCATGCCGGTGTAAGCGCCCTTCTCCTCCCAGTGAACGTTCTGGGCCGCGAGCGCCAGCCGCGACCCTCGGATCGCGTCGTGAAGGGTGGACATGGCGGTGAAGGGCGGAGCCAGCACCACCTCGCGATCCTCCGGGAGGTTGTCGATGAGAGGCAGGAAGGCCTGGGCATACGCGCGCGCGTCCTCACAGGTCATGTGCATCTTCCAGTTGCCAGCGATCACAGCCTTGCGCACCAGTGGCAGCTCCCCGCGAAACGCCTGCCACGCTAAGCCGCCACCGTCCCGCAGCGCCCTGGCGGGATCAGACGCTCCAGGGGGGCACCACCAGCTCCCGTCCGGCCAGATGCACCTGGTCGCCCGGCTGAAGCCGGCGAGCGCGACGGGTTTCGATGATGCCGTTGACCCGCACATCTCCCCGCTGAATCAGAATTTTTGCCTCCCCACCCGTGCTCACCAGCCCCTGAAGCTTCAGGAACTGGGCCAATTGGATGGTGGCATTGGCGTTCAGACGTTCCCCCATCCACGTAGTGTGCCCCAATGAGCGCCTCTTCGCTGGCCGGCTTTCGCAGACTCTGGCCCCTGCTCAAGCCCCATCGCCGGCGACTTCTTGCCGGTGCCCTCTGCGCCCTTGTGGCCGTGGCCTCGTTTCCCCTACTGGCCCTGCTGGCAGGACGCCTCCTGCCCGCCATCGGCGCGGGGGATTTCAGCACCGTGTTGCGCAGCGTGGCTCTGGCCCTGGCCCTGTTTTTCATTCAAAAACTGGCCCAATTCGGTCAGGATGTGCTACTGGCGGGGCCAGCGCTGCAAGTCAGTCAAGACCTGCGCCGCCAACTCTTCGGGCGGCTGCAGCGGCTCGATTTTTCCGCCCTGGAAACCCTCTCCACCGGCGACCTCACCTACCGCCTCACCGGCGATGCCGATCGGGTCGGGGAGGTGCTCTACAAAACCCTCCACGACAGCCTGCCCTGTGTGCTTCAGCTGGTGGCGGTGCTTGGACTGATGGTGTGGATCGACTGGCCCTTGGCCCTGGCGACCATCCTGCTGGCGCCCCTGGTGGCCCTGCTCGTCAGTGCCTTCGGCGCCCGGGTGATGGCGGCTGCCGAGCGCAGCCAGCAAAAGGTGAGCGAAGTCGCCTCCCTGCTGGGGGAAGCCATCACCGGCCTGCCACTGGTGCGTGCCTTTGCCGCGGAACCCTGGTTGCAGCGCCGTTTCGATGCGGAAGTGGATCTTCACCGCCGAGCCCGCTACGACACCCTGCGGCTCCAGGCCTTGCAGCATCCCGTGGTCGGGTTCATCGAGGCGGCGGGGATCCTGGCGGTGTTGCTGATCGGGGCCGCCAGAATTCAGTCCGGAGGTCTCAGCGGTCAGGGCTTCGCCAGCTTCATCACGGCCCTGTTGATGCTGATTGATCCCATCTCCCATCTCACGACCAATTACAACGAATTGCAGCAGGGCCAGGCCTCCCTCAATCGACTGCGGGCGATCGAGCGCGAACCGGTGGAACCCCCCGATCCTCCGCACCCCCAATCCCTTTCCCGGGTGCGGGGGGAACTGCGGCTGGATGGCGTGCGTTTTGGCTATGACCCCGCCAACCCCGTGCTGAAAGACATTGAGCTATGGGTGCGCCCCGGGGAGGTGGTGGCCCTGGTGGGTCCATCCGGCGCGGGCAAAAGCACGCTGTTTTCCTTGCTGCTGCGCTTTAACACAGCCCAAGCGGGGCGCGTGCTGCTCGATGGGCAAAACCTGGCGGATCTGCGGGCCCGGGAGCTTCGCCAGGCCGTGGCCCTGGTGCCCCAGCAGAGCAGTGTGTTTTCCGGGACGGTGGCCGAGGCCATCGCCTTTGGCCGACCGGCCTCCGCGGAGGCGATCGCGGCCGCAGCCCGCCTGGCGAATGCCTCCGGGTTCATCGAAGCGCTCCCCGACGGCTACGGCAGCCGGGTGGAGGAGCGGGGCGCCAACTTCTCCGGGGGGCAACTGCAACGGTTGGCCATCGCCCGTGCCGTGTTGGGAAATCCAGCTGTGCTCCTGTTGGACGAGGCCACCAGTGCCCTTGACGCCGAGGCGGAAGAGGCTGTGCAACAGGGCTTGAAGCAGGCCATGCGGGGTCGCACCGTGGTGGTGATCGCCCACCGCCTCTCCACCGTGCAGGGGGCGGATCGGATTCTGGTGCTGGAGGCAGGTCGCATCGTGGAGCAGGGCAGCCATGGCGTGTTGATGGGCCGGGGTGGCCGTTACCGAGACCTCTGCCTGCGCCAGCTGATTCACATGGAGCCTTGAGATCGAGAGTTAGGGTGGGCGCTGGTTGTTCACCTGCACCCAGTGCAAACTCCTGCTCCCCAGGCCCCCCCAGTACTCACGTTTGAGGGCAAGCGCTATGACCTCAACTCACTTCCCGATGATGTCAAGGAGTTGGTGCGGGGCATGCAGGTGGCTGATGCCCAGCTCCGCTTCCACGAAGACACCCTGAAAGTGCTGGCGGTGGGCCGTCAATCGATGGCCCTCCAGCTCAATGAGCGGCTCAAGAGCGTGCCGCACCTTCCGGATCCGGCCTGAGACCGGCTTCAGGCAGATGGGGGTTGCAGAGGCACCAGATCCTCAAAGCGAAACACCTGCTCTGTCGGGGTTCCCTCTGGCCCGCTGGTGACAATCACCCGCTTGGCCAGCACCCATGGTCCTCCCTCGACGAGAGGGGTGAAGGTGTCTTCAAACCGGCTCTCCCCCCCCCGTGGAGCCCCGCTGGCCGGGTCGCTGTAGCGGCTGCTGTAGGTGTGGCTGAGATAGCCCTCCCCGGTCTCAGTGACGCTCGTCGTGAAGATCGTCACCAGCGTGCCGTGAATGTGGCGATGCACCATGGTCACCACGTTGTCTTTGATGCGGTAGCGATCACCCGCATTTTTGCCGCCCACGATCACCTCGGTCCCCACGGCGTCGGTGTTGCCAGCGGTGAAGGTGTTGTCTCCGTGGGTCAGCTCGAACGCGCGGCGCACGCGGTGGATGGCCACCTCCCAGAGCTGGGAGGCCATGGCCTTGTGTGCCTCGGGGTCATCCAGTCCCTCCACAATGGCCTTGAGATCCGCTCCCAGGGTGAAGGTGCCTTCCAGTGTGCGACCGTCATGCTCCCAGAGACAGCGTCCCCGATAGCCAGCAAAGCCTGGAGCCCAGGTGTAACGATTTTCATAGGCCGCCCGAAAGGCACTGGTGAGGTCGGTGCCCGCCGGGGGGGCCACCAGGGTTTGGGACATGGAAGCGTGCCAAATGCGTCAGTGGACACCCTAAGGGGCGAAGTCAGCTCGCCGCCCTGCGCGCAAGACCACGGATGGCAACGGGAGTGACGGCTGACGGCTGACGGCTGACGGCTGATCGCCAACAACAGGAATGGTTGGGGAAGCTCTGGACAACCGGTCACCAGTGGAAGCTGTCCCTTGCACCAACTGGGAGCTCCGCACTCTCACAGGCGCCGCTGAGGGGTTGCCCAGAGTCTGCTCAGGGCTGACCAAAAGTCCTGTGGAAGCTGGGGATCAGGGCGCCTGTCCATCGGCAGACCCGTCGTCATTGATGCCCAGCCAGGACGGTCCGCGTTCTTCAGCTCCATTTGCGGGACCTCAACTTGACCTTGAGGCAGCCCTGAGAGTCTGCTTGGCAGGGCGACCAACTTGTGACTGAAATCACAACAATAGGCGGTTAATCATCACCAAGGACAAGCGGCGCATCCGTCACGATGCCTGGCGGGGAGAGGGATGCTTGCCATCCCCCTCTGATCCTTTGGAGGCAAAATTATTTGCGTGAATCTCTTGCTTTGATGACCGGGATTTGATTTTCTCTGTCTTTCGCTGTTGGAGTGTGATCGTCTTTCAACAATTATTTTTCAGATTTTTACTTCTTTTTTGCTTCATCCACCCTGCGCTGTCTCTTCTTGGGTTGGGTTCTCCATGACAAACACAATAAATCTACCAGCTCCTCCCCCTCCACGAGAACCGGTGACACCCTGGCTCCAGCGTCGAAGCCTAAACGTCATCCCTTTGACGACCAAGGTGGTTCGTTACGCGGTCGGCCATGGCTGCCAGAGTCATGTCACCCTGCAGTGGTGCAAAGGCCTCCATTGGAAAGATGCCACAACACGTGCGATATCTCCACTGACCAAGCCGATGTGCCTGATCAAGGAAGAAGTGAGAGGAGAAAAGGTTGAGCGCGAAATCGTACTGCCGCCAGGATCAGCTAGCCTGCAGCTCATCCCAGGTGGCGTGTTTGCGACACAAGAACTACTAAAATCAGGCCAGTTCAAATATCATAGCTGGGCCGAACGCAAGCCCTACCAAATCCATGGCATCGCCACCCATGCCCAGCAGACCATCGCCAGCGTCGCAGCTGAAGAAGGGGGCGGAAGCAGCGAATATGCCGCCACCCAGGCCATCCAGTCGCTGATCAGGCCAGCCAATTTTTTTGGCACACCAAATAGATCATCGAGTTCTGAGATGCGCTGGAGCACTTTTCAAGACAGTATGGGGCTCAACATCGGTGGCTCATTCTTTTATCTGGGCTTCTTAGGGGAAAGACCTTTCTCTTTCTCCGCTGAAAAGTATCGCTATATGTATGTTTATACCTTTGAACAGACCTTTCTTTCTGCCACTGTTGATCGCCCGTCCCAACCCGAAGATTTATTCTGCACCGGGACAACCTTTGACGAGGACGACCTTTTCCTTCAAGAAGTCAAGTATGGTCGGCGTTTGCATGTGATAATTGAGAGTGAATATCCGCTTGAGCGTTGCTTCAATAGTTTGCATGGTGGCTTGGAATGGATCGTGATTGCCGCTAAATTACAGCAATCGACATTCGCCAAGAAAGCAAGCAAGCACATTAAAATACGCATTCAAAGCCAGGATGGAAAAAGCTATCTCGTCACAAATTACTCCCAGCTTCAGAGCATGATTGATGGCTATTTTCAATCCATCTGCGACCAGAATCCCATCTCGCCCCTTTCCTACAAAGTCAGTGATCTCGCCGGAGTACCGGTGTCGTTGTTGACCACGGCCTGTCTGGATGGTCAACAGTGCCTGACAAGCCCAAAAGCACGTGTTCTCCTGAAAGAGGTCAAACTCTGTGGCCCAGCGAACAATCGTGAGACATCAAGCGAAGAGATTTATGGCAGCATCAGCCTTCACCTATACAACGAATTTGGCAAGCAGATTTACCGCGATGGCCAATCCATCGAGCCACGCCCTGGTCTGTGCCAGATTCCAGCCGGGACGATCCTCGTTGCGGGGGAAGAAGCTCCTTTGAAATTGGTCGCAGGACAACCACAGCGGTTTGGGGCCAATGAACAGGAAAAATATATTGATGTTGACATTACAAATCTCGACATGATTTTCCAGGTTGAACCTTTAATTAAGAAAAAAACCGACACAGGCTACCACATATTTACCAGCGCCACAGTGTTAAAGAAAAACCTGCGCCAGATGTTGATCGAAGGCTCAATGGGCACAACATTCCAGTGCCGGCACAATCAATGGCTGCTTGAATTGAGCGTCGACATCCAACCGCTCTGACGCGCTCCGGTCGATGGCCTCCCAGGGCTGCTTTAAAGTGGTTGGGTAGAGGCGCCAGGCCACGATTGTGATTCATGTCCCACGCTGAGACCCCTATGAGCTCGGGACTCAGTTCCTCAGAGCTGCTGGGCACATGAACGCAGAGTGGCAAGTTTGAATCAGCCCTGGACCGCCTCCTGCGTCGATGGCGATGGCGGATGGAGAAAGCCTTGCCGCCAGCCAATTACAGCAACCCTCGACGCCGCAAGGGTTGCAGATCCAGCAGTTGAAGTCCGCCATTGTTTGTCTCCACCAGCACACCACACTTGCGCAAGTGGCTCAGGATGCGGGATGCCGTTTCCCGGGCCAGGCCTGAGAGGCGCGCCAGTTCCCGATGGGGGAGGGGAGGGATGGGGGCTGTGGCAGAGGCTCCCGGCGCCGTTTTCATCGCGAGATTGGCCAGGGTGGCCAGCATTCGGGTGGGAGCATCAGCGCCGATCAGACGAAAGCGGCAATGGGACTCCCGCAACCGTTCAGCCTGCAATTGGGCCAATGCCAAAGCCAGAGCGGCATCACTGCGCAACAGAGTGATGAAGGGAGTGGCCCGCAAGAGCACCAGCGAACACGGCGTGAGGGTGATGACATCGGCCGAACGCAGTCCCATCGGATTCAGGCAGGCCATTTCGCCGCAGACTTCCCCCGGCCCCAGGAGGGCCAGCACGGCTTCTTCCCCACTCAGCCCCATGCAACGCACCTTTAACAGTCCGGAGCGGACGACAAAGAGTCCTTGGGATTCCTCCTTCTCCAAGATCAGATGCTGAGCTCTTTCCAGGGTCAGCGGGCGATGGTTGTCGAGCAGCAAGCGCCGCTGCTCCGGCTCCAAGCCGGCAAACAGGGACACCTGGCCCAGCTCATCAGGTTCGATCGCCGGGCTCGCAGACATGAAACGGCCGAGGCTCAGGCCACTCTGAGTGGATTATGCACCCAATCCGGCACCATCCCATTCCCCTGTGAATCGGGTTTGGCTCGCCCCGCCAGACAGCAAAGACCGGACAGAATGCCAACAAAAAGCTGGCACCATGGAGACGCCCGTTGGCCTGCGGCGGCAAGGATCGGCGCAAGCCTCAGCGCGTTGACGAGCTCCAGTGCAGAGTCGCGGCGGCATCCTTTGCCGGCCCAGCCCGGGTGCGCGGTCCCCCGTGTCGTCCACCAGGGAGCGGCGATCGACGCCCTACAGCAACCCGCGACGCACAAGGGGGGTCAGATCGGTCAGCCGCAGACCGCCCTCCGCCGTCTCCACCACCACCCCGCGCTGGCGCAGGGCGCTCAGGATTCGGGAGGCGGTCTCCCGGGCAAGACCAGAGAGATTGGCCAGTTCCCGCTGGGGCAGAGGGGGGATGGGAGCGGTGGCGGGCGCCCCTGGTGCGGTTTTGGAGGCCAGTTCTGCCAGGGTGACCAACATGCGTGTGCTCGCATCCGCCCCCCGCAGGCCGAAGCGCTTGTTGAGATCGCAGAGCCTCTGGGCCTCCAGCCGGGCCAGGGCCAGGGCCAGGCGCGGCTCGCTGCGCGACAGGGAAGCAAAGGGAGCCCCCCGCAGAACCACAAGGGAACAGGGGGTGAGGGTGATCACATCCGCTGAGCGCAATCCCTTGGGGTTGAGGCTGGCCATCTCTCCACACACATCCCCGGGGCCGAGGAGGGCCAGCACCGCTTCTTCCCCGTCGATGCTGAGGCAGCGGACCTTCAACAGGCCTTGGCGCAAAAGAAAGAGCCCTTGTGATTCATCCTGCTCCAGGATCAGTCGCTGCTCTCTCTCTAGAGTCAACAGTCGGTGGTTGGTCAACAGGTGGCGATGTTGCTCCTCCGCCAAATCAGCAAAGAGGGGCACATGACCCAGCGCGTCGGGCGGCAGCGACGGGCTCCGGGGCATGAGAAGGGCGAGGTTGCCGCCATTCTGCTTGCCCCGCTGAGGAGTGGCTGGCTGAACCGCACCGGCCTCCGCCTGTGAGCGAGGTCACCCCATGCCCGCGCACACCAATTTAAAAATGATTCACCCGGCTGATGGGTCTTGTCATGGCAGCGCGCCACCAGTGGCCACTGGTCTTCACAGCGGTGGGCTTCCTGCTGGGCACGGCTGGACAGGCCTTGGCCCAGGTGAGCGCCGGCGGCTTGGGCACCCGGGTGAATGGCACGGCCCAGGGCCGTTGCCTCGGTGGCCTCTGCAGCATCCAGGGGGGATTGGTGACGGGGCCCAACCTCTTCCATCGCCTTGGTCAGTTCGATACCCGCTCGCGCATTCAGCGGGTGGATCTGGAGACACGGGGTCGCGCCAACGTGGTGGTGGGCGTGGCCCATCCCGCAGGCAGCTTTTTCGGGGCGCCGCTGCGGCTCAGTGCGAAGGCCAACCTCTTCTGGCTCTCCCCTGGAGGGATCTGGTTGGGCAAGGGATCCCGATTTCTGGGCGCCACCAACCTGCTGCTGTCTACCGCTCCCTCGATGCGCTTTGGCAGCCGGGTCTTTGCTGCGCTGGCAGATCCTCCCCGCCAGGTGCTCCGACTGGATCAGGCGCCCAGCCTTGATCTGGAGCGCCTGGCCGACGGTGGGGTCGCCGAGGCTGCCCTTGGCGCCGGGAGCGGCCCGATCGTCTTGGCGGGAGGACGTCTGACCATCGAGCGCCACCTGGTGCTCGACAGTGGCCGTGGACCGATCCTCTCCGCCTCCAGTGGCGGCCGCACCGTCCTCCAGGCGGGGAGCAGTGTGCGGCTGGCGGGGGGTCGCCTCCACCTGAGCGCGGTGGATCTGCGCGCCGGAACCTCCAGCACCCCTGGCCTGGTGACGCTGAGCGCCGGGGTCAACGCCGGGGGCCTTCCCGACGTGCTCCAACTGGAAGCGGGAGCGTTGCGCGGTGCCCGGATCCTGCTGGAGGGCGCGGGGGGAGTGGAGCTGCGGCAGGTGGACGCGCAGACGGTCGCACCAGCTGGCGGGGAGACCATGGTGCGGCTTACGGCAGGCACAGAAAGCCGGCCCGCCGCCGCCAACCTGCAAGACGTGCGGCTGGACGCTGACACCATCCTGCTGCGGGCCACCGGATCCCTCGCCGCAGAACGGCTCCAGGCCCATGCCGCAAGCGCTCCTGACGCGGGACTCCTGCAGCTGGAGGCGGGAATGGAGGGTCAGGCGGCGGTCATCGGGGGCGGGATGCGCCTGCAAACCGCGGCTCTGCGGGGAGGCACGGTGGTGCTGCGTGCCCCGGGCCCGCTGCACCTGGAGGACACCCAGCTGGAGGGGCGGCAGTTGGTGGTCCAAGCCACGGGCGATCTGCAGGCCACGGACCTGCGGGCGACGGCCAGCGGGACCCGGGGGGAGCAGGGAACCCTCTGGCTGCTGAGCGAACGGCCCCGAGGCCAGAACAGCGGTGGTGCCGTCGCAGTTCGTGGCGCACGGCTGCAAGCGGACCAGGTGGTCGCCCGGGCTGCTGGCGACCTGGCCTTGATGGATCTCAGCCTGAGCGCAAGGGGGGGGGCGATCTGGCTGCTCAGTGACGCAGCGGAGGGTGGCCGAGAGGGAAGAGCGCGCCTGGAGGCTGTGACGCTCAAGGGCCGGGAGATGCGCCTCCGGGCGGGCCACCTGGAGCTGGCTCACAGCACCCTGACGGCCCCGGGGGAGAAGGGGCTGATTCAGCTGGAGGCCCTGCGCCTGGCAGAGAACGGAGAAGGGGGGCGGCTGGCCCTGCGGGGCTCTCGCCTCGATGGGCAGGTGATCGTCGCGCGTGCCACTGGCTCCCTGGACCTGCGCCAGGTGGCGGCGCAGGCGGGGCCGCCAGGCCGTCGGGGATTGATTCAGCTGGAAAGCGCCCCGGCATCCAGCTCGCGCGGGCGCCAGGGGACGACCAACGCCCGACTGGAGGGTGTGGACCTACGGGCTCGGCGGATCGTTGTGGATGCCGGATCGATCCAGGTCTTGGCCCACAGCCGGCTGGAGGCTCCCAAGGGGATGATCCATCTGCAAGCGAGGCAGGCTGATCTTGATGTGAATCACTCCACCCTGGATGTGGGAGTGAAGGAGCTGGCGGACTTGCGTGCGCCGGTGAGCACGATGTATGAGATCTACGGAACAGTGATCGCCGATGAGACGGATGAACCGAGCATTGGCTTGTTTGCCGCAAAAGATTTGCGCCTGGCCAACCAGAGCAAAATCCTTGCCAGTCAGAAGATCGATGCACTGCGGCAGAGTCATCCGAATCTGCGGCGGACGGAGCTCCAGCTCACCAACACCAGTGGTGTGGTCGTTGGCGATGCGGGGAAAGACTTGAGCGTTAGCAATAGCTTGATCGCCGCTGATGCCAGCGATAATTTGGCTGGCAATGTGATTTTGCGTGCGCAGGGGTCTGGAGAGACGGAGGGACTGAATCTGACCCAGGCCCGGATCTCCGCTTCTGGTGGTGCGGGCAGTGGTGATCTGCGTTTCAGCAGTGCCAATGGCATGCGTCTGCGGGGGAGCAGCCTGACAGCGCAGTCGAGCCAGAGTCCCGCAGACCCACAACAGCCCAGTCAAGCGGACTGGAGCAATTTCCCCTTCAGTGGAGGTGAGATCACCCTCACCAATTCCTCTACGGTTCGGCCTATCAGAATTGTGGATTCCAGCCTGCGGGCTGAACATGCGGCAAGCGGTGGCCTGCGTTTCCCCGGAGTTCTCGATGGAACCGATGCTGGCTTGGATTTTCCCCTTGAATTCGCAGATGAATTTGACGATAACGACGTTGGCTCCATTGGTGGCGTCATTCATCTGATCAGTTCCGGGGGGCTGATCCTTTCCGGCCAGAAGACGGTTGTTTCGGTTGACAGTAAGCCCCGAGTTTCAGGGCCTCTGGAGGGACTGGGTGGCACGATCCGCTTGGTCAATCTCTCCTCGCGCCCGACTCAGATCCGAGGGGGAGCGCAAATCAGCGCCAAGGTCGATGTGGCTTCCCCGTCCATCCCGATCAACCTCCGTCGAGAAGGAGACGTCATCTCCCACGAAGGTCCCCTTCAGGGCTCCTTTCAGGCTTGGGGGAGCCGTGGCGCCAATTCCTATCTGCTGCGACCGGATCATCCCTCCCAGGATGGGGTGATCACAGGCGGGCCTGGCAAAGGCTTGCCCCAGAAGATTCTGGAACGTCGCAAAGCCACCCCCAACGACCTCGTTGTTCTGCGGGGCGCCCCTCCTCTCGACCTGCGCACGCTGAGAGGCTCTCCTGCCAGGGTGGCGTTGACACCTCCGGCTCCGGCCCCTGTTCCCCGTCCAGAGCTCTCCAGACTGGAGACAACGGTGGCGCCAGCAGCGCCGGATCCACCCCGGGTGGTTCCGGTCGTCTCCCTGTCCGGCCCTGTCGATCTGGCGGCTCCAGCCCCCAGCGCCCTGTCGCCGCTGATCGTCAAACCCAGCCAGCCCCTCGCTGAATCCACCGCGGTGGAGGCCTTTCTTTCGGCGGAGCAAGCCTTCAGCCAGCAGGTGAACGTTGGGCTCGGACTGGATCGGCCGGTTCAGCCCACTCCAGGCCTTGCCTTTCTGCAACAGCTGCTGCGCCAGGCGATCGCCCGGCGGCCCTCCAGCTCGGCCGAGGTGGCGGTTGGCCGGGAGTACACCCCGGCGATCCTTCAGATCAGCAGCTCGTCCCTTCCCGCCGCAGGGCTGGATCAGATCACCCATGTGTTGATCCCGGCCAAGGGGCCGATCCAAGGCTGGCAGACACATGTCGACAGCTTGGGGCTGAAGGAGGCCATCCGGAGGGTTCAGCATGCCTTCAGCCAGCAGGCTGAGCTCGATGTCGCGGGCTCCTCTGGCGAGCCATTGGCCGCCGCGCTCTTGGCGCCCGTTCTGCCGGAGCTGGAGCGCCAGGGCATCAACGCCCTGATTCTGTCTGTGGATCGCGGTTTGCAGGGGATCCCTTTCGCGGCTCTTCCTGTATCAGCTGGAAGCCTGGTGGACAAGGTGGCGATCACCATCACCCCCTCCCTGGGGTTGGCGGATCTGCGGCTCGATCGCGATCGCCCCTCTGGCCAACGCACCCTGCTGGCTGGCGCCAGCCGCTTTGCCAATGGCCTGGCCCCTCTGCCGATGGCTCCCCGGGAGCTGCAGGAACTTGCCGCCTTGCATCCAGGGGCGTTGCTGCTGCTCAATGAGGCCTTTCACGCCCGCTCCCTGGTAGAGCAGGCACGGCGGCAACCGATCGACATCCTGCACCTGGCCACCCATGCCGATTTTGTCAATCAGTCGGACCATCGTGCCCGCATTTACACCAGCGACGGAGAACTCTCCCTACAGGAGTTGGGCAGGCAACTGCATCGCAAGCCAGCCAACTCCATCGGTCTATTTGTGCTTAATGCCTGTCGTACGGCGATTGGCAATGAGGAGCGCGAGCTTGGCATCGCTGGCCTGGCGCTACAGGCAGGCGCCAACAGCGCTCTCGGTAATCTATGGTTTGTGGACGACGTGGTATCGGCTGCCTTTTCCGTGCAATTCCATCGCGCTCTGCAACAGGGACTCCGCAAAGATCAGGCGTTACAACAAACACAACAACGTTTTCGTGAGGGCAGTATTTTTGTTCAAGGTGACCAAATCCGCAACAGCAATCATGAGATATTGATTTCAGGGTTGACTCGTGCCGATCAGCTGCGCTTGCAGCATGGGCTGACCCACCCCTATTTCTGGGCCGGTGTTCTGCTCTCCGGCAGCCCCTGGTGATTCCTTATCCTTCGCCTCCCTTCAAGATGGACCGACAACCAGGCTCCTGGGCTCTGTGCCAACAGAACAACCCCAGCTCCTCTCGGGCCAAATGGTTGCGTTTTTTCCTTGTCGTTCTCCTCAGCTTGCCTTCAGCTGCCCAGGCTCAAGCCAAGCCAGCCAGCCAGGCTGAAGTGTGTGAAGTCGATACAACAACACCGCCTTACAGCAATCCTTGGACCTGCGCAAACACGACGAAAACTGTGTTCTGGGCTCCCAATTGCCTGAGCGGAGCTCTTACCGCCAAGGTTCCAGACGGAGCCGAGGTTTTTGTTGTTTACAACCAGCTTGCGCCACGCACACTGAACGTCATCGGCAGGGACGGAAAAGATATTCTTGTTGGTAGTCCGACAGCCAATAATGTGCTGCGGGGAATGGCGGGTCCAAACACGTATGTCTTGGGGGGGAGAAATGCCTACTTGCTCTCCGGCGCTGATCGGGTGTTCCCTGTTTCCAGCTCCAGGGAAACCGACAGGGTCATCCTGACAAGCGAGGAAGCAGATTTTATTCACATTGATGCGGAGAACCAGCTGACCGGCGGCACGATTCTTGTCGCTGGTAGTCCGCCTGGTGATCCCCATCGCCTTCAATTCGTCAGAGGGTCTGGTGATCTTGCCAGGTTTGGGTTCGCATCCTGCCCGCAAGCCTGGCTGCCGCGTTTTCGGTTCTCCCCGCCCCCTCTACTTGCGGCGGCCACGGGATTCGATCTGGCCCGCGTTCCACTGGATCCAACACGTCCTGATTGCCTGCGCGACAGTCGCGCAGGCAAGGCGGATTCCGGCGGTGACGCCCCGCCGGTCGCAGACGATATTCCCGTTCCCGGTGTTCCCACGCTTGAGGGCTTTGCCCTCAAGCCCAAGGATCTGGATCGCCTGGTGCTTCCGGCAGAAGATTATGTGTTCATGGGCCACTCCCTGGCCGAGAAGGAGCTCATCCCCATCCTTGTGGTTCGCGGCATTCCCTTTGAGCGTGCGCGCTTGCTGCCTCGCGGCGACCTGAAGCCTGTCATGGCCCAAGCCAAGGGGCTCCAGAATGTGCGCAGCGCCGAGGCCCCCCTGGTCTATTTCCAGGACCACGGCCTGCTGGTGTTCTCCCGCAACGCCCTGCCCCTGGGCAGTCGCGCGAATCCCGGCCAGGTGATCGCCCGGTTGCTGGATGCCCATGGCAGGCCCCTGGTCCTGCCCGTGCGCCCGAGGCGCCCGCTCTACCCGGCACGCTTCGTGCTGTTTGAACCGCGGCAGCAAGACCGCGCTGCCCGCCAACCGGTCGACGACAGTCCCGACCCCCTGCGCTGATGGGGAGTGTCGCGGCGGTTCTGGGGCCCCTGCTGATCGCCCAGCTGCTGGCCCCCTCGCTGCAACCCGGCCCTGTGCGCCTGCCAGCGGAACCCCCCTCCCGGGAGGCCCCCCGACGTGCGCCGTCCACCGTCCCTCCCCCGCAGTCGGACACTCCCGCCCAAAGCGCCCCTGCACCCGGGGAGGGATCCCCCGCGCTCGCCGCTCCCCGGGTGCAGGGTTGGGAGCGCTACTCCAGCGCAGAGCTGGAACGCATCCTGCGGCCCTGCCTGCGCGAGTCCCGCCTGCCGAGCCCCGCCGCGCCCGATGCTGCCTCAACTCCGACGTCTGTTCTGATCCCCGATCGCCTCACGCGCTGCGCCGCCCTGCTGAGCAGCCGCCTGGTGGCCGATGGCTACATCACCTCCCGGGTGTTTCCCCTGGCGGAGCCCCCACCGGCCGGCACGCTCTGGGTGGTGGCCGGGCGCATCGTGGAGGTGCGGGTTGACAGCGCCAGTGGCGCCTTGCGGAGGCGCCTGCGGCGCCTGGTGCTGCCCCTGCAGGGGCAGGTGCTCCATCTCCCCGCTCTCGAGCGCAGCCTGGCCCAGTTGGAGCAGCTGCCGGGCGTGGGGAGCCTCACCGCCAACCTGAACCGTCTCGGGGGCGACAGCACCAAGGCCGTGCTCGAGCTTCAGGCGGAAGCCGCCCCTCTCCCACTGGTCGGAGAGTTCAGCCTGCGCAATGACGGCTCTGGAGGCAGCGGCCAGTTTCGCGGCCTGGGGGTGGTGGCCAAGAGCGGCCTGCTGCTGGAGCGTGACCAGCTGGTTCTGGCAGGTGAACTCAACTCCGATCGGGATCCCAGGCTCGGCTATCGGGCCCTGTCGCTGAGCTATCGCCTGCCGCTGACTGAGCGGCTGGAGCTGACCGCCGCCGCCGCCAGCAGCTGGCGGCAGCTGGTGGAGAGTCCACCGCCCTTTGATGCCCTCTCCTTTCGCCAGGAGCAGCTGCTTGCTCAGCTGGAAGTCCCTCTCCAGGAGGGCTTGCGCCAGCGCCTCGCCGCCTTCGCCAGCCTGAGTGCCAATCGCAACAGCGCCTGGCTCAACGGTGAGCGGTTTGGCGCCATCCTTGGCGGAGCCGACAGCGGCGCACTGAGCAGTGGCTTTGTCCAGGCTGGCCTGACCTGGGACGCGGCATTTCCAGCCCTCCGTCTGGGGAGCAGGCTCTACGGCCTGCAGGGTTTGGCAGGATTCAGCGGCGATGAGGCCCTGCAGGAACTGGAGTTTTTCGGTATCGCGGTGGGCCGGGCTCGGGCTTTGGCGGCGGAGCTGAACGCGTCCTGGCTGCTCGCGCCAGGCTGGCAGCTGCAGCTGCGCGGCGCGGGCCAACAGGCCTTCCACCCCCTCACCAACTCGATGGGCTTCAGCCTCGGCAGCGACAACGGCCTGCGGGGGCTGCCCGGGCAGGTGATCAGTGGCGACAACGGCTGGCTGGTGGCCGCAGACCTCAGCTGGGCCTTTTGGCAACGACACGACCAGGCGCTGCTGCTGGTGCCTTTTCTGGGTGCCGGGGAAGTGAGCACCACCCTGCGGGGCTTCACCGAGAGCAGCCGCCTTGGCGCGGGAGGGGTGCTGCTGCGTTGGCTCAACGGTCGCCACTGGGAGCTGGAACTCGGCTGGGCCAGACAATTTGCTGACAATCTGCCAAGCGCAGACAACAATCTTCTGCTCGATCACGGTGTTTACAGCAAGTTGAGCTATCGCTTCTGACGGATGGATCAGGGCCGGAAGGCGTGAGATGAATCACAGTTGTCAATGCGATGCATCACGACTGTTGCCTGGCGAGTGGCTGACGATGAAATCGGAGAGGAAACACTTCTCCTTTCAACCCATCTCTCGAAGGATTTTTACCATGTCTTATTTCACTGACACCCAGTCGCAAGCTGAGGGGTGCGAAGAGATGTCTAGTGATGATCTCCAGCAAATCACTGGCGGAATTTCATCGCTGAGCATAGCAGCATCGGTTAACTTAAAGCAACTCCCACAGTTCTTGATTCGCGACTGCCAATGCGTGCAGGGCCTGGACAGCATCATCTCCAAAGACCCTTTGATTAAAGATCTGGTCAGGGTTGGCCGGCTCCGCTGACGCCTGCGCTTGTTGTCCTCCTGCCCTCCCCCTCTCGGGGGAGGGCCCTGCCATCTCGCCCTTGTATCATGAATTGTCAACGACCCAGCGTGGGCCTTCTCTTTAATCCCACCAGCCCTTATGTCATAGCAGAAGCCGATCAAATGGTGCAGCATATTGCGATTAATCCTGGCCAGTTCTTTTATGATCTGGGTGCTGACTCTTCCCTGGGACAACGCTTTTTTTGTCTCCATTCCCTGCTGGAGCAAGTGAGCCATTGCTGTGGCCAGAGGCCTCTCACAGCCCATGGCTTCAGTCTTTCACTACCCAGCGCCAAACCCCTGGACAAAGAGATGGTGGAGGCGATCAGCTCCGTTGGCGAAGCCCTGGGGGGATTCGACTGGTTCAGCGAACACCTCAATTTGCTGTCACCCCCCAAAGGAGCAGAGCCCAACTGCGAAGCCGGGATGGCTCTACCGGTGAGCTACGACGAGGAGAATTACACTTGGCTGAGTTGGAAATTGCAACAGCTCAAGGAACAGATCAAGGGGAAAATTCTCCTGGAAAATCCCGCCATTATTACTCCACTTGAAGCCATGGAAATGAGCGAACCAGAATTTTTTAATCGTCTCCATCAAGATGGTCTCTGCGGTACTCTGCTGGATCTGCATAATGTGCTGGTCAGCGCCCGCAATGGTGGCTTGGCCCTGGAGACTTATCTCCAGGCCCTCAATCCATTGGCCGTGGAAGAGGTTCATCTGGCTGGCGGGGAAGACTTCCATGGCTTCTACACCGACAGCCATTCCACTCTTACGCCAAAGGAGGTCTGGGAGATGGCCTACGCCTTCCTTCCACGTTGCCCCAACTTGCGGGCCATCACCTTTGAATACAACGACTCCTACTTCAGCGAAATCGGCACCGCCGGTGTCTGCCAGGAGCTGGAACGCATGCATGCCTTGGCGGACGCCTGCAGCTTGTCCCCCATCCCCTGTGAGGCCACATGTTGATTGATTTCCAACAGGCCCAAGCTGAGATCACCGCCTCCCCGGGCCTGTGCAGCGCAATTCTGCGGGAGCCGAGCCTGGTGGATCAGCGCTGGCGCCTCACGCCCAGAGAGCGCCACCAGTTGCTGGCCATGGCCAAGCATCCGGGGATGAGCTGCGGCTGCAGTCTTTACCGCGCCAATCGGATCAGCCCCCTGCGGCGCCACCTCCCGCGCACCTTCGAAGCCCTTGGCGATCAATTGGCGGCCGTGCTCTCCGCCTACTGGGAGGCCCATCCCTGGCCCTACCGCTATGGCTCTCTGGAGAGCCAGCGCTTCTGCCAATGGCTGGCCGCCGATCCCCAGCCTGCGGCCACCGCCGCCTCCCTGGCAGGGATCCTGATGGAGGAGCGCGACACGCTTCAGAGGGATCTTCAGCGGTTTCTCGCCGGTGCTCTCAAGGAAGACGCCACCTCCTTGTTCGAGCCCGACCGCTCCACCAGGCTGGACCATCGCCTCGAACGTCGCTGATCGGTGCGTCTCCTCCTGCGCCGCGCCCTGCCCTATGCCCTGGCCGCCATGGCGTTGCTGCTGCTGCGCCATTCCCGGCTGGCGGAAACCAGCAACCTGCTCCTGTATGACCTGGCCGTGCAAATGCGCCCCCAGCCCTCAGCGGCCGATCTGCCGATCCGCGTCATCGCCATTGAGGAGGCCGATCTGCGGCAGCTGGGTTGGCCCCTAGAGGATCGTCTGCTCGTCGCGGCGATCCAGCGATTGGAGCGGGCCGGGGTGGGAGCCATCGGTCTTGATCTCTACCGTGATCTCGGGGTGGGAACGGGGCAGCGGGAGTTGAGGCGGTTGGCGGCGGCCCCAGGTCCCCTGATCTCGGTGTTCAGCCAGATTGACAACATCGGCCCCATCCCGGGCACGCCCCCCCGGCGACAGGCCTACAACGATGTGCTGATCGACCCCGACGGGGTGGTGCGGCGGGATCTGCTGCATGTGCGTGGCCAGGGACCCGCCGCAGTGGCCCTCCCCCTGCGGCTTCTGGAGCACTGGCGCGGCCAGGCCATCAGCCCGCTGCGGGCCCGCTGGGAGGCGCAACCCGCCGCCCTGGCCCCCCTGGAGGCCGGCTCTGGCGGCTATGACGATCTGGATGACGCTGGTCTTCAGCGCATGCTCGTCTTTCACCGCCCGGGCAGCGTCCCAAGCTGGAGCTTGCGCGCCCTCCTGGCCGGCCAGGTGCCGGCTGAGCGCCTGCGGGGCTCCATCGTGCTGATCGGCAGTCGCGCCCCTTCGCAGCGCGATTTTTTTCTGGTGCCCTTTGGTCGACAGCCCTGGTCGCCAACCGTGGAGCGCATGGCCGGCGTCGACGTCCACGCCCACCGGCTGGCGGCCCTGCTGGCCCTGGAGCGGGGTGAGCGGCTGGGCGTGGTGGCGGCCCCCAGCGGGGTGAACACCCTTTTACTGGTCGGGGCCATCGCTGCCGGGGTGGGGTTGGGGGAAGGACTGTCCAGCCTTCGCCGCGGCCTTCAGGCCATGGTTCTGGCAGGGGTGGCTGGGCTGTCCGCGGGCTGGCTCGCCCTCTGGCTGGGAGGGGTTTGGCTGGGCCTGGCCCTGCCCTTGGCTGGCCTGATCACCATGGCCACCGCCGCCTTGACCGGCCGTGGCATGGAGCAACAGCTCCAGCGCCAACAACTGGAGCATCTCCTTGGACAGACGCTCTCCCCCTCCGTGGTCCGGGAACTCTGGAACCAGCGGGAGGTGCTCCTGGCCGGCGATCGCTTCCGGGCCCAACAGCGGAGCGTCACCGTGTTGTTCGCCGACATCGAACAGTTCACGGCGTTGGCCGAGAGGCTCCAGCCGGCTCCCCTGTTGCATTGGCTCAACCAGGTCATGGAATGCCTGGTCCACCCGATCCTGGAGGAAGGAGGATTGGTGAACAAGTTCACCGGCGACGGGGTGCTCGCCGTGTTCGGCGCGCCCCTGAGCCAGGGGGAACAGGCGGATGCCACCGCCGCTGTGCGCGCCGCTCTGGCCATTCGCGAGGCGTTGCGCTCTCTCAACACTCAGCTGCTGGGAGCCGATCAGCCCCCCGTGCGGCTGCGGCTCGGGCTTCACAGCGGCATGGTGTCGGTGGGTTCGATCGGTAGCCACAACCGCTGGGAGTATGGCGTGATCGGCGATGTGGTCAACTGCGCCTCCCGAATCGACGGATTGCGACAGTCGGGCCTGGCGGCATACCCCGCCAGAGGCTCTCCGCAGTGCCGCATCCTGCTCTCGGGAGCCACCCGTGGCCTGCTGCGGGATGCGCCCTGCCTGGCTCTGCGCTGGCAAGCCTGGGGCCCCCACACCCTCAGCGGTCGCGCACGGCAGGAGGAGATCTGGGAACTGCTCGACCCTCAGGGCCCGGAGGGGGCGGACTGAGACAAGGCTTCGCACACCACGGCCAGGTGCTGCGGCAAGCGATCCAGGAGGTGGCCGTAGCTCCAGCCGCTGATCACCGCCTCGGTTGGCAGGGTGGCGCCACAGCTGCGCCAGAGGCGCAGCAGGGCCGCTTGGGAGAGGGGATCCACAGAGCGTTCTCCGGGTCCCAGGAGCAGACTTCTGGCGGGAGGGGCCTGGGGCTCCGTCGGGCCATCGCAGGCCGGGAAGCTCTCCCACAGGCCCTCTTCAAGCGGCTGGGGGAGCCGGAACAGCCGCAGGCTGGCCATGCGCCGTGGAGCCAACAGCCAATCCCGCCCGGGCAGGCGGAGCACGAGCGCCACCGGCTCGGGCGTTTCCCCCTCGATCAAGCCGATGAGGGCTGCCGTTCCAGGGTCCAGCTGCCCTGTTTCCGGCACGAGGTGGGCCACCAGCCGGGAGGCGCAGGCCCCCCGGGTGCCTCCCCCCTCGCGACGCAACGGGAAGCGCGCCGTGCGGTCAGCCTTGGGGACCCGTCCCGCCGAGCGGCCGGGCTGGGGAGAGGGAGAAGGCGGACCGGGGCTCGGGGCATGCGGGCCGAGGTTCGCGCTGATCCTCCCGGCCATGGAATCGGCGAAGGCGGTCCCGCTCGCCAGCAGAAGCAGCGACAGCCCCAAAGCGCACCGGCGCCCGGTGATTCGGGTGGCCATGGTCCTCCACCACAGTTCAGCCGCACTGTGGACCGCCGCGCACCAGGCCCCGCGTGAGCAAGATCACATCTTTTGTGCTGGTGGCGCAACGCCTCTGGAGCCCCTGGCGGGCCAGCCTCAGCCCTGCTGACGCCAGGGGAGATGGATGTCCTGCAGGGCGGTCACCTCAAAGGTGCGGTGCTCCTGCAGGGCGGCGATGCCCTCCACGGCGGCCCGAGCGCCAGCCAGGGTGGTGACCGTGGGCACGTCGTACTCCAGGGCGGCGCGGCGCAGGTAGCGATCATCGTGGGCGGCCTGGCGCCCCACCGGGGTGTTGATCACCAACTGAATCTGGCCGGAGCGGATGGCGTCTTCGATGTTGGGGCGGCCCTCATGCACCTTGAGAATGGCGTCGACCTCCAGCCCCTCGGCCCTGAGGGCGGCGGCGGTGCCGACGGTGGCCACCAGGGCGAAGCCCTTGGCGGCCAGTTCCCGTGCCACGGGCACCAGGGCCGGCTTGTCCTTGTCATGGGTGGAGAGGAACACCGTGCCGGAGGTGGGCAGGGCCTCCCCCGCCGCCAATTCAGCCTTCGCGTAGGCCAAGCCGAAGCTGGCGGCGATGCCCATCACTTCTCCGGTGGAGCGCATCTCGGGGCCCAAGAGGGTGTCCGAACCGGGGAAGCGCTGGAAGGGGAGCACGGCCTCCTTCACCGCCAGCCGGGGGGGGTGGGGTTCCTCCAGCAGACCGAGGTCGGCCAGGGTGGCGCCGGCCATCAGCCGGCTGGCGATTTTCGCCAGGGGCACCCCGGTGGCTTTGGCCACGAAGGGCACGGTGCGGGAGGCGCGGGGATTGGCTTCGAGAATGAACACCACCCCGTTCCGCACCGCAAACTGCAGGTTGATCAAGCCGCACACCTCCAGGGAGCGGGCCAGATCGGCGGTCCAGCGGCGGATGGTGGCCAGACACTCCGGCGCCAGCGTCACCGCCGGCAGGCTGCAGGCGGAATCGCCGGAATGCACCCCCGCTGGCTCGATGTGCTCCATCAGCCCGGCGATCACCACCCTGCCGGTGCCATCACAGAGGGCATCCACATCCACCTCGATCGCATTCTCCAGGAATTGATCGATCAACACCGGGTGGTCGGGTTCCACAGACACCGCTTCGGCCATGTAGCGGTTGAGTTCCGCCTCGTCGTAGACGACCTCCATCGCCCGGCCGCCGAGCACGTAGCTGGGGCGCACCACAACGGGATAACCCACCCGTTCCGCCACACTGCGGGCCTCCCCTTCGCTGCGGGCCAGGCCATTGCGGGGCTGGCGGATGTCGAGCCGCTGCAGAATCTCTTGAAATTGCTCCCGGTCTTCGGCCCGGTCAATGGAGAGGGGAGAGGTGCCCCAGAGCTGACTGCCTGTCGCCCGCCCCTCCGCGCTCGCCAGCCAGTGCATCAGGGGGATCGCCAGCTTGAGGGGCGTCTGGCCGCCGAATTGCACGATCACCCCCTCGGGCCGCTCGGCCTCCAGCACATTGAGCACATCCTCCAGGGTGAGGGGTTCGAAGTAGAGCCGGTCGCTGGTGTCGTAATCGGTGGAGACGGTTTCTGGATTGCTGTTCACCATCACCGTGGCCAGGCCCGCATCGCGCAAGGCGAAGGAGGCATGGCAACAGCAATAGTCAAACTCAATGCCCTGACCGATGCGATTGGGACCGCCGCCGAGGATCATCACCTTGCGGCGGCTTTCCTGGCGCACCTCATTCGCCGGAGGTTGGCGCACCAGGGATCCGTCCTCGCCCACGCGGAACAGGGGCCGCTCGTAGGTGGCGTAGTGGTAGGGGGTGCTGGAGGCGAATTCCGCCGCACAGGTGTCCACCGTCTTGAAAACGGCGTTCACGCCCAGACGCTGCCGGTGACGCCGCACCAGCAGCTCCTCACTGCCGGTGGCCCAGGCCAGCTGCCGATCGGAGAATCCCAGCTGCTTGAGCTCCAGAAGGGCGGAAGCGTCGAGATCAGCCAGGTTGCGCCCGCTGAGAAGCCGCCGCTCCGCCGTCAGCAGGCCCCTCAACTTGGCCAGGAACCAGGGGTCAATGCCGCTCAGGGCATGAATCTCCGCATCATCCCGGCCCGCCCGCATGGCCGCCCGCACGGCCAGGATCCGCTCCGGGGAGGGAACGCGCAGCTGGCGGTCGAGCTCGCTGGCCTCGGGCAGGGGTTCCGGCCGGTCGCAGCCCCATCCCGCCAGCCCCGTTTCCAGAGAGCGCAGGGCCTTCTGGAACGACTCCTCAAAGCTGCGACCGATCGCCATCGCCTCCCCCACCGATTTCATCGAGGTGGTGAGAACGGGAGGACTGCCACGGAATTTTTCAAAGGCGAAGCGGGGAATCTTGGTCACCACATAGTCGATGGTGGGCTCAAAACAAGCTGGTGTGGCCCCGGTGATGTCATTGATGATCTCGTCAAGGCTATAGCCCACGGCCAGGCGAGCGGCAATCTTGGCGATGGGGAAACCTGTGGCTTTGCTGGCCAGGGCGGAGGAGCGAGAGACGCGTGGATTCATTTCAATCACCACCACCTCCCCATCGACCGGATTGATGGCGAATTGAATGTTGCTGCCGCCCGTATCCACCCCGATTTCCCGAATGATGGCAATCGCTTGATCGCGCAGACGCTGATATTCCCTGTCTGTGAGAGTTTGGGCGGGAGCCACGGTGATTGAATCGCCCGTATGCACCCCCATGGGGTCGAGATTTTCGATGGAGCAGACGATCACCACGTTGTCCGCGTGGTCACGCATCACCTCCAACTCAAATTCCTTCCAGCCGAGTAGGGATTGCTCGATCAAGATCTGGGAGACGGGAGAGGCTTCCAGGCCGCTTTTGCAGATCGCCCGAAATTCCTCCGGGTTGTAGGCAATGCCTCCCCCGGAGCCCCCCAGGGTGAAGGCGGGCCGAATCACCCGCGGATAGCTGCCGATCGCGTCACCGACAACCTCCGCCTCGTCCAGGGTGTTGGCGATTCCCGACGGACAGACGGAGACGCCGATGCGTTCCATGGCCTCCTTGAAGAGCAGACGGTCTTCCGCCTTGCGGATGGCCTCCAGGTTGGCCCCGATCAGCTCCACACCGAAGCGGGCCAGGGTGCCGTTCTCCGCCAGGGCCACCGCCAGGTTGAGGGCGGTCTGGCCGCCCATGGTGGGCAGCAGGGCCTGGGGGCGCTCCTTCTCGATCACCCGGGCCACCACTTCGGGGGTCAGGGGTTCGATGTAGGTGCGGTCCGCCAGATCCGGATCCGTCATGATCGAGGCGGGATTGGAGTTCACCAGCACCACTTCAAAGCCCTCGGCGCGCAGGGCTTTGCAGGCCTGGGTGCCGGAGTAGTCGAATTCGCAGGCCTGGCCGATCACGATCGGCCCAGAGCCCAGCAGCAGGATGCGACGCAAATCCGTGCGGCGGGGCATGGGGCGTGGGAGG
>JBKDSV010000075.1:0-3149 GCA_046340795.1 Cyanobacteriota bacterium | reverse complement strand
TCGATGGAGGAGCTGGAGCGGACACGATGACCGGAGGTGCTGGGAATGACACTTATACGGTCGACAATGTGGGCGACGTGGTTCTGGAACTTCCAGGGGCAGGAACGGATGAGGTGCGCAGCTCCATCAGCTATGTGCTGGGACTCTCTGTCGAGAACCTTGCGTTACTTGGCAGTGTCAACCACTCGGCAACGGGGAACGCGGAAGCGAACCTGATTATTGGCAATGCCGGAAACAACGTCATTATCGGCGCTCTTGGACAGGACACTCTTACAGGAAATGCTGGAGCAGATGCTTTTGTGTTCCAAAGGGTAGAGGAGACTGGTAATACCCAAGCCAGTGGGGACCGAATAACTGACTTCCAATCAGCGCAGAGTGACAGGATCGATCTTTCTGGCATTGATGCAGATGTATCGACTTTGGCTGACGATGCCTTTATGTTCATTGGAAGTTCGGCGTTTACTTCTGCAGCTCAGGTCAGGAGTTTTCTTGTCAGTGGAGTCACTTATGTAGCCCTTAATACAGATACTAATCTGGCTTCTGCAGAGGCGATTATATTGTTGACTGGTGCTTTTGCGTTGGCTCAAAGTGACTTTGTATTGTAGCGGCCAATCGCGATGGGAGGAAGCGCTTCGCTGGGCATTGTTGCTGAAACAAATACAAACGCTCTCACGGTGCGCAGAATAAGGAATAAAGAGACGATCTTCTTCTCTAGTATAAGTGTGAATCAGCAAGACTTTTCTGTACGTTGATGTCAATACATCGCTCTACCTAGGGCTGGCTGAATTTCGTTCGCGTGCATTTCATGCTCGACAATGGCGGCGAGATCAGTCCGCACGAACAGGCGCCAACGACCTCACTTTTACCCTAATGGTTGCCTAAGTAGGGCTTGCTGAGCAACCCAAATCCGTTGCGCCACACTTGATTCCAGGGTCAATCTCGCGTTAGGATGGGACGCAATCGGCCATTCCTGGCTTAGAAGAAACCGCTGGCGCGCAAATGTACGTTTTTCAGCACACTGGTCAGCTATCGATTGAAGAGTTTCACTCGCCCTTTGGTGGAAAGCTGGATGCCAACAACCGCTGGGTTCTGCTCCACAAGCTGATTCCGTGGATGTCACTGGAAAGCCACTATGCGCCCCACTTCAACGCCAAAACAGGAGCCCCAGCTAAGCCCTTCCAGATGGCATTCGGAGCGGTGTATATCCAGCAACGGTTGGGCGTGACGGATCGGGAGACAGTGGCGCTGATCACAGAATCACCGTATTTGCAATTTTTCATTGGATTGAGCGATTATCAGCCACTCCAGCCGTTTGACCCATCAATGATGGTGCACTTTCGCAAGCGCATTGGCCCTGACCTGATGAAGGTCTGCAATGACATGACCAAGGCCAACGGGATCACGATGATTCAGGAACTGCTGGCTGAATCCCAACAGGAAGATGGAACAGATCAAGAAGAACGGAAGCGGCTTGCGACCGTTGAGGCTGAGCTTGGTGTGACGCCAGCGACGCTGGAGCCTGGAAGCAACTGGCAGGGCTGCTTTAAAGTGGTTGGATAGAGGCGCCAGGCCATGATTGTGATTCAGGTCCCACGCTGAGACCCCTGTGAGCTCAGGGCTGCTTCAAAGTAGTCGGATGGAGACGCCGGACCACGATTGTGATTTAGGTTCCACGCTGAGATCCCTGTCAACGCTGGACTCGGGCCCTCGGAGCTGCTGGACACCCGGGCGTAGGACGGCAAGTTTGAATCAGCCCTGTCTGTGAGCTCGGGACTCAGTTCCTCAGAGCTGCTGGGCACATGAACGCGGAGTGGCAAGTTTGAATCAGCCCTCAAGCAACTGGGGAACTCTTATCCTTGATGCAACCTGCGTGCCAGATGACATCTCCTATCCTGTGGACTTGAGACTGCTGGACAAAGCGAGAGAATCAACAGAAAAGATCATTAGTAAGTTATTCGAAAAGCTGGAGGCAAAGATCCCCAGAAAGCCGCGCTGCAACCATGACAAAGCCCATAATCGTTTCCTAGTGATCATCAAAATGCAAAAGCCCAGGCGAAAAGAGATCCAAGAAGCTAAGCGCTTTCAGCTCAACGAGCTCAGGAAAAACCTGAAGTCGATTGACGGCATGATCGCTTGTGGTGCAAGGCTTTCTGGCCTTGGAGCACAGCTTTATCGCATGCTGTTGGTCACCAGTGAGGTCTACCGGCAGCAGCAGGAGATGTTTAACAAGGATGTCAGACGGATTGATGACAGGATCGTCAATCTAGCGAAACCACATGTACGTCCAATCGTGAGGGGTAAGGCAGGCAAGAAGACCGAGTTCGGGGCCAAGATTTCAATCTCAGATGACAATGGATTTGTGAATGTGGATCGGATCAGCTGGGACAATTACAATGAAGCAAGCGACCTGATTGCCCGCGACAAGAAATACAAGGAAGAGCAAGGATACTATCCGGAACGAATCTGTGCAGACTCCATTTATATGACATCAGGCAATAAGAAGTTCTGCGCAGACCATTCTATTAGACTCAGTGGCCGCCTACGCAAGAAGCAGATAGAGGATGAAGTGCAGACAGCAGAGCAGCAAGAGCTGTTCAAATCAGACATGAGAAAGCGTTCCGTGATTGAGGGAATAATCGGAACGAGCAAGCGAAAGTATGGATTAGATCGCATCATGACAAAGCTGATGGAAACATCAAGAACGGTTATATCTATGACATTCTTTGTGATGAATGCCGAGAAGTTCCTAAGGCTGCTGCGCCTTTTATTTACTCTTTTTGTGTCTATGTACTTTGCGATGCTTTGTATGTGCGCTTCTTGGCGCCGTCCAGCGCCTCTATGGGCTACTTAGGCAACCTTTAGGGTAAAAGTGAGGTCGTTGGCGCTTGTTCGTGCGGACTGATCTCGCCGCCATTGTCGAGCCTGAAATGCACGCGCACGAAATTCAGCAAACCCTACTTAGAGCTCGGGTCATGTTTATTTAGTTGGATCACTTAAGGGCAGCTCCCGGGCTGTCTCAAGCTCAAGTTGAGGTCCCGTAAATGGAGCTGAGGAACGCGGACCGTCCTGGCTGGGCACAAATGACGACGGGTCTGCCGATGGACAGGCGCCCTGATCCTCAGCTTCCACACAGGGCTGCCTCAAGGTCA
>JBKDSV010000074.1:0-3449 GCA_046340795.1 Cyanobacteriota bacterium | reverse complement strand
ACCCTCCACCTACTCCAGCACGATGCGGGTGATCCTGCCCAAGGCCCCCTGGGTGTCGCCCCGGGAGCGGCAGGCCGCCCAGCGGCTGATCGATCGTCTCCAGCAACCGGCGATCCAACGGCTGGTGGCGGAGCAGGGCTTGCGGCCCGCCAATCCCGCCGTGCCCGCCAGCCGGGTGACCCTCGCCGCTGGCGTGGATCCCAAGGCCACCTACAACTCCCTGCGGGCGCCGCGGCCGGAGGTGGTGGAGGAGATCCTGCGCACCTGGCGCGATCTGGTGAAAAAACCCTCCCGCGTGGCCCTGGTGGTCGACAGTTCCGGTTCGATGGGGGGGGAGAAGCTGCCGGCGGTGCAACGGAGCCTGCAGTCCTATCTCAACCAGATCGGCCCCCGGGATGTGGTGGCTCTGATCGATTTCGACAGCGTTGTGCAGCCGCCGGTGGTGGTGCGCGGCGGCGGAGCGGATCGCGACAAGGCCGCGGCCTTCTTGGCGGGATTGCGGGCGGATGGGGCCACCCGGCTCCATGACGCCGTGCTGGCGGGCCGGGATTGGGTGCGCCAGACCCGCCGTCCGGGGGAAATCCTGGCGGTGGTGGTGCTCACCGATGGCAAGGACTCGGGTTCGCCGCTCAGTCAGGAGGCGCTGATGGCGGAGCTGGAGCGCAGTGGGTTCCGCGGTGATGAGCGCATCGGCGTGTTCACCATCGGTTACGGCAATCGCGGTGACTACAACGCCGATTCCCTGCGCCGCATCGCCGAGAGCAACGGAGGCGAATTCCTGGAGGGCACAGTCGACAGCGTGCGCCGTCGGCTCGATGACCTGCAATTGACGTTTTGATGCTCCCTCCGCGTGATGTGATGGCTTCCCCCACCGCCTGGCCCAACCCCCTCGATGATCCGCCCGCCATGGCCGCCGCCGGCCTGGCCCTGGTGCTGCTCAGCCGCCTGGCCTCCCTACCTCTCTGGCTGGCTCTGCCGCTGGCGGTGGCCCTGGCTTTGGCCCTGAGCCACTGGCGCGGCTGGGGCGGTCGGGCGCGGCTGCGGGATCGGCGGGTGAGCGCTGGCATCGATGAGGCCCTGACCCGCAGCCGCCAGCTGGCCGGCCAGGCCGCGCTTGTGCGCACGCAGGCCCTGGCCCGCTTTCAAAGCCCCGACCATCTGGAGGGATTGGGGCAGGTGGAGCTCTGCTGCGAACGGTTGCGGGCCCTGCCGGAGCGCATCGCGGAACGGCGCCCTCTGCTCGAATCGGGCGGGGGCGTGCTGCTACCGGCGGAGGCCCTGGCTGAGCGGTTGCGGCGGGAGGAGCAGGTTCTCAGCCGCGAAACCTCCACCACTCTGCGGCGGGAGCGCTCCCTGCTGGTGGAGCAGTTGCGCCGCAACCTGGAGGCCGCGCGCTTGGGAATGGATGAGCGGGATGGTCGTCTGTTATCGCTCTCCACACGGCTGGAGAGCATCGACGGTGGCCTGCGCCACCTGCAGCGCCAGGTGGAACGCCAGTGGCCCAGCTCCGAGGCGGGCGACGCGGCCATGGCCCAGGCCATCGAACCCCTGGATGAAGCCCTCGATCAGATCGAGGGACTGCTCGCCGCCGGGCAGGCGGAGGAGGGCTGAAGGGTGGGGGTGTTGGCGACGTCCTCAAGCGCTCCACCTGCATTGAGCGCGATGTCTCCTGAACGCAGATTCGCGCATGACAGACAGGATCTTTCCTCCCGAAAAAGCGCCAGATCAGGGCAGCTCTGTCAAGGCCGGCTGCTGACCAACAGACCTTATGGGCACCTTGAAAAATTTCTCTTCCTGCTGGCCTCGCGGAATGAAATCCCTTCCTGTTATTGATCACTTTTAGCCTGCCGCAGCAGGCTAAAAGTGATTTTTCGAGCTGCCCTCATGCAAGACGTCTGAGGTGGGTGCCAGCCCTGTGGAGCTGCACATTTGGAAAACCGCGACAGTGCCCTCTGCTGCAAGGGCTGCCTAAACGTACGATCAAGGCGAGGCGTTCGCCGTTTGCACACCTGTCCGCTCAAGCATCCCTTTGACCAGGGCTGATTCAAACTTGCCACTCTGCGTTCATGTGCCCAGCAGCTCTGAGGAACTGAGTCTCGAGCTCATAGGGGTCTCAGCGTGGGACCTGAATCACAATCGTGGCCTGGCGCCTCTATCCAACCACTTTTAAGCAGCCCTGTCCCTTTGACGCTGTTGAAAAACGGCTTCTGGTCGTGCAGGCCAGGGCTGCTTAAAAGTGTGTCCCAAGAGTTCTGGTCCGAGGCTTCAGTTTGTGGTGTTCTTGATGGGACTGCCCCTTCCCTGTGCTCGAAACTCCAGCCACTCCAACCCATCTGGATCTGATCAGCTTTCTGCGCGCCATCCCGGACACTCGCATGCGGCGTGGCATCCGCATCCCTGCCTGGTACTTCCTTCTGGTCGCGGTGCTTGGCATCTTGAGCCGTTGCAAGAGCCTTCGTGATCTCGAGCGGTTCGCCAACCGTCATCACACGGCTCTGACCACCTCACTGGGGATCGCGTTGAAGCGTTCCCCCTCGGACTCGGCGTTCCGGTATTTCTTCCTGCAGATGGACGTCACGTCGCTGTGCGCGGCCATCCGTGATTGGACAATCGCTCAGATCCCCGGTGGCGCAGAGAATTTGGATCCGCTTGTCTGCGACGGCAAAGCCTTGCGCGAGTCGGTCGAATCCACAGCCAGCGGTGGATCGGCATTCATCACCCAGATGACGCTCTACGCGCCGGCGTTAGGTGTGGCGATCTGTCAAAACTGCCATGCCACAGGCGAAAACCAGGAGCGGGCTGTCCTTAAAGAGCTGCTGGGTCAGCTGGATCTGCAAGCTCTGCTCATCCAGGCGGATGCTCTACACAGCGGGGCCCAGCCAGACTCTTGATCCTTGCACCGGATGCTTGCTGCTCTTCGGCCCTGAACCTTGGCCTGATTGGGGTCTCTGAATGGGACTCGGCTGCCAATTGTGGCTTGCCAATCTGGCCACGTCAAAGCAGTCCTGCTGCTGGTGACAGGCAACCAGCCGTTCAGTGAAGGGGAACAGCTGGTTGACAACACGGCGATGTCGGCTGGCGTCCCGGCGAGTGGTGTAAATCCCCCGGCACCCCCACCCCGGCGTCGCCGGGGTGGGCCGCACACCTCAGTCGGCTGGTCCCACGGCTGGCCTTGCAAGGGGTGGGCAGGTCCGTTTCCCTGGTTCGAGTCCTACCTCAACCAGACGAACCATGCCCAAGACCGACTGTGCCGCACCTGAGCTGGCCTCGCTACTCGATGGCAGCAGTGCCGGAGAGCTGATCCCGGAGCTGGC
Organism: Cyanobacteriota bacterium; assembly: GCA_046340795.1. Lineage (GTDB taxonomy): Bacteria > Cyanobacteriota > Cyanobacteriia > PCC-6307 > Cyanobiaceae > Cyanobium. The sequence goes on along the minus strand of JBKDSV010000074.1, from coordinate 135 downwards.
CCGCTATGGTCTGCAGCCAGGGCTGATTCAAACTTGCCACTCTGCGTTCGTGTGCCCGGCAGCTCTGAGGAACTGAGTCCCGAGCTCATAGGGGTCTCAGCGTGGGACCTGAATCACAATCGTGGCCTGGCGCCT
>JBKDSV010000073.1:0-6950 GCA_046340795.1 Cyanobacteriota bacterium | reverse complement strand
CAACCTGCTCACCCGCGCCCTGGCGGATGTGGACCAGCGCTGCGAGACCGTGCCCGACCCCGTGCAGCTCGCCTACCACCTTCCCGGTGGGCTGGAGGTGGAGGTGGACCGCGACTACGAGACCTTCGTCGCCCGCCTCACGGCCCTCTTTCCCCACGAGGCCAAGGGCATCCGCGCCTTCTACGACACCTGCTGGCAGGTGTTCCGCTGCCTGGATGCCATGCCTTTGCTGTCCTTGGAGGATCCGGCCTATCTGGCCAAGGTGTTCTTTCGCGCACCCCTGGCCTGCCTGGGCCTGGCCCGCTGGCTGCCGGTGAACGTCGGCGATGTGGCCCGTCGCCACATCCATGACCCCGACCTGCTGCGCTTCATCGACATGGAGTGCTTCTGCTGGAGCGTCATGCCTGCCGACCGCACGCCGATGATCAATGCCGGCATGGTGTTCTCCGATCGCCACGCTGGGGGCATCCACTACCCCAAGGGCGGCGTCGGGGTGATCGCCGAGACCCTGGTGGCAGGCTTGGAGGCCCACGGCGGTGCCATCCGTTATCGGGCCCGCGTCACGCAGGTGTTGATCGAGGAGGGCAGAGCGGTGGGAGTGCGGCTGGCCAGCGGCGAGGAGATCCGCGCCCGTCGCGTGGTCAGCAACGCCACCCGCTGGGACACCTTCGCCGCGACCCCTGAGCCGGCCACCGCCACCAGCAGCCCCGCGGCCTCCACCAGGGCAGAGGCCGCCGCCCATCCCCTGGTCGCTGCCGCCCACACCCCGGCGGCGGAGCGGGCCTGGCGGCGGCGCTACAAGCCCTCTGCCTCCTTTCTCTCGCTCCACCTGGGCATCGACGCGGCCGTTGTGCCCGAGGGCTTTCACTGCCACCACCTGCTCCTGGAGCGGTGGGAGGACATGGATGCCGAACAGGGCACGGTGTTCGTCTCCATGCCCACCCTGCTCGATTCCTCCCTGGCCCCCGCCGGCCACCACGTCCTGCACACCTTCACCCCCAGCGCCATGGCGGCCTGGCAGGGACTGGCTCCCTCGGCCTATCGGGCCAAAAAACACGCCGATGCCCAGCGGCTCATCGCTCGCCTGGAGGCTCTGCTGCCCGGCCTGTCCGGAGCCATTCGCCACCAGGAGGTGGGCACGCCCCGCAGCCATCGCCGCTTCCTCGGCCGAAGGGACGGCAGCTATGGTCCGATCCCGGCCCTGCGACTGCCCGGCCTGCTGCCCATGCCCTTCAACCGCACGGGCCTGCCGGGCCTCTATTGCGTGGGGGATTCCTGTTTCCCCGGCCAGGGGTTGAATGCGGTGGCCTTCAGCGGTTTCGCCTGCGCCCATCGCATCGGCGCCGACCTGGGCCTCAACCCCTGGTCACTGCCCGCTTGAGTCGGGGCCTGGCTGCACCGAGCCGTCGTCCCGATCCCGCCGGCCTCCGTTGGCAGGCGTCCAGCCGCCGCTGAGGGCGCGGCGGGTTGCCACCGCCAGCCAAATCCCCAAGGGAAAAACCTCCGTCACATTCAACGTCAGGCTGATGAGCAGCAGCACGCCCCAAAACAGCCGCAGGGGGGGATCCCGCCAAGCGCACCAGCCCAGCAGCCCATAGAACGCCACCAAGGCCACCACGCCCCCCTGGGCCAGGAGCAGCAGGGGCTGGCCTTCCCCAACGGGTCCCCTGTGCCGCCTCCCCTGCCTCTGCCCCGCTGGCGCGATCCCCGCTGCTGGCTCGCCAGGGGGGCTTTGGAGCGCCATGATCCGCCGGGGGTCGCTTTGGCTGGCCAAGCCATGGCCCAACCAGCGCTCCAGCGGGCTCTGCGGCCTTGTCCACCACTGCCGCAGAAGCTCTACCCGCCCCATGGGCGACCCATACAACTGCGGACGCCCCAACACTTGGGGCAGCACCAGCGTCAACGCGGCCAGGGCGCCGGCCAAGCAGAGCAGTCGTCCACGCCGTGGCCGCTGGCCGAAGCCCATCCAGGCCACCAGCAGGACCAGAGCCCCCACCCCCGCGCCAGAGCGGGCCAGAAGCGCCATCGCCAGGGCCAACAGCAGGAGCGGCCAGCGCTGCCAGGGGCGATGGGAAACGGCGAGGCACAGCGCCACACTGACGGCCAGCAGCCCCCCCAGGCTGTTGGGCTGGTTCATCAGAGCCGAAAGGCGGCTGGGCAGCCAGGGACTGGCGGGTCCGCCGAAGGGCATCGGCAGTCCGCGCATGGCCTCCAGCGCCAGGAAGGGCAGTTGGAGCAGCACCAGGGCCGCGGCCCCATCGGCCAGGATCCGCAGACGTCGAGGGGTGGTGAGCCAGGCCGCCAGGGCCGCCAGGGGAAGCCACAGGGAGGCCGCACCCGCCGCCATGGTGGCCAGACCCCCGTCCAGCGGCAGGCTGATCCAGGCGGAGCAAAGGCTGGAGAGCAGCAGGGGCGCCAGGGGGGCCAGAGTCGGAAGAGCTGGAGAATCGGACCAGCCGACAAGCGACAGGCCCGCCGAAGCGAGCAGCAGCAGGGGCAGAACGGCCTGGCGCGACAGCTTCAAGCCAAGATCCAGGGGGCTGAGGTGGTAGAGGCGATCAACAGGGATGCGCTCCAGCCGCGGCGGCGCGCCGCTGGTGATGAGGCGATGGGGGCGGCAGGTGGCGGGCAGCCACCAGGCTGGCGGGGGTTTGGCGCAAAACAGGGCCAGGTCCCGGGCGTAGGCCGCCCGGTCGAGCAGCCCCACCCGCCGTGCCCAGAAGGGCAGGCCGTTCAGCGCCAGGGCGACCATCACAGCCACGACCAGAAGCCAGGTGGCCTGATCCAGCCACCACGCCCGACGCGAGATGCGCTCATTCATGGCGCCCTCCCCAGCGCTGCCGCACAAGCAGCCCGCCGCCCAGAGCGGCGGCGGGCAGGCCACTGAGCTCCGCCAGCTGAAGGGCGGCCAGGCGGGCGGCGTGGCCGGAACGGTGCGGCAGCCCCCAGTCTTGGCCCCAGAACCCCAAACGCACGGCCAGGATCGCCAGCGCCGCCGCGCCCAGGCACAGGGCCAACACCGCCCCAGCGGTGCGCGCCAGCACCCGCGCGACCGCCCGCGGGCTTGCGGGGGGGGCCTCCCCCACGGACGCCCCGGATCCCAGAGCCACCGCCATCACGCCTGCCCAGCGCACACCCCATCCCCACAGCTCCGGGCCCTCCAGCGGCTGATCTGCACTGATGGGCCCCAGGCCTGCGGCCAGCAGCGCCGCCACCAGGAGGGCCCCAGCGCTACCCAGAAGGCTCGCGACGAAGGCGGCGCCCAGGCGGTGCAGGGGGGAGGTCATCGAAGCAGCCAGGGGCTGCGCAGGATGGGCCGCAATGGTGCCGCAGCCGGATCCCGCTCCAGATCCATCCAGGGCGGACCGATCGGTCCCAGCGCGATCGGCCGTGCTCCCACCGCCGCCACGACAGCGGGGCGGCGCTCCGCCTGCGGCCACTGGTCGCCCTTGAGGCGCCAATAGCGGTTGGCCCGCCAGTGGATCTGATCCACCTGGGCCAAACCATCCTCTCGGTCGACGACCGTGGCAAATCCGTTGGCTTCAATCCGCGTCGCGCTCAGGGGTGAATCCGCCAGGCCATTGGCCAGCCGGAACCCCACAAAACGATTGCCGCGCAGAGTCAGTCGCCGGATCGGTCCTCCCATCAATTTCAAGAGCACGCCGTGACCGGCTGGGGCGGCGGAAGGAAACTGCACCACGGTGTTGTCTTGGATCCACACAGGTCCTTCCCGCACCGGACTCGCCGCCAGGGCAACGTAGGGGTTGACGATCACATTGTTCCGCAGGCTGAGGTGGCGGGCGGCGCCGTCGAGCTCGATGGCGTCATCGGTGGTTTCTGCGATCAGATTGCGGGCAGCCCGGTTGACACCGCCTTCAGGGGAGAGCTTGAGGCCGTCCCCGGCCTGGCTGATGACATTGTCCTCCACCACAATCCCACTGCCACGCAGCCAGAGCAGGGAACAGTTGGAATAGGAATACAGTTCACGCCAACTCAGCCAGCCCTCTCGCGCCCATTCATAGAGGGGCTGACAGGTGCTGAAGTTGCGTCGCACCGTGATATTCCACGGCCAATACACGGAAGGATTGTCATTGATGGCCACATCCGCGCCGACGAAGTGATTGCCCTCCAGGAGCACATCGTGTGTGTCCCAGAGCTGAATCGCCGCCATCACGGCAAAGTCAAAGCGCAGATCCCTCACCTCCACATGGGGCGCCTCAATCCAGAGACTGGCCACCTGATGGCCCCCGGAGCGCAGGCGCAGGGGCATGGGTCGGCGCACCTCCAGCTGGTCTTGCCGGGGCCGGGAGCCATCGGGCAGGCAGAGCCACAACTGCCGTGCGCTGGAATGGAAGGCCGGCCAGGCGCCCCGCCGCGCGCAAATCCGGCGCAGGTGGGACACGCTTTGGCTGCGATAGGCCGCGCGCCCTCGCCAGCGCAGGCCATCCACGCGCCAGCCCACGGGAGTGCTCCAGAGAACACCGCCCCGGGAAAGCCAACGCCAGCTCCCCATCAGGCCAGGCTCCGCCGCGCCACTGATCACCGCCTGTCCCGGCAGGGCCGCACGCAGCACCAGGGGCTGGCCAGGGCGTCCACCCCGGCGCAGATGGACCGTCTCCCGATAGATGCCGGGCCAAAGCAGGATCGTTTCTCCGGGTTCAGCGAGGTCGGCCGCCCGCTGGATGGTGCGCACGGCAAAGCGTCGCGACTGGCCGAGGAAGCCATCCATGCCCTGCGGCGCCACGTGCACCACACCGCGACGGAGCCAGCCACTGGGGAGTTGCAGGTAGTGGAGGGTGGTGAGCACGGCGAGGCTGGCCGCCACTACCCCCCCGCCAGCGAAGGGAAGGCCCCGGAGACGCGCCCCGGCCTGAGACAGGCCTGACCCCATGGCGGTGTCGCTGTTGGACTTGATGGATCGCATTGCGGCCTCTCTTCGCCCGCGGTCCCCTGTGCGAGGCGAAGGCAGACGTCTGGCCCTGTGATGGGGGCTCAGCGATGCCCAGCCGCTGTTGCGGCGAGAACACCGCGAACGACAGAGCGAGGGTGAGGTGCCCGAGCGGATGGGGATTCCCCTCGGCAAATGATGATCAACGGAATGATAATCAACTGGTGGTCTAAGTAGCCCTACCAAATAAACGTAACATGACCTGTGCGGTATGCCAGCGACTGCTTGGGTTGTTGTCGCTGGTGTGTTGAAGTTTTTTGCTCTGGCTACTTAGCCGTAACCGTTCAGGGGGCGGATGTAGCGTCTGACCGGCATGGAGACGCTACCGGTAGTGCCCATACGACTTTTGGCAGTCCGAAGCCATCCAATCGAAGCATCCAGAACTCCTTCTTGATTGAAGTAAAATTATCTTAAAAATGGCGGGAACCATTGCTAGAGCTAGTGTTTTAATGGTCATCCCAACCCCTGAACGGATACACTTAGCCAGGCAAAAGTATGAAGTGCGAGAGCCATGGGGTTGTGACCATGACACACCGGCTTGAACCGACCTGGCGGCTTAGCTGAGGGGATGGCCACAGGGCACAAGCCACAAGCCACAAGCCACAAGCCACAGGGCGCAACTCGACTGCTGAGCAACCACGAGTTGGAAGAAATTTAAACTATGAACTTACAGCGGAGCCAGATTCCGCCACAGGTGCACACAAAAAAGAACGGTTCGTCACAGGCAATGGTGTTCAGCAAGACAACAGATCCAAAGCCGGGGCTCAAGGATGTGGCGTCAGTTGAGAGCCCATGGCCGCATCTTCCGCCTCCCAAGGTCCACCATTTCTTTCCAATGGCCTGCCCATCTGTCGAACCAAGAAGCGCACGCGTGCTTTGGAGCGACGCGATTATCGCTTGATTGATTCCCTGCAACAGCCTCATCCTCACCTGGATGGCCTCTACGACAGCATTGATGAGGCCATGGCCGACGCCATCGGCTGGCTGGAGAGCATGGGCCCTGATGCCCAGGAAGCCAGCATCGGTTTGGAAGTGAGCACCCCTTGCGGGAGCTGGCGCACAATTCGCCAGCCCGACGTGCTGCTCTGTCCCCTCCCCCCCAGGGTTCATTAGAAGTGTCCCTGCAGGCCTAAACATGCCTTGACACATGCGGTTTCTTGAGGAAGCTCTGGAAAACCCCTCGGCGGCACCTGTGAGAGTGCGGAGCTCCCAGCTGGTGCAAGGGACAGCTTCCACCGGCGACCGGTTGTCCAGAGCTTCCTTGATTCGGCAGCAAGCTCCGCCAATCCCAAACCGAGCCACTCGGGCAGGAACAGAAGAGAAGCCCAGTCTTCCCTTTGAGGGCACCTCGAAAAATTCCGCCTCCTCCTCGCCTCCCGGAGTCAAATCCCTTGCTGTCACTGACCTCGCTGGCCAGTCGCGGCAGGCCAAAAGTGATTTTTCGAGGTGCCCTTGATTTTGTTGGTGTTCAGAGGGTTACGGTATAGCAGTGTCGAGATACTCAGCGGTTACAGGAAAAGCGCTTGTCTCTGCACTTAAAAGGGCTAGATTTTTGTGCAGAGAGTAAAAGGGCAGCCATCATTTTCTTCGGCATCCAGACGGACGGACAACGGTCGTGCCAGTGCATTCTGGTGAATCAATTGGACCTGGGTTGCTGGCAAAGATGCTCCGGGATTCCCCAGTGTCAGGAAAGTTGTCCGCTCGATCAGACAGGGCTGCCTCAACGTCAAGTTGAGGTCCCGCAAATGGAGCTGAAGAACGCGGACCGTCCTGGCTGGGCACAAATGACGAGACGGGTCTGCCGGGCCGCGTCGCTTTGCGTGGTGTAAAACCCGAGGTCCGAATGCCCTGATTCAGAGAGTGAACAGGGTGGAATGATGGATTTGTCATTCCGGAGATGCTGATGCATCTCTTGTAGCCATGGTGAATCCGGACGATTGACTTGTCAAGTCTTTCGTTCGATTGCAGATGTGTTGTGGGCTGGAGTGGTCTGTGCAGCCTG
>JBKDSV010000072.1:0-8245 GCA_046340795.1 Cyanobacteriota bacterium | reverse complement strand
ACGTGGGCGTCCTGCTTCCCCCGGCCCTGGTGCCTGGTGCCCCATCCTGTGGTCGCCAAGCGCTCCTGGCGGTCGACTCCTGGCCGCGCGGACCGCTGCCGGCCAGAAGAGGCCCCGGAGACCTGGTTGGCCCGCTGGCGCGGCACCGTGGTCGTGGGCGAGAGTTTGCTGCTGCTGGCGGCGCTGCGGCTGCGGGCGCCGGGCGTGCGGCTGGTGCTGGCGCTGCCCCCGACGGCGGATGCCCACCTGCGCAAGCTGGTGGCCACAGAGGCCGCGCGGGACCCCTTGATCCACCTGGTGGAGGCTTGAGGGCTGACGACCCCTCAGATCAGCTCCCGCAGCACGGCCTGCACCTCGGCGGCAGTCCGCTCCCAGCGGAATTCGCTGGCCCGCCGCTGCCCCGCCTCGCCCAGGGCCCGGGCCAGGCCAGCCTCCCGCCCCAACCGCGCCATGGCCGCAGCGATCGCCTCGGGGTTGCGGGGATCGACCAGGAGGGCCGCGTCGCCCACCACCTCCGGCAGGGCGCCGGCCCGGGCGGCGATCACCGGGGTGCCGCAGGCCATGGCTTCCAGGGCCGGCAGCCCGAAGCCCTCCCAGAGGCTCACCAGCACCAGGGCCTGGCAACGGTTGAGCAGCTCCAGACGCTCCGCGTCACTCACCCAGGGGAGCCAGGCGCAGCGGGAGGCGATGCCCAGCTCCGCGGCAAGCGCCTGGAGGTGCGGGGTGGTTCGCGCGTCATGGGGCCCGACGAGCCGCAGGCACGTCTCGCCGCCCGGATCCCGCAGGGCCGCGAAGGCCTGGAGCACCCGGGCCAGGTTCTTGTGCGGGTCGTGACGACCCAGCACCAGGAAGAACGGTTCTCGACGCAGGCCCAGCGGGCGCAACAGACCCGGATCGAACCCCAAGCGAATGGGCACCAGCCGGCGCGTTGGCACCCCCAGCCGATGGCGCACCTCCCGGGCCGTGGCCTCGGAGTTGCACAGCACCCGCACGGCCCGATGCAGCACCAAGGGCACATAGGCCAGGTGGTAGGCCAGCAAGGGACTGGGTTGGGGATGGCGCAGGGGGAGGAGATCATGGGCGAGCACCACGGAGCGCACTCCCCGCAGCAGGGGTGCCTCCGGCAAGGGGGAGAGGAGCAGGGACGCTCCGCTGGCCTTCAGCAGGCGTGGCAGCTGGTTTTGGGTCCAGAGCAGGCGCGCCAGGTGGCCGCGGCGACCGTGTTCCGGCGACAGGTTGGACGGAATGGGCAGGCTGCCGAGTCGATCTCCGCCGAGGGGATCCAGCAAGGGCACCCGCTCCGGATCCAGGGCCGCCACCAGGTCGCGGGCCACCACGCCGATGCCCGTGGGCCGCCGGCTCAGGTAACTGCCGTTGAAGAGAGCCCAGGGAGTGCTCATCGCGCGGGCCTTCCATTGCTTTGCCGAAACCCCTCGCAGGCCTCCAAGGCTCCCGCCAGCACGGCCCGGCTGCGGCCTGGCTGGAGGGGAAAGCGGGCTGTGGCCACCGCCAGCAGCCGGAGGCTCCGCACCCACAGCACCCAACCGGGGGAGTGCCGTCGCAGAAAGCGGAGGTAGCTGATGGTGGAGAGCCGCCAGCGGCGGGGGGAGGTGCTGCCGCTGCCCTGGCCGCGGCGATGGGTGACGCGGGGCTGGGGCAGCCACAGCACAGGGGCTCCGGCGCGGCCCAGCCGCAAGCAGAGATCCATGTCTTCGTAGTAGAGGGGAAAGGCTGGATCAAAGCGGGCGGCAGGCGTGTGGGCACTGGGTCGCAACGCCAGGCTGCAGCCGCTCAACCAGTCGAGGCGCTGCGGCTCCGCGGCGCCACCGCCGCCGCTGTCCAAGCGGCGGGAACGAAAGCGCAGGCCAGGAGTGAACCACCCGGCGCTTGCCTCCAGGCCCCCATGGCCATCGTCCACGGCGGTGCCCACCAGGCTGCGCGGGTCGACCTTGGCCAGGGCCGCCTCCAGGCACCGCAGCTCATCCCCCCGGGGAAGGGCGGTGTCCGGGTTGAGCAGCCACACCCAACCCTCCCAACCGTGAGCCTCCAGCCAGCTCAGGGCCCGGTTGCAACCCACGCCGAATCCATCCCCCTCCTCCCCCCGCAGGAGCCGCAGGCGAGGACGTCCTCCGCCCGGCCTCGGCACCAGCGTCTCTGGTGCAACGGGGTTGGTCTCCGGGCTGTTGTCCACCACCAGCCAGAGGGGAAGGGGCTCCCCCTGGCGGGACAGATCCGCCGCCAGCGCTGGCAGCACGCCGCCGCTGTGGTGCGCCACCGTGATCACCGCCAGTCCCGCCGTGCTCGGACCGGGGTCTTGGCAAGTGGCGGTGACTGGGGATGGAACGCGCGTCACCTTGGGATCTGCCCCGAGCCCTCTGGCCAGCATGCCCGCTGACGGGCCCGAGCCCTGGCGGCGGATCGAGGTCTGGGTGGGGGAAGCGGCGATAGGCTCCGCCTTTTGAACGGGGGGAGCCATGCGCTTTGTGGTGGCGGTGCCGGCGCGCCTCGACTCCGCTCGTTTGCCGGGCAAGGTGATGGCGGACATCGGCGGCCGGCCGATGCTGCGGCGCGTGTTGGAGCGCTGCGCCCTGGCCCGCCGCCCCACCGCCGTGGTGCTCTGCACCGACAGCCCCGCCTTGATGGAGGCCGCCACGACCTGGGGGTTTCCGGCCCTGCTCACCTCATCGGCCTGCGCCTCGGGCAGCGAACGGTTGGCGGAGGCGCTGGAACCGCTGACGGCCATCGCCGTGGCGGATGGCGCCGCCCGGGGTGTCGGCAGCAGGGGTGCGGCCGCCGCCTCGCCAACGGTGATTTTGAACGTGCAGGGCGATCAGCCCTTCATCGATCCCGCGGTGATCGATGCCATGGCTGCGGAATTCGAGCGCCGCAGCCCCACCCCGGAGGTGCTCACTCCCATCTACCGCCTGGGGGCGGAGTCCCTGCACAACCCCAACGTGGTGAAGACCCTGGTGAGCGCCGATGGCCGGGCTCTCTATTTCTCCCGTTCCGCTCTCCCCCACGTGCGGGGCGTGGACCCCGACGCCTGGCATGCCCATGCGCCCTTCTGGGGCCATGTGGGGCTGTACGGATACCGGGCGGATGTGCTGGCGCGCTGGTCGTCCCTGCCGCCCTCTCCGCTGGAGCACATCGAGAAGTTGGAGCAGCTGCGGCTGCTGGAGGCGGGCATCGGCATCGGCACCTTTGCGGTGAGCGGCGATTTTCTCTCGGTCGACACGGCGGCACAACTGGAGCAGGCCCGGATCCTGGCCTCCCGGATCGATGGCACCCCCGGCAGTTGAGCAAAGGGTGGGCCCGGTGCGCGGCCGGAGCTCAGGCCAGGCCCGCCCGCACCAGGTCATGCAGGCGCAGGAGCCCCTGCATGCGCGCCCCCTCCGCCACCACCGGCAGAACGCCAATGGCCTTGCGCCGGTTGCGCTCCATGGTTTCCAGTGCCTCAATGGCGAGGAGGTCGCCGGCGATCGTGATCGGATCAGCCGTCATCAGGTCGCGGGCGCTGAGGTGGTGCCACTCCTGGGGCGGATGGCTCTGGAGGGCGCGGCGCAGATCCCCATCGGTGATCAGTCCCCAGAGCCGTTGCTTGTCCTCATCGCGGGCCACCCAGCAGGCGCCGACGCCGTCAGCTGTGAGGTGGCCGATCACATCGGGCAGGGGAGTGGCGGCGGCCAGGGGCGCCAACCGGGCCACGGGCACCATCAGATCGGCGGCGGTGAGGGTGAGCTGCTTGCCGAGGGAGCCCGCCGGATGGTTGAGGGCAAACTCCTGGGGTGAGATCCCCCGCCGCTCCATCCACCCCGCCGCCAGGGCGTCGCCGATGGCCATGGCCACCGCCGTGCTGGCGGTGGGAGCCAGGTTGAGGGGGCAGACCTCCCGATCCACCGACCCGTCCAACACCACCTCGCACCCCCGCCCCAGGCTGGAGTCGATTCGGCCCACCAGGGCGATGATCGCCGTGCCGCGGCGGCGCAGATGGGGCAGGATCTCCAGCAGTTCCTGGGTTTCGCCGCTGTTGGAAAGCACCAGGGCGACATCATCCGGGGCCACCACCCCCAGATCTCCGTGCAGGGCATCCAGAGGGCTGAGGTAGATGGCCATCAAGCCAATGGAGGCGAAGGTGGCGGCAATCTTGCGCGCCACGATACCGCTCTTGCCCACGCCGGTGATCACCAGCTTGGCCCGCCGCTCCGCGCAGCCCTCCAACAGACTCAGGGCCGCCTCCACCTGGCTGCTGTCGAGCCGCGTGGCGGCGGCGGCGATGGCGGCGGCCTCCTCCAAGAGGCAGCGGGTGAGGGACGACAACGGCAGAGAAAAAGAGGAGGCAATTATCGCAGCCGCCCTTGTGGAGAAAGCCGTGCGGCTGGGGGAGTTATTGATGGACTGGCTGTTTTCTTTTGGCTCAATCCCTCTTTCATCTCCTGTGGCTCACGGTTTTAGGTTGTGCCTCTCCGCTTGCTTGATCTCGCGTGCTGAGTGCTGACATTCCCCTTTTACCGTTGCTCGCCGCAGCCTTTCCCACCGCTTCTCCCTATCGCGTGGATCAAGTCACTGCGGCTCCCGCCCTGCTGGCCGCTCTGGCCTCAGGCCAGGTGATTGTGGCGGCCGGGATGGATCTTTGCGCTCGTCGTGCCTGGCGGCGCCTGTGGTGGACGGGCGTTGCTGGCTTCCTGATCCTGACCCTGCTGTTGTTCACCCTCGCCACTTGGGGGACCAGTGATACCACCAAGCTCAGCCATTTGTTTGCCGTGGATCGTGCCGGCGGAACCATTGGAGAGCCGTTGTGGTGGCTGATCGGTCCGTTGATTGTTCCTCTTCCCTATCGCATGGCCCTCATCCATGGCCTGGTGGCCTGCGCCTACGCGGCCTCGCTGCTGCGCCTGGCCCACCTCTGGCGGGTGCTGTCTTGGGGGGGGTGGTGGGCTCTGTTGCTGACGTGCAGTCCCCTGCTGCGCAGCTTTCTGCAGAACGGCATCACCCGCCAGGCGCTCTCCACGCTGCTGCTGCTGCCGCTCTTTCTGCGGCTGTCGGGTCTCCACCCGGTGCGCAAGCCGATGGTGGTGGTGAGCGTCATTGGCGCCGCCCTCAGCCACACCACCTTCCCGTTTTCCCTGGCCCTGGCCCTGTCGCCCCTGTTGGTGGGCTCTGGCGCCTCCCGGTTGTTGGCCTCCTCACGACGACGCTGGTTGTGGCTGCTCCTTCCCCCCGTGGTGCTGGTGCTGGTGGTGGTGGTTCCCGTTGCCCTGCAGAAACTGGCGCTGTATGCCTCTGTGGGCAGGTTTTTCAGCAGCTATTCGCTGTTGCCCGAAGTGCGCCATCTGCAGTGGGCCATGGCCCTTGGGCTGGCGGGAGCCTGCTGGCAGCGCCGGCTCGGGCCGGGGCACCTGCTGCGTTGCCCGCTCAGCCGCCTGTTGCTGCTTTTTGCTGGCCTCTATGGGCTTCTGCAAGGGGCAGTAGCCAGGGAATGGTTGGCATCCATCGCCTTCCGCCTAAGCGATGGAGTGGGCTTTTTTCTGTTGATTGTTTTCCTGGCCTGGCTGGTGCGTTACCACAGCCTCCCCTGGCTCTGGCCCGCCTTGCTGGTGACCCTTCACGCCTGGCTCTTCATTCGCATTCTGCCCTCAGGCGCACTGGCATGCGGCAGCGATGATGCCTTTTTCTGCATTCCGGATCGCTGGCCGTGGCAGGTACATTATTGAGGCAAGCGCGACAGAAAAATCAGAAAATAGAATAGATAAATGGAGCGACAACAGTGCCATGAGTGAGAACAAGCAACGCTCCCATCAAGACAATGGTAATGATCAATGGCGCCAACCAAAACTTCTTGCGCACCTTGAGAAAGTCCCAGATGTCTTTAGCGAGATCAAGCAGTGCTTCCATGGGGGCTCGGCGGGCGAAGAGGCGGTGCTGGCGGGGCGAATTCAGAAGATCTTGCGCATGTCTGTTGTGGCATGGGCTGGCTTTTCCCGATAACTCTCCTCCGTGTTGCGCCGGCGCCGCAGGGGATCATGGCCCAGCAGGCGCATCGCCGCAGCGATGGGCTGGAGCACCAGCAAAAACACCAGGCCAAGAAGGAGATGGCTGTTGATCCAGCCCAGGGCGTGGCCCAGGGCCATCCAGCCCCGATAGGGCCAGGCCAGAGCCCGGGGCCAGGTCAGACCCAGCACCAGGGCGGGCAGGCCGATCCAGAGGGTCCAGGCGCGGAAGGGGTGACTGTGCAACGCGGGGAGCAGCCAGCCCAGCAGCACCGGGAAGACAATCCCGATCAACAGGCCAAACTCCCGCAGCTGGCGCCTGCTGGGGGTGGAGAGGGAAGGGGAGGCCATGGCCTGGGAACGGGGGAATGGAGGGGAGGAGGTCAGTCGAGCTCGAAGGTCTCTTGCCAGGTCTCGTTGTTGGTCTGCGGAGGTTGTTCCTCTTTGAGGAGCAACTGATTCTCGATCACCAGGACGTCCATTTCGGTGCGCATGAAGCAGCGGTAGGCGTCGGTCGGTGTGCAGACAATCGGCTCGCCGCGGACATTGAAGGAGGTGTTCACCAGGGTGGGACAACCCGTCCGTCGGCGGAAGGCGACGAGCAGGTTGTAGAAGCGGGGGTTGGTGCGGGGACTCACGGTTTGCACGCGGGCGGAATAATCCACATGCGTGATTGCTGGCAGGGAAGAACGCGGCAGTTTGAGCTTGTCAATGCCAAACAGATGCTTCTCCTCGTCCCTCAGCGGCAGGCGCAGCTCTTCACGCACAGGAGCCACCAACAACATGTAGGGACTGCTGACCTCCAGGTCAAACTGACTGGCCACTGCCTCTTCCAGGATTGCCGGGGCAAAGGGTCTGAAACTTTCACGGTATTTAATTTTTAAATTCATTACGCTCTGCATCTCGGCGCTGCGCGGATCCCCCAGGATCGACCGCGCCCCCAAGGCGCGCGGTCCGAATTCCATGGGGCCGTTGAACCAACCGATGACTTTCCCTTGCTCCAGCAGCTCTGCCAGCCGCTCAAACAGGGGGGCGTCCTCCAGGCTGTGGAAGGGAGCCCGCATGGTCTTCAGGCAAGTCTGCACCGCCTCGTTGGAAAACCGCGGGCCGAGATAGGTGCCCCGCATGGCGTCGTGCGCCTGTGGTGTGCGTGGCTGCCCGAAGTGCTGATGCCAGGCCACCAGGGCCGCGCCAAGGGCCGAGCCGGCATCTCCCGAGGCGGGTTGGATCCAGATCCGCTCAAAGATCTTCTCCCGCAGCAGCTTGCCATTGGCCACGCAGTTGAGGGCCACCCCCCCGGCGAGACAGAGATGTTCGGCGCCGGTTTCCTTCTGGAGGGTGCGCGCCAGCCGCAACACGATCTCTTCGGTGACCACCTGGATGGAGGCGGCCAGATCCATGTGAAATTGCGTGAGTTGGGATTCGGCCTGGCGCGGGGGTTGACCAAACAAGGCATGGAAGCGGCGGCTGGTCATGCGGAAGCCGCGATGAAATTTGAAATAGCTCAGATCAAGGCGAAAGGTGCCATCGGGTTTGATGTCAATCAGATGCTTGCGAATGGTGTCGACATGGGTTGGCTGGCCGTAGGGAGCCAATCCCATCAGCTTGTATTCGCCTGAATTGACTTTAAAGCCGCAGTACGACGTGAAAGCGGAGTAGAGCCGGCCACGGGAAGGGGGAAAGTGGATCTCCCACAGGAGCTTCAGGCTGTTTCCCTCGCCGATCCAGGCGGAGGTTGTGGCCCATTCCCCGACGCCATCCATGCAGAGCACGGCGGCTTTTTCAAAGGGGCTCGGATAAAAGGCCGCCCCCGCATGGGAGAGATGGTGCTCCGAAAACAACAGCGTGGGGATCGCCGCGGGGTTGGCCTCCGAGGGACTGGCTGTCTCAGGGGAGGATATCTCCTTGGCGAGTTGGCGGAGGGATTTGCGAATCTCTGATTTCAGGAAGAGTTTTTCCTTTAGCCAAACCTGCATGGCGGCAACGAAAGAGCGTCCACCTCTTGGGGCGGCACCGATGTAGGTTTCCAGTAGCCTTTCGAAGGTAAGAAGCGGTTTCTCGTAGTAGACAACAGCTTCCAGATCCGCTAGGGTTAGATTGTGGCTTTCCAGACAGTAGCGTGCCGCCTCCAGAGGGAAACGGGCGTCATGTTTCTTGCGCGTGAAGCGCTCCTCTTGCGCGGCAGCGATGACGTTTCCATCATCAATCAAGGCCGCCGCACTGTCGTGATAATAGGCTGATATGCCGAGGATCTTCAT
>JBKDSV010000071.1:0-3624 GCA_046340795.1 Cyanobacteriota bacterium | reverse complement strand
CAAACATGGTCCTTAATCCATGCGCCATTTGATCACCCCTCATCTGGTGAAGATCCAGGGAATGGCTCAACATGGCACCTGGCTTGTCAGTGGCATAGACCAGATCAAGGGCTAGCGGATAAAACGTCGATGTCGGTGGGAGTGGCGAGCTCGCTGTGTGCTCTGAGGGATCATTGAGAGCCTGGTCGGGGTAGCAGACCGATTCCTGCAGCAAGAGGGAGGAGCAGGTGGTGGTACCAGACAAATTCAATTCACTTGATTTCAGCTGAACACTCACGTGTCGATAGTCCCTTGAAAAAATCGGCAGCGCTGGGCAAGAGGTCTCAAATGAAGGTGCGTATTGAGCCAGTAAGGTTTGTGTGGAGCGTGGTTGTCCTTGGAGCACGATCGGAAGAAGGGCTCCAGTGGTATTTGATTCAACGCCTTGGTATTGAGGAGATTGGGGCACCAGGCTGATGTCGCCAGCTGGGATGGAGAAAGGGGACCGGGAAAAGCGGTAGATAGGAGGCCCCGCCGCTTGGAACAGGCGCTGAACCACAAGCCCAGAAACGCCGCTCTCCAACAAAAAACTCCAGAGTGTGTTTAGATCGAGCCCCCGGTCAGTGGAAGAGCCCACGACATCGGTGACGCTGCGCAAGCAGCGGACAGCTGGATCAGCTGTATTCTCCGAGCGGCCCACAACAAGCACATTTTCGGTGCGGTAGACCTTGTCTTGTCCAGTAGAGAGAGACACCCAATAGGGTTCCTGAAACATCCAGAGATTGTCAGCGGCCTGAGCAGTCAGAGCACCGATATACTTAGATGATTTGAACTCGACCGGCTTCGGCGCTGGCTTGATTCCTGTATAATCATTTTGTGCAGGAGTCCAGGCAGTGAAGTGATCGCCTGGGTTGATTGAGTTCCAATTGGGATTTTCATCATCGCGATTGAAAGCACGAGCTTGAGCGTTCCAGAGTTGATTTCTGTTTTGTGGAGTGAATTCAAGGTAGTGGTCTTTATTGTTAATCATGAATCTCGAAATAGCAGTTAAGTTATCGGGATTTTCAGAGTCGACGTTGACGTTGCAATCGTAAACATTCCCAATCACATTCCAGGCATTGGTGATCATGGGCTGAAAGGGCACTACATTCGATCCAAACCGTAGGCGTGCTCCGAACACACGACGGTGGGTGAGTTGCGGTCTGGCCACAGGCTGCTTTGGAAGCTCAGATCGCGCTTCTAAATCCAAGAAAGGCAACTGATCATCAGGGCTGACGTCCATTAATTCCAGCTTCTCTTTGGCACCGGGAGTGAGACGGCACCACTGGTTCTTGGTAGCCAAGGTGACTGGCCGGATGTCATAGCTGTCCTCTCCCTCGCCAGCTGGCTTGGGTAAGCTCATATCCGTCAACTCAACGGAACCCAAAAGGCTCGCAACTTCACTAACCGAGTACAGCCCAGATTGGATCTCTATCATGGGAAGATCACCAGCAATCTGCAGTGGACCTTTTGGAATAAGACTCATAGGCAACTGAACATCTACACCTGCGCCTTGCTGCAAGAACAAAAGCCCAAGTATCGGCGTGTCGTGTTGCCATGTTTGCTCATGGACTTGTAGCGACCAATTGGAGCAACTGGATTGCAAGGAGCCGGTAATCGTGATGTCATGTTTCCATTCGTTGCTCTGCCACCAATCAACCTCAAGTATATGCAGGGTTCCCTCCACCGGGCATGACCAATTCTGTTCTGAGTCAGTTTCCGTGGCTGTCATTTTCAGGTTTTTGGTTTGCCAGCTCTCTCGAAACCAGGCTCCCGCCATCACGATCGACTCACTGTTGTTGTCATGCAGGAGTTCCGGCCAAAGAACGATGAAACCTCTTGTCCAGTGAGACTGTGGGGTGTGGGATGGAACGGAAAATGCGGTGTATTGGCCCTGGGCCTGGCGGGGCCAGGCGGGGCTAAAACTTTCTTCACAACTATGCGTCATGGCCAGCGTATGGCCACGGCTGATTCGGCTGACCAGATCAAAAGGAACCTTCCCATGTTCATCTTGTGGATCGTGAGCCCTCCTGACCTTCATCTGTACATCAGCGCGTAATCCTTTCTCGTCCCATTCCACCCAGTCGTCAAGGCTGAAAACGCGCAACTTGGCCTGAGTTGGTTGAACCTCCCAATCAAACCACCAAGGCCCCAGAGGCGTGCTTAGTCCTCCCGACACAGGAGATTCAATCGTTGCGAAAAGCTCTGGCTGCACGTCCGCAGCAGTGACGGATGGTTTAGGTAAGCTCCAATGGTGAACCACAGAGGAGCTACCTTGGACTTTAGCGAGAAAGAGTCGTGGGTCTGAGCGCTCATCAGAGTCATTTCTTATATCCAGTTCCGGAACCAGGATGGCATTTTTACTGTTGGGAATCATTGTGGCGGTCCAGGAATCATTCCCTGGAGTGATGACAAAGGCTGTGCTTGTGTCATCAACCACAAGGAATACCGAGCGGTCGATGCCAATAATGTAACAATTCGACGTAAACGCTCGGACATCTAGCAACTGTTTAGAGATCGACGCATCAGCTGCATCCAACTGAAGCTTTGCCAAGTGGATCCCCTGAGCGTCGATGACAATCAGCTGATTCTCCTGATTGGGTATTCTGAGAACTTTGACAATGGTTTCGAAGCCAAGAACTGTTCGCTTTGGCTCACTAGCGCCTGAAGGAAACGTAAGAATCCCAAGTGTGTTCTGGTTCCAAACAGCAATAGCGAGACCATGCTGTTGGCTGTTGGAGATGGAGATGGGCAATAACAAAGACCCATGAACCTGCTTAAGCCCATGGGGAATGACACCTGTGGTGGTGGGAATGGGCTGGGCTGATTTGGGCCAAACTCGGATGTTATTCTGTTGATCTCGAATTAAAAAGATTTGCCGGGCTCCCTCAGATTGTAACGAGCTCGATATGGCGAATGCTCGTCTTGAGATCAGCAGATCTACCTCAGCAAGCGAACTGGATGGGTCCTCAATCTCAAAGCGCTGGGGGTTCTCTGGTTCATAGAGGGTGTGAAATTGTAGTTGGGTGGTTGTCCAAATCAGAAAACCTGCTTGAGAAAAGTCCTCTTCTTCAAAACCTGCTGTTGTGCAGTGTTCGAGGTGCAGGGAATGGCAGGAAAACTGTGGCTTCTTACCAAGATCTTGGAAAGTCTCCATCCAAAAGGGCTTTCTGGTGCTCGGTTGACTCTGATTGCTCCAGCCACCCCCATGGGCCTTGAGTACAGGAACGATGCAAGGCCACGACACCCCCAAGGACAAACCCAGGCTTGTCTCTTCGGAGGGTGTCAAGTGAAGTTCCTGTTTCCCATTCGAATTTGCCTGAAGAGACAGCTCTCCCGTCAGGCATGTCAATTGCGCGGGCAAGCCACCGTGGGGAAAGGGCAAGGCATCAAAGGAGTGGAACTGATAGCTCACTTTTGATGGCTTCAGCTTGATCTGCCCCGCTGGATTCACAGGAAATTCAATCTCAATGGCTGAAGTTGTGGTGGCTTCACTTGGAGCCAGCAGCAGAACCTTGAGGTTCACCCCTTCATTCGAAATGCCCTTAATGGATACTTCCGACAGCGGCAAGCCAAAGAATCTTGGACTTTCCTTGCTCGATCCTC
>JBKDSV010000070.1:0-22645 GCA_046340795.1 Cyanobacteriota bacterium | reverse complement strand
CTGGACGAGAACAATGTCGAATATGGCCAAGAAGACGGCAAAATGATATTTGGAGTCAAACCCATGCCCAAATCTTCTTTTCCAGTGGCCAAATCACGACTCGGCCAAAAAATGCGGCAATTGCCAAGCAACTTCACTTTGGATGATCTGCATGTCAGCGTTAAGGAGCGCTGGCAAGATCCCCAGTGCAACTACAAGCCAGAGAATCTGAAACAGGTTTGCGGTGCGGAACTTGATGCTTTGAGGGGCTAAAGCGTGCGGAATGGCGTCAGGCGGAGGATTACCACGGCCTCCGCTGCTCCCTCACCACCGCTCCGTCTCCAACGGCTCCCTCAAGCTCAGCCGCTGACCACTTCCAGATTGATCTCCGCCGCCACGTCGGGATGGAGCTTCACCTGCACCTTGTAGGAGCCAGTGCGGTGGATGTCGGGCACGAGGATGTCGCGGCGGTCGACGGTTTTGCTGGTGGCCTTTTCGATCGCTTCGGCCACATCGCCATTGGTCACGGTGCCAAAGAGCACGTCATCCCCACCGGTTTGCTTCTTCACCGTGAAGCGACCGATGGTGTTGAGGGCTGTGCGGAAGGCTTCCGCCTCGGCCTTGAGGGCGGCCTGGCGTTCGGCCTCCTTGGCCCGGCGGTGCTCCACCTGGCGCAGCACGGCGGCCGTGACGGGCACGGCCTTGCCGGTGGGCACCAGGAAGTTGCGGGCGTAACCGGGGGCCACCTCCACAAGGTCGCCGTTCTTGCCCAGGCTCAACACGTCCTCATGGAGAACGACTTGCACGCGCTTGGCCATGACGGCGACCCTCGTACGGGAATGAACAGGAACCACCCACCCTACGCCAGGGCCCTCAGGCCCCGGAGGCTGTGCGGGGCAGCCGCACCCGGGTGGCCAGACCCAGCCTTTGCATCAGGTTGATGTGCAACCAGGTGAGGTCGATCTGCCGACCGAAGCCGTGGCGGGCGGAGTGGGGGAAGGCATGGTGGTTGTTGTGCCAGCCCTCTCCGAAGGTGACGGCCGCCACCCAGGGGTTGTTGCGGGAGCGATCGCCGCTGTCATGGCTGACCTGGCCCCAGGCGTGGGTGGCGGAATTCACCAGCCAGGTGCAGTGGTACACCAGCACCAGCCGCAGAGGGATGCCCCAAAGCACCAGGGCCCAGCCGCCCGCGCCGGTTACCGTACCCAACCAGAAGAGGAACAGCCCGAGCATCACCTGCAGGCCGAGGAACCACTTGTTCAGCCACCGGTAGTAGGGGTCGCGGGCCAGATCACCGGTGAGCCGAGGCACGGCCGCCAGGGCCGGAATCTCGTCAAACATCCAGAGCATGTGGCTCCACCAGAAGCCCTTGTTGCTGTCGTGGTGATCCGCATCCGTATCGGAAAATTTGTGGTGGTGGCGATGCAGGCCCACCCAGTCGATCGGGCCGTGTTGGCAGCTGAGGGCGCCACAGGTGGCGAAGAAGCGCTCCAACCATTGGGGCACCTGGAAGGCACGGTGGCTCAGCAGGCGGTGGTAACCGATCGTCACCCCCAGACAGGCCGTGACCCAATAGAGCACGAGCAGGGTGGCCGCCGCCTGCCAGCTCCAGAATTGCGGCAGCAGGGCCAGCAGCGCGAGGCCGTGCACCACGACCATGAAGGCCAGGGTGCCCCAGCGGCGTCCTTGGGTGGCGGGCATCTGGTCTTCACCCCGGCGGGCTTGATGGAGCGCGAGAGACCGAGCTCCGGAGCGGGGGCCGTCGCTGATGGCGGCCACACGACGGGTGTGGCGGGAGGCGGTGGGCAAAGGGATCGGCAAAGGGGTGGCGGGGGGAGATGCAGCGGCCATTGTGGACCGACTCCTGATCATTCGCTTAGTATGATAGCAATACGGATCAAGATCACTTGGGTTTTCGAGACACGCTTGCCACTGGCCGGGTCGGCTTCGCCCACCTGATCCGGGTCTGGCATGCCAGGAACGGCTGGTCTCACAGGGTTCTCCCCGCCCTGGCCGAGACCCTTGACCTGGGCCGCGTGCACAACTCCCAGCTCTCGATGCTGCGCAACGGCAAGCTCGCCTCCCCGGGGCCGGAGGTGTTCCTGGCCCTGGGGAGCATCAACCGCTGGCTGGCGGAGCAGGCCCCCAAGGGCCATCTGGATCCCGATTCCGATCAGGCTTTCGCCTTGCTCAAGGGCCATCCTGAATTGGTGGAGGCCCTCTCCGCCTCCGCCCTGCCGGTGGTCGATGGCAACGGCCGGGTGCTCGGTCCGGGGGATCTGCTGGAGGTGTTCGTGGGCGTGCGCCCCACCCCCGCCGCCTTCGCTCTCACCATCCAGGAGGAGGAGGCCGCCGGACTTTCCGAAGCTCTCGCCCAGCTCCTCACTGCCAATCGCCCCTGGCGGCAATGCCGCGACCAACTTCTGGCCGCCTACCCCGTCACCAAGCGCACCCGCCGCGACCGCTTCGCCGAGGTGATGGCCGGCCAGCGGGACTTCACAGCGGCCGAACTCGACGCCGAACTGCCGGATCTGCGGCGCACCCTAGCCCAGCTCGGGGTGGCCGGGGAAGAGGAGCTCGGCCCGGAGCGTTTCCTCGCCCTGCTCCGCCAGCGGGCCCAAGACCTGACCCGTCCCCCCCGGGCCGTGCCGCCGGGGGGGGTGAGCGATCTGGCCTCCGCCATCCGCCGGGAGCTGGCGGGCTGATCCGCGCCAGAAGGCACCATTGGAAGCGCCACCTCGCGGGCTCTCCATGGTTGCTTCCATCGCTCCGACAACACAGGCCGTCGAGACCGTTGCCGCCGCCCTGGAGGCCATCCAGCCCCTGGCCCGCCGCCACACCGCGGGGGTGCGCCCCCGGCTGGAGCGGGTGCTCGACGCCTTCGCGGCGGAGCGCGTCGGCAGCCATCACTTCGCCTCGGTGAGCGGCTACGGCCATGGCGACCTCGGCCGCGACACCCTGGATCGAGTCTTCGCCCGGGTGATGGGGGCGGAGGCCGCTGCGGTGCGCCTGCAATTCGTCAGCGGCACCCATGCCATTGCCGCGGCCCTCTTCGGCGTGCTGCGGCCGGGCGATCGCCTGCTGATTCTCACCGGAGCGCCCTACGACACCTTAGAGGAGGTGATCGGCCTGCGCGGCTCCGGGATGGGGTCGCTCCAGGAATTCGGCATCCACACGGATGTGCTTCCCCTGACGGCCGGCGGCGCGGTGGATGAAGACGCCCTCGCCGATGCCCTCTGCCAGCCCACCCGCCTGGTGCACATTCAGCGCAGCTGCGGCTACAGCTGGCGCCCCTCCCTCGGCGTGGCCGCCATCGGGCGACTCTGCGAGCGGGTGAAGGAGCTCCAGCCCGACTGTGTCTGCTTCGTTGACAACTGTTATGGCGAATTCGTGCAGGCGGAGGAACCCCCGGCGGTCGGGGCCGATTTGGTGGCCGGCTCGTTGATCAAGAATCCAGGCGGCACCATCGCCCCCAGCGGCGGCTATCTGGCAGGGCGGCGCGAGCTGGTGGAGATGGCCTGCTGCCGCCTCACCGCGCCGGGCATCGGCAGCGAGGGAGGCACGGGCTTCGATCTGCACCGCCTCTTGTATCAAGGCCTGTTCCTGGCCCCCCAGATGGTGGCGGAGGCCCTGATCAGCGCCGAGCTGGTGGCCCAGACCTTCCAGAGCCTGGGCTACGCGGTGCAGCCCCGCCCCGGCGCGGAGCGCAGCGACCTCATCCAGGCCGTGCGGCTGGGCGGGGCGGCCGCCTTGCGCAGGGTCTGTCTGGCCTTTCAGGGCGCCTCGCCGGTGGACAGCCATCTGGTACCCGTGCCCGCCCCCATGCCTGGCTACGCCTCGGAGCTGGTGATGGCGGGGGGCACCTTCATCGATGGGAGCACAAGCGAATTCTCCGCCGACGCCCCCTTGCGCGACCCCTGGGTGCTCTATGTGCAGGGGGGCACCCACCATGCCCATGGGGCGATCGCCCTGGAGCGGGCCCTGACCACCCTGCTGGCCTCTCCCCCCTGACAAACTGGATGCACCCAGCCCGCTCCCCATGGCGCTCAGCTTTCCCGACGACTGCCGCTACTCCGACAGCCATGAATACGTGCGAAGCGAGGGGGATCTGGCTCGCCTGGGGATCAGTGCGTTCGCGGTGGATCAACTGGGCGACATCGTCTTTGTGGAGCTGCCGGAGGTCGGGGCATCCCTCAGCAAGGGCAAGAGCTTTGGCAGCGTGGAATCGGTGAAGGCGGTGGAAGATCTCATCTCCCCCGTCAGCGGTGTGGTGGAAGCCCGCAACGAGGCTGTACTCAGCAGCCCGGAGGAGCTGCAGAACGATCCCTACGGCGAGGGCTGGTTGCTGCTGGTGCGCCCCGGCGCCCCCGAGGAGCTGGAGGCGCTGATGGAGGCGGAGGACTACCGCCGCAAGGTGGAGGGCGCCTGAAGGTCCGGCATCCGCCAGAGCGGAGGCCAGCACAAAGTCTTTAAGATCACACAACTTTTTTGGTGTGCTTGTGGTGGCCTCTTTCCTGCGCAGGCATGTCGGTCCTGGTGCCGACGACCAACGGCAGATGCTCGCGGAACTGGGGCTCTCCTCTTTGGCCGACCTGGCCCGGGAGGTGGTGCCCCCCGCGATTCTGCTGACCCCGGAGGCCGCCGTGGAAGGCTTGCCAGAAGCGGTCAGTGAAGCCGAGGCCCTCGCTGAACTGGCGGAGATCGCCGGGCGCAACAGCACCCATCGCAGCCTGATTGGCCTGGGCTATTACGGCACGGCCACGCCCGCCCTGATTCAGCGCCATGTGCTGGAAAACCCCTGTTGGTACACCGCTTACACCCCCTACCAGGCGGAGATCGCCCAGGGTCGGCTGGAAGCCCTGCTGAATTACCAGACCCTGGTGAGCGAGCTCACCGGCCTGCCGATTGCCAACGCTTCTCTGTTGGATGAGGCCACGGCGGCGGCGGAGGCCATGGCCATGGCCCTCAATGTCTGCCGACGCCCCAACGCCCACCGCTTCCTGGTGGATCAGCAGGTGTTTCCCCAAACCCTGGCGGTGCTGCAAACCCGTGCCGAGCCCCTCGGAATCGCGCTGGAGAGCGTTGATGCCGAAGCCCTGGCAAGCGATCCCGACGCGGGCCTGGCTGACGACGTGTTCGGTGTGCTCATTCAGCTCCCTGGCGTCGAGGGCCGCCTCTGGGATCCCTCCAACCTGCTGGCCGCCAGCCGCGCCGCCGGGGTGATCAGCACCGTGGCTGTGGATCCCCTGGCCCAGGTGCTCCTGGCGCCGGTGGGCGACCTGGGGGCCGACATTGCTGTCGGCAGCCTGCAGCGCTACGGGGTGCCCATGGGCTTTGGCGGCCCCCATGCCGCGTTCTTCGCCACCCTTGACGCTTACAAGCGCCACATCCCCGGCCGCCTGGTGGGTCAATCCCGTGACGCGGAGGGCAACCCGGCCCTGCGCCTGGCCCTGCAAACGCGGGAGCAGCACATTCGTCGCGATAAGGCCACCAGCAACATCTGCACTGCCCAGGTGCTTCTGGCGGTGATGGCCAGCTTCTATGCCGTGCATCACGGTCCCGAAGGCCTGCGGGCCATCGCCGAACGGATCCTGCACCACCGCTTGGCCCTGGCGGCCGCCCTCCAGGAGCTCGGCCTGCCTGCGGAGGACACCGCCGCCTTTGACACCCTTGTGCTGCGCACGCCGCGGGCCCAAATCCTGGTGGATCGGGCAGAGGCGGCGGGCTTCAACCTGCGCTGGGGCGTTGATGGCCGCGGCTGCGACGGTGGCCTGGCGATCAGCCTGGATGAACTGACCACGCCCAAGGAGCTGGAGCGGCTGCTCAGCGCCCTGGCCCCCGATGCCCACCAGGCGGCGACCGCCATCGTCAGCCTGCACCGCGCGCTCCAAGAGCTGGAGGGTGCCGCCTGCCTCGACCGCCTTCTGCCGGGTCTGCCCCTGAGGCGCGGGGCCTGGCTGCGCCAGAGCGTCTTTCACGCGCACCGCAGCGAGACCGAGCTGCTGCGCTACATCCAGCGGCTGGTGAGCAAGGATTTCTCCCTTGTGCACGGCATGATCCCCCTGGGGAGCTGCACGATGAAGCTGAATGCGGCAGCGGAGTTGCAGCCTGTGAGCTGGGCCCGCTTCAACCAGCTCCATCCCTTCGCCCCCGCCGCCCAGAGCCAGGGCTACCAACAGCTTGTGGCTGACCTGCAGAACTGGCTGGGGGCGATCACCGGCTTTGCCGGCGTTTCCCTCCAGCCCAATGCCGGCTCCCAGGGGGAGTACGCGGGCTTGATGGTGATTCGGGCCTGGCACCAGAGCCGTGGCGACGCCCATCGCACGGTGTGCCTGATTCCCACTAGCGCCCATGGAACCAACCCCGCCAGCGCTGTGATGGCGGGCATGGAGGTGGTGGCAGTGGCCTGCGACGAGGCGGGCAACATCGACCTGGCAGATCTGGAACAGAAGGCCCTGGCCCATGCCGACCGCTTGGCTGCCCTGATGGTCACCTATCCCTCCACCCACGGGGTGTTTGAGACCGAGATCGAGCAGATCTGTGCCCTGGCGCACGCCCATGGCGGCCAGGTTTATCTCGACGGCGCCAACCTCAACGCTCAGGTGGGCCTCTGCAAGCCGGGGCTCTACGGAGCGGATGTGTGCCATCTCAACCTGCACAAAACCTTCTGCATCCCCCACGGCGGCGGCGGGCCCGGGGTGGGTCCGATCGGGGTGGCGGCTCATCTGGTGCCCTTCCTGCCTGCCCATCCGCTGGTGGCTGTGGCCGGACGCCCTGGTGATGGTCCAGCCATCGGTCCGGTGTCCGCCGCCCCCTGGGGTAGTGCCAGCATCCTGCCGATCAGCTGGATGTACATCCGCATGATGGGCGGCGAGGGGTTGCGCCAGGCCTCCCTGGTGGCGCTGTTGGCGGCCAATGTGATCGCCGAGCGTCTTGATCGCCACTTCCCCGTGCTCTACCGGGGTGTGGGGGGACGGGTGGCCCACGAGTGCATTCTCGATCTGCGCCCCCTCAAGCGCACGGCCGGCCTGGAGGTGGATGATCTGGCCAAGCGCCTGATGGACTACGGCTTCCACGCCCCCACCGTGAGCTGGCCGGTGGCTGGCACGGTGATGGTGGAGCCCACCGAGAGCGAAAGCCTGGCGGAGATCAACCGCTTCTGCGAGGCGATGGCGGCGATCCGGGCCGAGGCCGAGGCGATCGAATCCGGCCAGGCAGACCCCCACAACAACCCCCTCAAGCAAGCCCCCCACACCCTGGCCACCGTCACAGCGGAGGCGTGGGATCGGCCCTATTCCCGCCAGCTCGCGGCCTTCCCCGCCGGCCCGCAGCAGGCGGGCAACAAGATCTGGCCGGCGGTGGCGAGGATCGACAACGCCTTTGGCGATCGCAACCTGGTGTGCACCTGCCCCAGCGTCGCCGAGTTGGCAGTTGAGAAAGTGGCCGCATAGTGGGCAGGGCGACTTCCCCGCCAGGGACTGATCGTGCATCATTAGCCGCACATGTTTTCAGATCAGGCTCCTCAGATTGAGCTGGAAACGCCCTTCCCTCCCCCAATTCCTATGGACGGCAACGGTGTTCTTCCTCCCGATGAAGTTTCCATCCGATCCCTCCGCGCTGCCATAAGCCGCCCGGTGGACACCACCAATGTGGTGCGTGTGGCCTTTGGCCTGCGCCGGGCACGCCGCCCTCGCCCTGCACGTCCAGATCACTGGGCCACTTTGGTGCTGCCCCTCCAAGCTGGCCGGGGTGGACTACCGCCCATGCCGCCACATGCGGCCTGAGGAGTAGAGACGATCGGCAGCTTCTGAATGGATGGCAATTCGGGCTGGCTGATTGACAGATCTCACGCGAAACAAGCATGAGAACAACGATTCGATTGGGCCTGAAAATGTGAGCCGATCCAGCAGTCTCGGGTGGCACTTTGGGGATAGCCAAATGCCTCACCCGATTCCCCCAGCCGAGGTGAATGAGGTTCTTGATTAGGCAGCAAGCCCCGCCAATCCCAAACCGAGCCACTCGGGCAAGAACAGAAGGCAAGCCCAGCCTTAACTTGGAATTGGTCCAGAGCACGAGCGGAGCTTTCTGCCTAAATCAAGATGAGGTTTGTTCCGCTGCCAGTCAGCAACCCGACCAGGCCAGGCCAGCATCGCCGCTGCCACAGTGGTTTTGCCAAAGGCCGTTGCTGCCTGTAATACGCCCAGGGCTGCTTTAAAGTGGTTGGATAGAGGCGCCAGGCCACGATTGTGATGCAGGTCCCACGCTGAGACCCCTATGAGCTCGGGACTCAGTTCCTCAGAGCTGCTGGGCACATGAACGCAGAGTGGCAAGTTTGAATCAGCCCTGGTAGTACGCCGAGTCGTGGCAGAGCATCGCCTCCACCGCAGCCTCTTGGCCGCTGCGCCGTTGGCCTATGAACGCCAGCTTCCGCAGTGAGCCGTTCTGGCGCCCACGGGCAACTCCCAGCCGATGCCCTGTTCCTGCTGCAACACAGGGCCTGCACCGGCTCCAGACGACCTCGCGGCCGAGCAAGGTGTTTTCAGCGCAGCCGATCAGCTGCGGTCTGTCCCACAGCGAAGGCCGCATCGCCTGGGCTTTGTAGAAGGCGGGGTTCGCAAAAACCACCCAGACGGATTAGGCGATTGATGCGCGGTTCTGGCCGCTCCGAGCGCTCCACATGGAGACGCTTGGCCAGGATAAGAGTGATCGAGGGGGGGGCATAGGGTTCAAGGTCGTCATCCACAAAGACGCTGCAGCCCAGCTGCCGGGCTTCCTTCTGCAGCGACAGAGCGATCAGGTTGCCGAATCCGACCTTGGGCAGGGTGTGCTGGTCGGGGTTCATGAGAGGTGTCCCTGCAGGCCTAGACACGCCCTGACACATGCGGTTCTGTCCGGCGAGCATCTCAGCTGTCAGGACGCAGGAAGGTTGAACAAGGCCAGGGCGTCTGGATCAGCTGTGCCCTTGAAGGCGATCGCCTGGATTTCAAGATTGCTGGTAGCACTATAAACTTCCCTGAAACCAGCGGCCTGGAGAATGCGCAAGAGCGACTTTTGGGTAAAGCCTGTTTTATGGGCAAAGAAGTCTTGACCGCTGCGCTCAATTTCCAGACTATATCCATAAATCACATCCAATACCATGATTGGTCCCGCGGGAGACTTATAGAGAACGTCTTCAAGATCCATGGTTTTCTCCACAGCCATCTTCATCACAGCTTGGAGGTCTGGCACGCGGATGTGGACAAAGCCGCCGCTCTTCACCACATGCAAGAAGCCTGCTAAAACCTTAGGCACATCATGGCGGTAGTAATGCTCTAAGTTATGGGAGCAATAGATGGCATCGAACTGATCGGCAGCCAGCGTGGTCAGTTGCCTGGCATCACACACGACGTCAGGAGATCCTTGCGGGTCAATATCCAGCAACACATGCTCAAACTGTGCATAGTGCGGTGGCAGTCGAATTGCCTTGCTGTTACCGCCAACGTTGAGAACTTTTTTCAACACAGTCATAGCGGAGTCGTGCCGACTGAAGACTAGCTGCTATCTGCCAGCCAGCGTTCGCCACAGGGAAAGAGGATCGTAGGTGGCTGGTGGTCCGCCTGCGATCCCTCCCTCTCAAAGCTCCGTCACCAGGATGGCCTCCCCCCAGCCGCCAGGATCCAGCACAACTCCCTTGGCGGAGGAACCCGCATTGGCAGCCTGCGCATAGATCTGAACAGTGTAGATCCCTTTTGGCAAGCCAACATAAACACTCTTTGTAGAGATTTCGCATTGGAGATCGGTCGTCTTCAAGCTGCCGCGCGAAAGGTAGGTGGGAGGTTTATTGTTCAGCCTGATTACAAAGTAGATGCCATTCCCATTGGTGATGGAGGCGGCTAAGACCTCGCCGGAGTATTCGAGCTCAACGGCGGTGGCATCCGCTAGTTTATTGAGCTTGAAGGCTGGACCAACAGGCAGCCAGTTTTGATTGGGCAAGTCATAGCCCTTGTCATTGAGCCCTGAAAATGCGTTGTAGACAGGCATTGGCAACTCCATCTGGGCAACATCCATCCAAGCCGGAGTTGACGGCTGCAACGGCAAGGGTGATCATTCTTTACGTCTACACTCCGGCCTTCTGGACTGGACCCGGGCACGACACCCAGGCAAGCCGCCCCGTGCACCGCTGCTCGGTCGGCCAGAACGACACTCTCCAGGAGCGCGTCTGGCGACGGGTGCTCCACCAGGTGAGGGGTGTCTTAGAGGCCGAGGCAAAGACTTGGCTCAGCGCCTGGGGCGTCCCCGGCGCAGACGGGCCGAGAGGCGACGCAGCCGTCTCTCCGCTGAAAGGACCACAACAGCGGCGGCCACCGGCAGGGGCACAGGCACAGCGGTGGCTGCCACGACATAGCTTTGCGGGATGGCACGGTCATATCCCCAGGAGAGCACCGCGCTCGGCCCCCCCAGGCTGCTGAGATCAAAGACAGAGGCTGTGACCTCCTCACCCGGACTGGCGCTGTCGAAGCTGGTGGCAAACAGCGGACCAAAGGCCGGATAGGGGGGGGACGTGAGGCCGTCGGCCAGCTGGCCCGCCAGAGCGTCGGCTAAAGCCGTATTCCCCCACCAAGGCATGCGACCAGCATTGGCTGGCGTGGCAAACAGGGAAGTCTGATGCTCGTAAGAGCCGTTATAAATCTCCAGATCGTAGGTGATGTTGTTGTAAACCACCGTCAGGGCCCGTGCGTCCCGAGGAGACGCAATGACAGCAGTGATGAGAACAAGGGCTAGCGGAGCGAACAGGCGATCTCGGACGAGCATGATGGAAGAAGGGGTGGTGATCGGGGATGACAGATGACAGATGGAGCGAGGAAGTTGGCTGCTTAGACGTAAAGAAACTGGCTGGAACTGGTCAAAGAGAGAGATGGGGAGATCAGTCCCTGAAGGAAGCCGATGGCTTCGTCCACCGAACCAGCACCAGCCGTTGTGCGCCAATACAGGAGGGTGCCGCTGGTGCCGGAAAGAGTAGCGTTACTCAGGCGATAATCGGTGGCGCTTCCTTTGAGCTGGATGCGATCTCCGCTGTTGAAATCGGTGATGGTCGCCAGATCGTTGGTGCCAACGCGGGCGCTTTGGCCGTCGTCGTAATAGATGCTTCTGGCGCTGCCAAGGATGAAGAGGTCGTTGCCACCGTTACCCGTGAGGGTATCCCAACTGCTTCGGCCATTGAGCAGAGAACCGGCGGGCACACCGCTGATGGTGTCATTGCCGCTGGTGCCGATGATCAGATCCCGGTCATCGGTGGCGTCCGCCGGACCGGTCGGGCTGAGATCCCGGAGGGTGATCTGGGCCCCGGCCAGGGGAAGGGTGCGCGCCGCATCGGAGAACAACGTCAGTTTCAGCTCCTCATTGGCTTCTTTGACTCCATCGAGGGCAACCGTGCGGGAGAAGACGGCCGCGCGGTCATTTCCCAGATTGAGGCTGCCGGTGAGCACGGAGGGCGTGAAGTCAGCGGCGGTGATGCCGGGGCCAGAGAGGCTCCAGTAGAGGGTGGCCCCGGCGGCAAGGTAGGAGCTGTTGAGCTTGACGTTGAGGCTGGAGCCCTCCGTCACTGTGGGCGTGGCGGTGGTGAGCGCAAGAATTTGGGGGCTGCTGCCATCGATCTCCAGGTCGGCGGCGGCCCCGAGCGAACCGGTGGCAGCGGGTGCCGGCAGGGTGAGGCTGGCGGTATTGCCGGCGGCATCAACAATGGTCGCCCCGTTGAGCTGCAGGGCTGTGCTGGACGCCACATCCAGATCCGCGCTGCTGTCGCCGCTCTGAACGCTGTAGGAGAAGGAGAGGGTGTCCGTGCCGCTACCGGAGAGATAGGTGGCGGTGCGATCCGTGGACCCCGTTTCCAGCAACAGCGACGGTGCACCGTTGCTGGTATCCACCGTCACCGCTTTGGAAAAGCGGACTCTCAGGTTGATCATGGCGCCCATGCCGAAAGTGCCGTTCGGGGTGGCGCTGCTGATCGACGTGACCGAGGGAACGAGGTTATCTCCGGTGGTGAAGTTGAGGGTATTGGGATTGGAGAAGCCGGCATAAAAATTGCCAGCCCCGTCGATTACAGCCGTATCGGCAATGATGAGATAAAGGGAAGTGTTGCTGGGTAGATCAGCAAACGGATTGATGGTGAGGGTGTTGCCGCTGAACGTCGCACGGCCGCCAGAGCTGCCGATGCCGCTAGAGGCCTCAAAGAGTTCGATCGGATCTCCGGTCGCGTTCAAGATGCCGATCAGGCCTGAGCCTGCCGTCACAGTTTTGGAGAAGATGAGCTGGAGATTAGCGCTCTCGCTGACGCCAATGGCATTATCCAGAGGATTGGAGCTGGTCAAGCTGATCGCCTGGGTTGCAATCACCAGGACAGAGGTGGCCGACAGGGATCCGATCGTCCCTGGAGTCGGGAGCGTGAGCATCGCGCTGACACCTCTGGCGTCACGAATGGTGCCTCCGTTGAGCTGCAGAGCCGAGCTGGAGACAACATCCAGATCAGCAGAGCTGTCTCCGTTCTGCACCGTGTAGAGAAATTGAAGGGTGCTGCTGCCACTGCCGCTGATGTAGGTGGCCTTGCGATCTACAGTGCCGGTTTCCAGCAACAGAGAGGGCGTGCCGCCACTGGTGTTGACCGTGACAGGTTTCGTGAACGGCACCTGGATCGTAATCATGCTGCCCACGCCGTAGCTGCCGTTGGGAGTGGGGGAGGTCAAGCCACCAAGGCCGGTGTTGCGGAAGAAGAGCGTGTTCCCTCCGCTGTCACCGATGAAGGCATCCAGATCAGCATCCGCGTCGATGTCGACGAACGTTGGAGCGGAGAAGAAGCCGATATCAGTGAGTCCGAAGGCAAAGGAAGAACCGGCAAAGGCAGGTCTTGATGCGCTGCCAGTATTGCGGAAGAAAATGATTTCGCCGTAAATATTACCGATAAAGGCATCAAAATCACCATCAGCATCGATGTCAGCAAAGCTGGGTGCGGAGGAAAAGCCCACATCCGCCAGACCGAAGGCGATGGACGAACCGGCAAAGGCAGGCCTGGTTGGGGAGCCGCTGTTGCGATAGAAGCGTGTATTACCGTCAATTTCGCCAATGAACGCATCGAAATCACCATCGGCGTCAATATCAACGAATGTCGGGGCGGTGAAAGAGGTCACCGAAGGGATCCCGAAGGCAAGGGAAGAAGCCGCAAAGGCCGGGTTCTGCTTTGTGCCGGTGTTGCGGAAGAACAGGGTCTTGCCTGTCACCTCGCCGATGAAGAGGTCAAGATCGCTATCGGCGTCGATGTCCACCAGGCTGGGGCTGGACACGGCGGTCACGGAGGGCAGGCCGAAGCCGATGGAGGAGCCGGCAAAGGCCGCATTGGCCGGGGTGCCGCTGTTGCGGAAGAAAAATGTGTCGCCCGCGGAGTTGCCGATGAAGGCGTCCAGATCGCCATCCCCGTCAATATCGACAAGCGCAGGTCTGGCGATACCGTTCACACTGGGAAGAGCGAAGGCAAGGGAGGAGCCGGCGAAGCCGGGGTTGCGGGCACCGCTGAGGGATACTGCGGGCGCATCGGCATCCACCACCAGGGCGGCGTTAGCAGCCAGCGATCCCGCTGTGCCCGGCGCTGGCAGGGTGAGAGTGGCGGGATTGTTGAGACCAGTACGGATGTTGGCCCCGTTGAGCTGCAGCGCACTGGTGGAAACGACGTCCAGATCCGCGCTGCTGTCGCCGCTCTGCACCGTGTATTGGAATCGGAGGGTGTTGGTGCCGCTGCCGCCCTGATAGGTGGCTGTGCGATCAATCGCGCCGGTTTCCAGCAGCAGGGTGGGGCTGCCGCCCGCGATGTTGACAGTGACTGTTTCGCTGAACGTCACCAGGATGGTGATCACACTGCCAACGCCATAGGTGCCGTTGGTGGTGGTGGAGGTGAGCGCGGTGACGGCGGGGCCGGCGGAATCGATCACCAGGGCGGCATTGGCGCCGAGGGATCCGACGGTTCCCGGAGCGGCCAGGGTGAGGAGGGCGGGGTTGCCGGCGGCGTCGGCGATGGTGGCGCCGTTGAGATCCAGGGCGGTCGTCGACGTCACATCGAGGTCGGCGGAGGCATCCCCTGGCTGCACCGTGTATTGGAAGCTGAGCAAGCTGGTGCCACTGCCACTGAGATAGGTGGCGAAGCGGTCGGTGGTTCCGGTTTCCAGCCAGAGGATGGGTGAGCCACTGGTGGTATCGACACTGACGACCTCGGTGAAGGGCACCAGGATCGTGATCACCTGGCCAACGCCATGGACGACATTGGCATTGGAGGAAGTGAGGCCAGATGCGGTCACCGCCGGCGCCACGCCATCAATTGCCAGGGCGGCATTGGCCCCTAGCGATCCCGCCGCGCCCGGGGCCGGCAGGGTGAGGTTGGCGCTGTTACCCACCAGGTCGCTGATGCTGCCTTGATTGAGCTGCAGTGCTGAGGTGGAGGCCGCATCGAGGTCCGCCGAGACATCCCCGGCCTGAACCGTATAGTTGAACACCAGGGTGTTGCTGCCGCTGCCGCCGCTGTATGTGGCGAGACGATCGGTGTTTCCCGTTTCCAGCAACAGGGTGGGGGCAGCGCTGCCGGTCTGAACCGTGACCACTTCCGAGAACCGCACCTGAACCGTGATCACCTTGCCGGGGCCATGGCGACCGTTGGCCGTGGTGCTGGTGAGCGAGGTGACGGTGGGTTGCAGGCCATCAATCACCAGGGCGGCATTGGCACCCAGGGAGCCCACGGTTCCCGGCGCCGGCAGGAGGAGGGTGGCGGTGTGGCCCAGCGCCTCGCGGATCTTGCCGCCATTGAGCTGCAGGGCCGTGGTGGAGAGGACATCAAGATCCGCGGCACTGTCGCCGCTCTGAACGATGTAGGGGAAGCTGAGTGTGTTGGTGCCGCTGCCGCCGCTGTAGTTGGCAATGCGATCGACACTGCCCGTTTCCAACATCAGAAAGGGGGGACTGCCGATATTGCTCTCAACAATCACATCCTCGCTGAATGGCACCTGGATCGTGATCACCGATCCGAGCGCATGGCCTCCGTTGGCGGTGGGGGAGAAGAGGCCAGCCGTGCCGGAATTGCGGAAGAACAAGGTGTTGCCATAGATCGTGCCGATGAAGGCGTCCAGATCACCATCGCCATCCATATCGGCAAGGCTGGGGCTGGCATGGTTGCCCACACGGGGGAGATTGAAGGCGATCGAGCCTCCGGCGAAGGCTGGACTGGCCGGGGTGCCCGTATTGCGGAAGAAGATGCTGTTGCCGTCACCGTTGCCGACGAAGGCATCAAAGTCACCGTCGCCGTCAATGTCCGCGAGGCTGGGGCTGGCGTAGAAATCGACAGCCGGCAGGCCGGCGCCGATGGAGGAGCCAGTGAAGGCTGCACTGGTCGATGTGCCGCTGTTGCGGAAGAAGACAACTTTCCCCTCGTGATTGCCGATCAGGGCATCGAGATCACCGTCAGCATCGATATCGACGAACGCTGGGCTGGCATTGGAGCCGACATCGGACAGGTTGAAGCCGACGGAAGAAGCCGCAAAAGCGGCGTTGAATCGCGTGCCAGTATTCCGGAAGAAGAGAGTATTGCCATCCTCATTGCCAATAAAGGCATCGAGATCGCCATCTGTGTCGATGTCGGCGAATGCGGGACTGGCGTTGAAGCCCACATCGGGCAGGTTGAAACCAACGGCAGATGCCGCGAAGGCAGCACTGCTTTGGGTGCCGCTGTTCTGATAGAAGAGAATATTACCCTCATTCTCACCGATAAAGACATCGAAATCACCATCTCCGTCAATATCAGCCACAGCGGGTTTGGCGGCATAAATCACCCCATCACCCTGGCCAAAGACAACGGAGCCAGCCGCAAAGGCTGTGTTGGTTGAGCCGTAGCGTGTCACTGCTGGCGCCACGCCATCAAGCAACAAGGAGGCATTGAACCCCAGCGACCCTGGGCTGTCTGGACCCGGCAGGGTGAGATTGGCGGGATTGCCGGCCTCATCGCGGATGCTACCGCCGTTGAGCCGCAAGGCATCGGTGGCGGTGTACGACAGATCGGCGGCGCTGTCACCGCTTTGAACGGTGTAGGTGAAGTAGAGGGTATCGCTGCCGCTGCCTGAGAGGTAGGTGGCGCTGCGATCGGTGCTGCCAGTTTCCAGCAGCAGGCTGGGTACACCACCGATCGGCACCACTCTGACCAATTCGGAGAAGCGAATGGCCAGGGTGATGTCGCTGCCAGGGGCATAACTACCCGCCGAGCTGATGCTGCTGATATCCGTGACGGAGGGGCAAATGCTGTCGCCGGTGATGAAATTGAGGCCGGTGGCGTCTTGGATACCGGCATAGGTATTGCCCGACAGATCGGTAATGGCCGTGTCGGCAATCGTGAGGTAATAGGCGGTGGAGCTGGCGAAATCGAGACTGGGAACAATGCGAACGGAGCTGCCACTGAAGGACACGTAACCACCGGCGCTGCCGCTGGCGCTGGCTCCATCAAAAAACTCGATCAACTCCCCATCCGCGCGCCACAGTTTGATCAGGCCGCTGCCAGGCTGAACGGCTTCCGAGAAGTTCAGCTGAATCAGACCGGTCTCGACCACTCCTGTGGCGCCATCGCCGGGACTGGAGCCGCTGAGGATGGGAGCCATCGCATCAACCACCAGGGCGGCATTGGCCCCCAGCGATCCGGCTGTGCCTGGCGCAGGCAGGGTCAGGAGGGCGTCGTTGCCAGCGGCATCCTTGATCGTGCCGCCGTTGAGCTGAAGAGCCGTGCTGGAGGTGACGTCGAGATCGGTCGATGCATCGCCGGCGACGACTGTGTACATGAAGCTGAGGGTGTTGCTGCCGCTGCCGCTGATGTAGGCGGCGGTGCGTTTGATGCTGCCCGTTTCCAATTGCAGGTTGGGCGTGCCAGTGACATGAACGACATCCGTGAAGGACACCTGGAGCAGGAGGCTTGCTCCGGAGCCATAGATGCCATCAGCGCTTGCGGAGTTGAGGGCGCTGTTGCCGTCGTTGGAGAAGACCACTGTGTCGCCGGCACCCGTTCCGATGAAGCAATCGAGATCGCCATCACTGTCGAGGTCCGCGAAAGTGGGGCTTGCGTTGTAGCCCAGATCGGGAAAACCAAAACCAATCGATGACGCGGCGAAGGCAGCGTTGGTCGCAGTGCCGGTATTTTTGAAATAAACTATACTGCCGCTATCTCCTCCAACGAAGAGATCGAGATCGCCGTCGCCGTCAATGTCCGCAAGGGCTGGAGTCGCTTCATAGCCCAGATTAGGCAGGGCAAAGCCAATGGACGAGCCCGCGAAGGCAGCGATGGTTTTGGTGCCTGTGTTGCGAAGGAAGAGGATGTCACCGTTAAAATTGCCAATGAAGGCATCGAGATCCCCATCGGCATCGATATCCGCAAAGCCGGGTGCGGCAGCCATGCCCACATCAGGGAGGCTAAAGTCGCTGGATGCGGCTGCGAAAGCGGCGTTGGTTTTGCTGCCGGTGTTACGGAAGAAGAAGGTGCTGCCGTCGTAATTGCCGATAAAGGCATCGAGATCACCATCGCTATCGATGTCAACAAAGCTCGGCCTGGCTCGGCTGCCCACGTCTGGCAAATCGAAGGGGGTGGCGGAGTTGGCGAAGGAGGCGTTGCCCGTGTTGCGGAAGAAGACCGTCAACCCGGCGCTGTTGCCGATGAAGGCATCGAGATCACCGTCGCCATCGATGTCCACGAAAGTTGGACTGGCGTTCAGGCCCACAGATGGCAGGCCGCTGCTGGCGGAACCAGCGAAGACCGGGTTGCGGAAGCCACTGAGCAACACCCTGGCCGCTGTGGTATCGGCCGCTTCCACCCAGCGCGGCTCCCCGGCAATCTCGATCCAGTGGTGATCATCTTCCCAGGCGCTGGCCGCACTGGGCGTGACGCCTCGCAGCAGGGCGGAGAAGAGCTCACCCTCATCGCCCAGGCTATCGATCGCCCCCCTCAGGCGTTGATCCATCGCATGACCCAGCTCCTCCAGCAACACCGCCTCAAGCTCATCCGCGCTGGCCAGCGCCAGCCAGGCGCCATCCAGCAACACGCACTCGGCCGCAGAACCGCTGGCCGCCGCATAGGCCCCGCGCAACCCCGGCAGGGGCTGCACCGCCAGCCCCACCTCCAGCCCCGCGCCCAGCAGGGTGGCGCGCAAATCTTCCGCAGCCTCGCCGCCAGCCTCCACGCCAAAGGCCTGGAGGAGCACCGCGGCGAAGGCCTGCTGATCCGACGCCCAGCCCAACAAGCGAAGCTCCAGCTGCTGGAGGGCCAGGTTCAGGGGGGAAAGACTGTCAGGGGCAACCAGGCATCGAAGAGAAGCCAAGACCTTACCCCTAGTAAATAATCCGCGTAAGTTTAGGGCATATAGCCATACTCTGGCTGGTTTACCATGAGGGGAGGGGCTCTGTCCCTTGGTTTTCGGGGAGCGAAGTTGCGGCAGAGCTCGGGGTGGCCATCGCGACCTGGCGATCACCGGCTGGCCGCCAGCGGGCTCTGGCTGAACCGCGACTGGCCGATAGCCCGCAGATGGGCACCAAGATGGCGGCGCAACAGCCGCAGCAGAGCTGTGTCGCGGCTATCGATGACGGCATGGGCGATCGGGAGGGCGGCGGCGTGCTGGCGGCGAAAGCCCTCGTGCAGCATGGCCAGCGCCCTGCCCTGGCCGCGATGGGCTTTCGCCAGGTACAGGCTGGAGTAGCGCACCGCCCCGGGACCGCTCCGCTGAGCCAGCAGCCACCCCACCGGCGCCTGGTGATGCAGCAGGGCGAGGGACAGCAGGGGGTCAGGCAGGAGTGGATTCATAGCGGGCGGTAGCAGCTCCGCCGGGGCCTCCAGGGCGGCGGCGGCCTGGAGCTGCTCGGACCTCAGGCGTCCCCAGGGCAGCAGGCTGTAGGGCGCCGTGATCGGCTGGCGATCTGCCCAGCCGACCGTCGCCAGCTGGGCGGCGCGGCCCTCCAGCAGCACGTGGTCGGTGTGGGGAGCCTCCCAGCCCAGCCGGGCCAGGATCGGCTCCAGAGCCGCCCTGGTCAGGGAGGTGGCCGTATAGCGCACGCTCAGGGAGGGGATCCCCTCTGAGGCGAGGAAGCCCATCAACCGGGCCAGCAGGCCCGTCCCGATCCCCCGACGACGCCAGGCTGGCGCCACCATCAGCGACAGCAGCCGGGCGCCACCATCAGCGCCCCGCTCGGCGATCGCGAAGGCCACCATGGCGCCAGCAGCCATGGCGGAGAGGCCCAGCAATTCACCGCTGATTCGCTCCGAGGCAGAGCTGCCCGGGGCGAGGGATGGATAGGTGAGGGCCGCATAGGGGGCAAGGTTGGCGGGGGTCAGGTGAAACACCCGCTGATAGCGGATCGGACCCGCCACCTCAGCCGGATCAGGCACCAGCGCCTCAGCAACAGCGGATCGGCTGGAGGGGGCCAGCCCGACAGCG
This sequence comes from Cyanobacteriota bacterium, assembly GCA_046340795.1. Taxonomy (GTDB): domain Bacteria; phylum Cyanobacteriota; class Cyanobacteriia; order PCC-6307; family Cyanobiaceae; genus Cyanobium. The sequence continues at coordinate 3,197 of JBKDSV010000070.1, read as the reverse complement.
ACGGCCGGTTCCCGGGCGTTGCCCTGCCCAGAAACGGGGGGGGCTTCGGCGGCTATCGCCGGTTCAGCGACGGGGGCTGGTTCGGAGGAGGGGGCTTGTGCGGCCGGGGCCGCTGGCCCGGCCCCCTGGAGCAAACTGGAGCGGGGCAGGCCAAAGACGGGCGGCTTCGGCTCCTGCTGGGGCTTTCCGCTCGGCGCCAGAGGCCGCACCCGCACCTGCTCAGGCCGATCCGGGAGGCGCAGCAGACATTCGATCTCCTCCCCTTGCAGCCCCAACGCTCGCGGCTGGCGCACCCCCGGCAGGGCCACCACAACACACAGCTCATCGATCGGCTCCGGCAGATCGAGGCTGTGGAGCATCTCTCCGCTGGCCAGATCGATCACCCGCATGCCGCAGCGGCCGGCCGGATGGCCTTCCGCCGGCAGCCGCTCATCCAGAGCCAGGCCCGTTAACTGCGGCGAGCGCAGCTTGGAGAGTCCCACCACCGCGTAGTTGCCCACAAAGGCCAGCCCGCGGGTGAAGCCGGGCAGGGCGCAGAGAGGCTGAAAACGACCCTGCCCAATCCATCCCAGCTCACCGCCACCGGAATTGAGCAGCCACAGACGGTCCTGGTGCCAACGGGGCGAATGGGGCATCGAGAGGCCTGTGGCCACCACGCTGTCGCTGGGCAGATGGAGCACCACACCCCCAGCGCGGCGGTCCTTGCGCCAGCTGGAGGCCCCGCTGTGATGGCCGCAGGCGGTGGCCCAGGCGGGGGCGCCGTCCTGCAGGGCCACGCCGTTGAGATGGCAGGCGTCATCAGGCGCCAGGTGCTTCAGGAAGGGGGGCTGCCAGCGCGGCGCGAAGCTGCTGCCCCGCTCCAGGCCTGCCAGGCAGCTGAACGCTGTGTTCACAAAGAGCGTCTGTCCCGCCCAGGGCCCGTGGGTGGGCACCACCAGCTCATGGGCGTTCACATCACCGGTGACCGCGCAGTAGGCCGGCACATACAGCCGATCGCCGCCCTCGTGACGCAGGCCCGCAGCGAGGTGGTTGTCGAGCCGCCAGATCTGGGCGCGGCTGGCCATCCAGAGGCTCTCCCCCTCAGCGAACAGGCCCATCGGCCGATCAAACAGCCGCTCGTGCATCCTCAGGCCCCCCGTCTCGCCGCGGCCAAGCAGCAGAAGCCGGTTCGTGCGATAGGTGCTGAAGGCGAGAGCCACCTGCTGTTCGGCCAGCCAGCTCTCCAGTCCCTCGCTGGCCTGTGAGCCGGCTGCGGACGGGGTCAACCGCCCCTCTCCGGATCCACTGGCAGCCCCCGCAGGCCAAGGGCCAGGCGGCGGGCGAGCAACAACAGCGGATAAACCGCGCGGGCACGCTCGCCATCGGCCAGCAACGGCGCCAACACCCGCAGCAGGGCGGCGCTGGGTGTCATGCGCGCGCAGAGCCAGGCGATGGCCTCGGCGCCGTGCCACACCCGCTCGCCATCGACCACCATGGCGCCATCCCGCAGGTGAAAGCCGCGCCGGGCCAGCTCTTGCCGCAAGCTTGTCTCCGCGCGGCCATCGCGGATCTGCAGGCCGGGAATGCCACTGCGCAGTTCGCTCAGCTCAGCGAAATGGCGACAGAAGGGACAGCCCCCATCGAACACCAGGAACGGTGCCGGCTCGATCTGGGAGGCGTTGGCGGCGGCTCCAGCCGCCAGCCCTCTCACCGCCTCGGTGATCCCGGCGCACGGGTGTCGCTCAAGAGAATGAAGACCCATCGGTTTGGCGACCATGACCGCAGTTTCTCCAGTCTGGGGACAAGACCCGCCGCACCGCGTGGTCCGACAGGCGCTCTCCCCAGCCAGGAGCAGGCCCCCGCACCTGTTGGTGCCGGTGGGTCGCCTTGTCGCCTGGCTCCTTGCCGGGCTGCTGCTCGGCTGTCCTCTTACCCCCCTGGCTTGCTCCTTTCTGAGCGTGGCCACCCTGGCCTGGGCCGCCCCGGCTTGGGCCGACACCGCGCAGGCAGCTGAGGCCTACATCTGCGACGGCGACCCCCTCACGGCCCTGCTGGAGAAGGGTCCGATGGACGATCCGGCCATCCCCGACCCCAGCGCCGCGCCGGTGCCTGTGGGCGGTGGGGTGGTGTTGCGCTGGCGCGGGCTCAACCTGCAGCTGCCCCGCACCAACAACGCTGGCCAAGCCAGCTTCAGCGACGGCAAATGGTGGTGGAGCCTGGAGGATCCCGCCCATCCCCGCTTCCGCCTGCGCCGCCCCCTGGGTGAAACGGAAGACTTCACCTGCGACGCGGCGGCCTGAGGCGGAGCGGAATCGTTCGCCCTACGCTTCGCGGAGTCCCTGTCCGGCCCCGTTCCAACCCATCCCCGCCGATCGCCACAGCTCCGAACGGGGCCCTGCGACGGGTTCAAGCAGGGTTCGACCGTGGTTTCATCCGTTGTCTTGTCCGTCTCGTTCCCCCGCTTGACTCCAGCGTTGGCTCTTCCCCAGCTCGCCACGCCCCAGCTCTCCCGCCTTGCTGCACTCTGGTGGGCAGCCCTGGTGGTGCAGTCGCTGGCCATCCCGGGCACGCTGTTGCCCGTGCTCCCCGGCCTGGCCCTTCTGCCCTTGGGCGCCTTGCTGTGGGTCTGGGCGGTGGGCTGGAGCGCCGGCTGGCCGGCTCTGCTTCTGGCGGGGGTGATGCTGCTGTTGGGGTGGGGCGCTGAGGCCCTCGGCCTGGTGCTCGGCGCCGCCCGGTTGCAGGCCAGCCGCTGGGCCTACATCGGCTCCGGTCTGGGCCTGGTGGCGGGACTGATCGGGCTGCTTCCCGCCCTGCCCGTGGGCGGTCCGCTGCTGGGCGCCCTGCTGGGACCCCTGTTGGGAGCCGCCCTCGGTGAACTGCTTGCTGCCCCCACCTCTCCGGGCCCCTTGGGCCTGCTGCGCTTGCGCCGCTCCCTGCTGGTGGGGTTGGCGGTGGTGGCCGGGATGCTTGTCAGTCGCCTGGCCCAGTGTCTGCTCGCGGTGGTGGGGGTGGCGGGATTTCTGTTGTTGACGGCGGGACCATTCCGCTGACGCTGGAACGCCGGCTGGAGGCAGATGCGAGCCAGCTGCTAGTGTGCAGTCCCGCAAATGCACCGTCGATCCTTTGATGGGTGTCTCGCCCGGAGCCCTTGCTGAGTAGGGCATCTGGAGGCACGGACCAAGCCGAAGGTGACGCATGAACTTGTGGGACTGCATACT
>JBKDSV010000069.1:0-24224 GCA_046340795.1 Cyanobacteriota bacterium | reverse complement strand
GGGCTGACCAAAAGTCCTGTGGAAGCTGGGGATCAGGGCGCCTGTCCATTGGCAGACCCGTCGTCATTTGTGCCCAGCCAGGACGGTCTGCGTTCTTCAGCTCCATTTGCGGGACCTCAACTTGACCTTGAGGCAGCCCTGGGTCGCCAGTGGAATCGCCCCTTGCACCAACTGGGAGCTCCACGCTCTCACAGCTGCATCTGAGGCGTTTTCCAGAGCCTACCTAAAGAATCTGATCCAAGAAGCGCCGTGTACGTTCATGGTTGGGACTGTGGAAAAACACCTCTGGCGTGGCTTCTTCCACCACTTCCCCCTCCGCCATCAATACCACTCGATTAGCCACCTGCTCGGCGAATTTCACTTCGTGGGTCACCACCACCATGGTGATATCGTCATTGGCCAGATTGCGCATCACATCCAACACCTCTCGCACCATTTCTGGATCCAGAGCGCTCGTGGGCTCATCGAACAGCAGGATGCGTGGCTCCATGCACAGCGCCCGGGCAATCGCCACTCGTTGTTGCTGGCCACCAGAGAGCTGGCCGGGGAACTTGCCCGCCTGCTCGGCGATACCCACCCGTTGCAACAATGCCATTGCCTGGCGCTCCACCTCCACCCGCGACCGCTTGCGCACCAGCACCGGGGCCAGAGTCAGGTTGTCAAGCACCGTGAGGTGGGGGAAAAGATTGAACTGCTGAAACACCATGCCCACTTCGCGGCGGATGGCATCGATGTTGCGCAGGTCGTTGGAGAGGGCGATGCCATCCACCGTGATGCGGCCCTTCTGAAAATCCTCCAGGGCGTTGAAGGTGCGGATGAAGGTGCTCTTGCCCGATCCAGAGGGGCCCATGATCACCACTACCTCCCCCTTGGTCACCCGCAGATCACAGCCCCGCAGGGCATGGAAGCCATTGGGATACCACTTCTGCACCCCACGGGCCTCGATCATCAGGGGACTGGAGCTGGCTGCGGAATTGATCATCGGAAAGGCGGGGCGGTTCAGCGGCTGGGAACGGTACGGGGATCGAGACGGCGCTCAAGGGCGCGGCTGCCCAGGCCAAGGGCAGCGCAGCAACACCAGAACAACACGGCAAGCGTGAGGTAAACCTCAGCGTTTCTGCCCAAGAAAGCAGGATTGGCCATCACCGTGCGGGCCACGCCGAGCAATTCGAGCAGACCGATCAGCGACAGCAAGGTGGTGTCCTGCAACAGGGAGATGAATTGCCCCACCATCGCCGGCAGCGCCACCCGCAGGGCCTGGGGCAACACCACCCGCTGCAAGGCCTGGGGCTGAGAGAGGCCCAAAGAGCGGGCCGCCTCCACCTGGCCAGTGGGGACGGCGGCCAGGCCGGAGCGCACAGCCTCCGCTAGATAGGCCGCGGCAAAGAAGGTGAGCACCCAGGCCGCCCGCCACACTCGCTCCGGCGCCAGACCATTGGGGAGAAGGAAACCAAGGATGTTCTGGCCGAGAAACAGGAGGGTGATCAGCGGCGCGCCGCGGATGAATTCGATGTAGATCACCGCGGTCCAGCGCAGCAGGGGCAAGTCGCTGCGGCGGCCGAGGGCCAGCAGCACCCCTAGAGGAAAACAAAGCAGGATCGCAAAGCTGGCCGCCAACAAGGTGAGCAGCAAGCCACCCCATTCAGAGGGAGACACCTTGATCAAGCCCAGTCCGCCGCCGATCAACACCATGCCCGTGAGATAGAGGGCCGGCCACAGCAGCGGGACCAGACGCAGCAGCCGCGGCGGCAGCCGGGTGCCCTGGCGACCCGCCAGCCAACGCAGGCCGATCAACAGGACAGCCAGGAACCACCAGCGCCCCTGGATCATGGGCCGCAGCTGCAGGGCCCAAGGAAGCCACACCGCCGCGACAGCCAGGAGTGCGACGGCCAGTCGGTCGTTGCGGGGCCATGGCGAACCCTCTCGATCCGCCCGCGGATGGGCCCGCAACAGCCCCCAGCTGAGACCAGTCGCCGCCACCAGCAAAGTGGTGAGCAGCCACAGGCGCCATTGCTGCTCCATCGGATAGCGACCCACGGCGAACAGGGTGCTGTTGGCCTGAATCACGGCCCAGCGGGCCTGGACAAAGGCCCATCGGAGAAGACCTGTCAATGCCACGGCCAGAACCGTGAGCAAGCTCACGCTCAGCAAGGCATCGCCCGGGGTCGCGAACAGCTCGAAGCGAAGGCGGCGCAGCAGAAGCTTCATCTCAACGCTCCCGGATCTGCACGAGTTGATTAAGGCCATTCATCAGGGCCGAAATCAATAGATCGAGCCCCAGATAAGCTGCCAGCAGGATCAGATACACTTCCACCGCCCGGCCTGTTTGGTTCAGGGTGGTTTCGGCGACGGAATAGAGATCGCTGAAGCCCACCGCCACCGCCAGGGAGGAATTTTTGGCGAGGGAGATGTATTGGGTGTTCAGCCCCGGCAGGATCACCCGCAGGGCTTGGGGCAGCACCACCTGGCGCAGTGTGGTGAACCAGCGCAGGCCCAGAGAGGAGGCCGCCTCCCACTGGCCCCTCGGCACGGCGGCGATGCCGCCGCGCACCACCTCGGCGATGAAGGCCCCGGAATAAATGATCAGCCCCGTGAGCAGGGCGGCGAACTCCACGCTCAGCCGCAGAGGGGCCTGCCAGACACCATTCACCAGCTGGGGTCCCTGCCAACGCAGTCCCTCCGCCAGCCCCGCCAGATAGAGGCCCGATTTGGCCAGCACCACGCCCGGCAGCTGGAAGGCGTCGACCCCATTGGGCAGGGTGAGAAACACGACGAAATACCAAAACACCAGTTGCAGCAACAGTGGAATGTTGCGCACCACCTCCACGTACACCCGCGCCAGGCCCCGCAGCAGGCCGTTGGCACTGAAGGCGGCCATGCCGGCCAGGGTGCCCAGGGCGGTGGCCCCCACCAACCCGCAGAGCACGGCCCGAAGGGTGTTGGCCAGACCCGCCAGCAGGCCACGCCAGTAAGGCATGCCGGCGTCAAAGGGAACGATTGTCTCGGCCAGATCGAAGCCGGCAGGCTGGGAAAGCCAGCGCCAAGTGAGCAGGAGGCCCGCCGCGGAGAGGTTGCGCACCAGATTGCCCAGGAGGAAGGCGATCAGCAGCAACACCAGCAAGCCCACCGCGGCCTGCACCAGCCAGGGCACGACCCGGCGATCGCGCCACCAGGGTGGTGGCGCTTCGGGGGGGGGGAGGGGAGAGGGGCTGGCCATGGCGTCAGCGGAAGGGGGGGGAGTAGATCAGGCCCCCGTCTTTCCACTGCTTGTTGCTGCCTCGATCCAGCTTCAGTGCGGATCGGGGTCCGACGTTGCGATCAAACACCTCGCCATAGTTCCCCACCGCCGCGATCACCTTCGGCACAAAGTCGACGGGCAAGCCGAGCTGCTTGCCGAAATCCCCCTCCAACCCGAGGAAGCGACGCAGGTCAGCCAATTGGGGATTGGCCTTGGCCTCAGCCACCTTCGCCGCCACATTGGCTTGGGTGATGCCGAGCTCTTCCGCCTGGAAGAGGGCGTTGACGGTCCAGCGCACCACATCCGCCCAGGGGGCATCGGCATTGACGGTGGCTGGTGTCAGGGGCTCCTTGCTCATCACATCGGCAAGGAGCACATGGTCGTCAGGCTGGGGGAAACTCGTGCGCTTGGCGGCCAGTTGGGAGCGATCGCTGGTGACCGCCACACAACGACCGCCAAGGTAGGCCGCGTAGGTTTGGTCACCGGTCTGGAACTTCAGCGGCGTGTAGGGCACCTTGAGCTCTCGCATGCGGTCGGCGAGGTTGAGCTCGGTAGTGGTACCGCTCTCCACACAGATCGGTTTGCCCGCCAGGGCCTTCAAGGTGGTGATGCCACTGGCTTTGGGGGTCATCACGCCCTGGCCGTCATAGAAGACCGTGGGGGCGAAACTCAGCGCATTGCCCCCGGCGGCGTCGCGACTGAGGGTCATGGTGGTGTTGCGGGAGAGCAGATCGACTTCGCCACTGGCCAGGGCAGCAAAGCGTTCGCTGGAGTTGAGGTCACGATATTCCACCTGTTTTGCATCCCCCAACACGGCCGCTGCCACTGCCTTGCAGACATCCACATCCAAGCCGCTGTACGTGCCGTCCGGTCCCACAAAGCTGAAGCCCGGCAGCTTGCCATCCACGCCGCAGATCAACTTGCCTCGCCCCTGGATCGCTGACAATTTGGCGCTCTGCACCCCCGAGCCTCCCTCCGGCGCACAGCCGGCCAGCACACCGGCCAACAGCAAGGGGATGGGGAGACAACGGGCCAGTCGGCGCATGGGGGGGCATCAAAGTGCGCCGATTGTCACATGTTCTCGGGGTGCTCACCAGGCCAGGGGCCCCTTTGCCATCAGCCCGGCAGAATCACGCGGTTGATCACATGCACCACGCCGTTGTCGCATGCCACATCGGCCGTGAGCACGGTGGCGTTTTTCACCTCAAAGGGTTCGGCGCGACGAATGGCCACAGGGGCCCCCTCCAGGCTGGGCCACTCCGGCTGATCCACCAGCTCCGCCTGGAGGTGGGCACCGGCAAGCACGTGATACTTCAAGATGCGGGCCAGCTGGGGTGGATTGTCGACCAGGGTTTGCACCGTTCCGGGTGGCAGGGCGGCAAAGGCGTCGTCCACCGGCGCGAAGACCGTGAAGGGGCCAGGACTTTCCAGGGCGGAAGTAAGACCAGCCACCTCAACGGCCGTGAGCAGGGTGGCAAAGCAACCAGCGGCCTTTGCCGTTTCAATGATGTTGGCCATGAAAATAACAAATAATTCGATGGAAATAGACCAGCAAGGCTGGATTGAAGCACACGTGATCGAAACGAATCAGAAGCGCGAGAAAATCTGAGCTTGGTGGGGAGAGAAAAGGATGGAAGCTCTCAGAGCGCCGCCAAGACCATTAGCGATACTCTTGTGTCTGCACGTCGCCCAGGCGAGCTTCCGGTCGGATGAAGCGATCCATCTGGGCCTCAAAGAAACGCCGATTTGCCATCAAATGCTCTGGATCCGTGTCATCTAGGGGATAGAGAAGGGCGCAGCGCAGGGCCTGGATCACCGCAGAGGTGACATTGTACATAGAGCGCTGGAAGGTGATACCCAGCTGAATCAACTGATCCTCCTCGCCACGCCTGTGGTGCAGATAAATCTCCTGCAGATAGGGCGGTAGAAAATGCAACATGTCTTGCATTAACAGCGTCGGCGGAATGCCGGCAGAGCCCACAGGAAAAACATCGGCATAGAGGATGCCGTAGTGGAAGTCAGCTTGATTTGAAGGAACTTGATAGGCTTGGGCATTGTAACTCTTGGTGCCACGAAACGGAGCTGTGCGATAGAACACAGCCTCCACATAGGGCAAGGCAGCCTCGTAGAGCCAAGTGAAGCCTTCTGATTTGGGAATGACCTCAATGCATTCATCCCCCACATACACGTGGTGATAAATCGGACGCCCGGCAACGGCGAAGATGCCGTTCACCAAGAAATCCATCGCATCAGGCACCCCCTTGAAGCCAGCTTCATCATAGATATCGCTCATCTCAAAAAAGACAGGGGCCATTACCTCCCAGAAGAGGCCCAGATTGGCGTAGTAGCTCATCTGCTTCACCTGCTCCATGAACATATCAGGGAACAACTGATACAGACCAAGCATCAACGGATTGCCCCGGAAATAAGCTTTGATCGCCCGATCGGCATTGGCGCGATAAGACTCACTGTCCAAATAGTCGTTGAAACGCCCACCCATTCCCTGATGCCAGAGCATGGCCTGCATGCAGGCCTCAGCAAATTCCATGTTGATGCGATCATGCCAGAGATGGTGCAGCAGTTTCGGCATCGCTCTGGTTTCGCCCTTCGCCATGAAAGCCAGCAGCTCAGGGTGAGCCTTCTCACCACCGCGCCAGATGCGCAATGGCGATTGATCGCCGGCATAGGAATTTGAACGATCCAGATAGGCCTGGGATGGGAAATACTTGAATGCGGGCAGCGGATTTAGAAAAACCTGCTCGGCGATATAAAGCAGATCGCGCCAGTCGAAATCCATTGGCACGGAATAGGCCTTGTAGATGCCGATGATCTGCTTCAGATTTTCTGGCGTATCGGGAAGCATGGAGCCACCAGCTTCCAGCCGGTGGATGACATCAGCCCAACGGTGCTCCGAAGGTGGAATCAGGGGCAGCTGGCGGGCTTCGGCGACAGAGGCGGCGGGGGGGGTCATGAAGGCAACGGCTGGGGGGCGGTGGCGATGGCGGAGGTCTCGCGCTGGGAGGCGGCCAGTTGGGAGGGGAACGCGAAGGAGCGCAGGGCCAGGGAGGCGGTGGTGCGTTCACTCCATCCGGTGAGCGCTTGGGGCCAAATGCCGGAGGCCACGATCAAGACCGTGAGCACAACAGCGGGGGCTCGCTCTGACCAGCGGGTGGAGGCCCAGTTGGCCCGGGCATTGTCGAGCTTGCCGAAACCCACCCGGTTGAACAGGCGAATCGCGTACACCGCCGTGAAACCCGATGCGATCAAACAGATCAGCGTGGCCTTGGGGAACACCACCCAGCTGCCCTCAAACACGATCAACTCGGCGGGGAAGCCGGCCAGGCCGGGAATGCCGGCGGCCGCCATCAGGGCGAGCAGGAGCATGCCCATGGTGAAGGGCAGACCGCGCAGGGGATTGAGGAGGCCGGAAAGATCCGGGATCGAGCTGCTGCCGGTCTTGCGCTCGATCAGCCCCACACAGGCGAAGAGCAGGGTGACGATCATTCCATGGGCCAGGATCTGAGCCACAGACCCCTGAAGGCTCAAGGGGGTGGCCGCCGCGAGGGACAGCACCAGCAGACCCATGTGGCCCAGAGAGCTGTAGGCCATCAGTCGACGGATGTCGCTCTGGGCGATGGCGTTGAGGGCGCCATAAACGGCACACACCGCTCCCGCCGCGGCAATCCAGGGCGACCAGGCGACCCAGGTGTCCGGCAGGAGGCCCAAGCCGAAGCGCAGCAACCCGTAGGCCCCCAGCTTGGACACCGCGCCACTGAGCAGCATCACCGCGGGAATCGGCGCCTGGGAATAGGTGAGCGGCTGCCAGCCATGCAACGGCACAATCGGCAGCTTCAAGCCAAAGGCCACCAGAAACAGGGCCAGGATCCAAGCCTGGGATTGCGCTGTGAGCTGGGCATGGGCCAGATCGGCGTAGTCAAAGCTGACGCCATTGCTGTTGAACCAGGCCAGGGCCAGCACACCACCTAGCAAGGTCAGGCCCGAGACGGAGCCATACACCAGATAGCGGATGGCCGCACCGGCCCGCCGAGGCCCTCCCCAGGTGGCCACCAGCAAGGTGGCTGGGATGAGCACCAGCTCGAAGGCCAGCAGAAAGAGGAGGGCGTTGCGGGCCAGAAAGGCGCCCACCACACCCAGGTTCGTCGCCAGCAGCAGGCAATGGAACAGACGGGGGCGGGATTGATCTTCTGGCGCCGAGAGGATGGCCATGGTGCTCACCAGAGCGGTGAGCAGCACCAGGGGAAGCGAGAGTCCGTCCAGCCCGAGATCCAGCGAGAGTTTGAGCTTGGGCAGCCAAGACAGGTGCCAATCGGCCGGGGGAACGCGCCAGCAGGCCAGGCCCAGCAGAAACTGACCGGTGCAGGCCAGAGCGGCCAGGTTGCGCACCCGCGCCGCACTGGTCGTCGGGAGGAGAGGAAGGAGCAGGGCCGCCACCAGGGGCAACGCCAACAGCAGCGGAAGCAGGACAGACGACATCAGCGGAGCGGGCGGAGGAGGTCGGAGGAGGCGGGATTGGCCAACACCCAGGCCGCCATCAGGAGGATGCCCAGCAGAAGGGTGAGGGCATAGGCCTGGGAACGGCCGGAGGTGGTGAAGCTGAGCCGCTTGGCTCCTTGAAGGGCCACAGCGCCCGTGGTGCCGCTGAAGCCATCCACAATCCGCTGATCCGACCAGGCGCTCAGACGGGCCAGGGCGACCACCAGTCCGACGATGGTGCGGTGATAGAAGCGCTCGGTCTGCATGTCGTGGGCGAGCCAGTCTTGGAGGCCTCCCAGGGCGGAGGGGAGGTGGGCCAGCGGGTGGGGCCGCAGGTAGAAGACGGCCGAGAGGCCGCCTCCAACCAGGGTGCTGGCCAGGAGAGGCCAAGCCATCGGACCCCAACCGGCGAGGGGGGTGAGAGGGTAGACGCCGTTGCGCACCAGCAGCTGGGGAAGGTGGAGCACCAGGCCCATCAGCACCAGAGTGGGGAGCACCAGAAGCCAGAGGGCTTCCGGCGAACGGGTGGTGAAGGCGCTGGGACGCCCCGCCCAGATGAGGCCGAACACCCGCATCAGCCCAGCGCTGACCAGGGCGTTGGTGACCAGCACGATGGAGGCAAGCAGAACGGGATGGCCGCTGAGACTGGTCATGGCCAGGAGCTCACGCAGGGCGGCAAACCCAGCGAAAGGCGGCAGGCCCATCAGGCCCGCGGCGCCGGAGAGAAAGGCCAATCCCATCAAGGGACGCTTTTTCCAAAGACCGCCGAGCTGGGTGAGGTCTTGGGTGACGTTGGTAAAGACGATCGCGCCGATGGCCATCAGCAGAAGGGCCATGGGAAGGGGATAGACCAGCATCAGGTGATCCGCCACGTCGATGCCCCCGAGGCCGACGGCCATGAACAGCAGGCCCATCCAGCTGGTGACCAGAAAGGACAGGGCCCGTTTGACATCGATCTGAGCCAAGGCGATCAGGGATCCCACCAGGGCACTGGTGCCTCCGACCACCACCAGCACGGTTTGCACCAGGGGGCTCAGGGCAATCAGCGGTTCCAGCCGCAGCAGCACCCAGATCCCGCCCACCACCACAACGGAGTTGCGCAGCACTGTGGAGGGCAGAGGACTTTCCATGGCCTCATCCAGCCAGAGGTGAAGGGGAATCTGGGCGCATTTGCCCATGGGGCCGGCGATCAGGGCCAGAAGAATGAGCGTGACACTCGGGGTGAGGGGGATGTGGTTGTTGGCTTGATCGGCGGCCCAGGCCTGCAGACCGTGGAAATTCCAGGTGCCCGTGATGGGAAGCAGGGCAATCACCCCGGCCAGCAAGATCAGGTCGCCGATCCGCTTGGTGAGGAAGGCATCGCGGGCGCCTTTCACCACCAGGGACTGGTTGTACCAGGTGCCAACGATCAGGTAGGTGCCGAGGGTGAGAAGCTCAAGGATGACATAGCTGAAAAAGAGGGAGTCCGTGAGCACCAGGGCGCACAGGCCGGCCTCGAAAAAGCTGAGGGAGCCGAAAAATCGCGGCCAGCCCCAATCCATTTCCAGATAGGCGATCGAATAGATCTGCACCAGCACGTGCAGGCCTGTGATCACCGTCATCGCAATCAGGGCAGGCTCGGTGATCAGGCCGTCGAAGCCGATGCGCAGGCCTGCGGTATCAAGCCAGGTCCAACCGAAGGTGAGCGGCCGGTAGAGGGCCGAGGAGCCGGCGCTGGAGTTGGAATGCAGCGCCAGCAGGGCCAGGGCGGAGTGGCCAAAGGCCACGGTCACCATCAAAAGGTTGAGATAGCCGCAGGGGCGTGGACCGGTGCGCGAGATCAGCCCGGGAGACCACAGCAGCGAAAGCAGCGAGGCCAAAAGCGGGTAGAGCGGCACCAGCCAGGCGGTCTGGGCAAGAAGGAGAGTCATGGAGACGGGGACGGGCTGGCCGTGGGGCCCATTTGGCGCGAAAGGCTAGGTGTGTTTGGTGAGGGCTGGGTGGATGCGTTACAAGGATCTGCCTATGGCAGGAACAAGACGCCCTGATGGATGGCTCGCCATGAGCCGGAGGAGTCGCCTGCCGATGCGAAAGTTCTCTTTTGGGCGACACTGCCGTGGCCTGTCGTCGATGCGGCTGCCGGATGCTCACCAAGGTGGGACAGGCTCGCCCGATGCTCATTTGCACCGATTGCGGCCTGCCGGTGGATCAGCGCGAATCCTCCGCGCTGGCGCGACAGCGCCTCTGGGGTGCGCTCACGCTTGTCGGCATGGCCTTCGTCAGTGGAGCCATGCTCCTGCTGGCCATGATGTACGAGTGGCGCACGACTGGAGCGCAGGAGGGGTCTGCGGAGCGCACGGAGGAGGCCTCCGGGGAAGGGACGCCAAAGGGAGAGGAACGCCTGCTTCTCGAGCCCAGCCGCTTGCTGAAGCCCCAGACCCAGGCGAGCGGCCAGGAAGGAGGAGGGCCAAGGCCCTCGCTTTCAGCGCCACCAACCCCGGCAGCGACGGATCAGAAGGACCAGCAGCAGGGCCCCGCCAAACAGCAGCGCTGAACGGATCACCAGGTCGGCGACAGGCTCCATCCAGCGCAACACCTTGCTGTAATTCTCACCCAGTGTTTTTCCCGCCAGAGCCAGGGCGGTCACCAGGATGCTGCTGCCAGCGGCGGTCCAGGCGAGAAATCCTGGCTGAGGCATCAGCTCAATGCCAGCCGGAACGGAGATCAGGGTGCGCACCCCCGGCACCAGCCTTCCCCAAAACACCACCGCGGCGCCATGGCGGTTGAACCAGCGGCGACTTTGACGCAGTGCCAGGGGGGTCAGGCCCAGCCAGCGGCCATGGCGCCCAAGGAGGTGCTCCAGCCGCTCCTCATTGATCAAGCGGCCGATTCCATACCAAAACCAGGCCCCCAGCACGGTGCCGAGGAGGCCCGAGAGAATCACCGGCAGCAAGTGCAGCTGCCCCTTGTGCGCGAGAAAGCCGCCCAAGGGCATGATCAATTCCGCCGGGATCGGCGGCACCAGATTCTCCAGAAACATGCCCAGGGCAATCAACCCGTAGCCGAGCAGGGGATGGCGGTCAGCGCCGGCCTGGATCAGCCGCGGCAACGACTCCACCGCGGCTTTCAGGAGGCTAAGGCCATCAGGCATGGGACTGGGAGCGCAGGCGCCAGAGGCGCCAAACCTTTTCCAGTTCCAGATAGAGAAAGAGCAGCAGGCTGAAGCCCACGCAAATCGCCAGATCGTTTGCGGACAGAGGAACCGTGCCGAAAAATTGCGCCAGGGGAGACACGTAAAGCAGGGCGAACTGCAGGGCTGTGGTGAGCAGAACGGCCCAGATCAGCCAGGGATTGGAGAACGGCGCCACCTGAATCAGGGGGCGATCACTACGGGCGGCCATCGCGTGTCCCATCTGGGCCAGGCAGAGGGTGGTGAACACCATGGTGCGCCAGGGGCCATCGGGTCCGTAGGCGCGGTAGGCCCACACCATCAGGGCGATGGTGATCACGGCGAAGACAATGCCCACGCGCAGGATGTAGGGACCGACGCCGCGCGCGAAGATCGACTCGCCGGGCTGGGCGGGCGGCCGTCGCATGATGTCTTTCTCGCCGGGTTCGAGGGCGAGGGCCAAGGCAGGCACCCCGTCGGTGACCAGGTTCATCCAGAGAATCTGCAGCGGCGTCATCGGCACGCCGAACAAGCCCACCAGCGGGGCGGCGGCAATGGTGAGGAGTTCGCCAACGTTGCTGCCGAGGATGTATTTCACAAAGCGGCGAATGTTCGCGTACACCAGACGCCCCTCCTCGACCGCATTGACGATCGTGGCGAAGTTGTCATCGAGAAGCACCATGTCGGCAGCCTCCTTGCTCACTTCCGTGCCGGTGATGCCCATGGCCACGCCAATGTGCGCCTGCTTCAGGGCCGGGGCGTCATTGACGCCGTCCCCAGTCATCGCCACAACCTGGCCATTGGCCTGCAGGGCTTTCACAATGCGGAGCTTCTGCTCGGGCGGCACCCTGGCATAGACGCTGCACTGCCGGACCACGCTCTGCAGGTGGGCGTCATCGAAGCTTTCCAGCTCCCGACCCAGCACCACCTCCCCTTCGGGACCCACCAAACCGATGGCCGTGCCGATGGCTTGGGCGGTGAGGGGGTGGTCGCCGGTGATCATCACGGGCCGGATGCCCGCCTCCCGGCAGCGACTCACGGCCAGGGGCACCTCCGGCCTGGCGGGATCGAGCTGGGCCATCAGGCCAAGCAACACCTGCTCCTGCAGCTCCAACTCGGGGCTGGGGTGATGGGGCGCGCAGGCGAAGGCGAGCACCCGCAGCCCTCCAGCCGCCAGCTCCTTGGCCTGCTCGATCCACCAGCGCCGCTCGTTGGCTTCCAGGGGCACCACGCCTGAGCCATCGATCCAACGGCTGCAGGTGTCGATGATCACTTCCGGGGCTCCCTTGCTGATGAGCAGGGTCTGGGATCCGGCGGCCGTGGCTCCGAGGGGGGCCTGAAGCTGGCCATCACCATCGTGCACCCACACCGCCATGAGCTGACGCTCGGAGCTGAAGGGAATCTCCGCGGAGCGGGGGTGGTGGCTTCTCAGGGCAAAGCCGTCAATGCTGGCTTTGGCTGCCACCACCAGCAGGGCGCCTTCGGTGGGATCGCCCAGGATCTCGAAGCGACCATCAGACTCCCTGGTGAGTTCGGCATCGCTGCAGAGCACGCCGGCCTTCAGCAGAAGCTCCTGGCAGCCCGCGGGCAGGCCGGCCTTGCTACCGGCGGGAGGCGAGAGGGGGCGCGCAGTGAAGGTGCCAGTGGGGTCGTAGCCGTGGCCGGTAACGGCCACGGCCTCCGTGCCACAGCGCAGCTCCTGCACCACCTGACGGTTTTGGGTGAGGGTGCCGGTTTTGTCGGAGCAGATCACGGTCACCGAGCCAAGGGCTTCCACCGCCGGCAGGCGGCGAATCAGGGCGGCGCGCTGCACCATGCGCTGGGTGCCGATGGCGAGGGTGACCGTGATCACGGCGGGCAACCCCTCCGGCACGATCGCCACGGCCATCGACAGGGAGACCTCCAACAGGTTGAGCAGCTGCTGGCCCAACAACCAGCCACCCAACACCACCACAGCCACCAGGGCGAGGGCGGAGCCCACCAACACGTTGGCGAGGCCATCGAGCCGTTCCTGCAGCGGAGTGCTCTCGCCCCCGGCGGTGTTGATCAGGGCGGCGATCTGGCCGAGCTCAGTGCCCATGCCGGTGGATGTCACCACGGCGGTGCCCCGACCCCGAGCCACCTCCGTGCCTTGAAACAGACAGTTCTGCCGCTCCAGCACCGGGGTGGTCTCCTCCAGCAGGAGCTGGGCCTGCTTGCTCACCACCTCGGCTTCGCCGGTGAGGGCAGCCTCACGGAGTCCCAACTCCACACTCTCCAGCAGACGCGCATCGGCCGGCACCCGATCACCCGCCTCCACCCGCATCAGATCGCCCGGCACCAACTGCTCGCTGGGGAGGCGCCGCCACTCGCCGTCACGGAGCACGGTCACCAGAGGCTGGGCCATCTCCCGCAGGGCAAGCAAGGCCTTCTGGGCCCGGGATTCCTGCAGATAGCCCAGCAGGGCGTTGAGACCGACGATCAAGACAATGGCAATCGCATCCTTGGGAAAGCGCTGGCTGACGAACGACACCCCCGCCGAGACGGCCGCCACGGCCAGCAGCATGATCAGCATCACGTTGCTGAGCTGATCCCAGAGGATGCGGAGGTTGCTGCGGCCGGCGGCCAGCTCCAGTCTGTTGAGGCCCACCCAGGCCAGCCGTTCGGCGCACTGCGCCTCGGTCAGGCCCTGATCGGAGGCTTGGAGCTGTTCAAGACACTCCTTGGAAGAAAGGGCATGCCAGGGCTGCCGGGCTGGAGACAGGGTCACTCACAGGGGTCTCAGTGGCCAGGAACTTAACGTCCTTTCGCTCTGGCCGCCGCCCCCCGGGGACGTTTGGGGAGCGAAAGATCGTAGGTTTCATCGGCAGCTTGGCCTCGTCGATGGCGCGTTTTCAATCCCTGATCACGCTGCGCCAATGGTTGATCGGCCAGCCGCTGCCCACCAGTGCCCATCACGAGGAGCGGTACAGCAACGCTGAGGCCCTGGCGATCTTGAGCTCCGATGCCCTCTCCTCGGTGGCCTACGCCACCCAGGAGATTGTGCTGATGCTGGGGATGGCTGGAGCGTCAGCGCTGGCCTACACCCTGCCGATCACGACCTTGATCGTCGGTCTGATGGTGATCGTGGGCACAAGCTATCGGCAAACGATCCGGGCCTATCCCCACGGGGGAGGCTCCTATCGGGTGTCGGAGGAAAACCTCGGCTCGATCCCCGGTCTGGTGGCCGGGGCCTCTTTGGCGATCGATTACGTGCTCACCGTGGCGGTGAGCGTGGCGGCGGGGATTGCCGCGCTCACCTCCTACTTCCCAGCCGCGGAGACGGAGCGGGTGCCCCTTTGCCTGGTGGCGGTGGTGCTGGTGATGGTGGCCAACCTGCGGGGAGTGAGCTCCAGCGCCCGGGTGCTCAGCGTGCCCACCTACTTCTTCATGGGGATGGTGATGCTGCTGTTGGTGGCGGGAGCGGTGAAGACGGGTCTGGGCCAGTTGGCCACCACACCGCTGGCCAACCAGCAGCAGCTGTTGCGCGACGCCCACGGGCCAGAGTTGACGGTGTTGGGGCCGATGCTTCTGCTGCGAGCCTTCAGCTCTGGCTGCGCCGCCCTGACGGGCATCGAGGCGATCAGCGATAGCGTGGCCGCCTTCAAGCCAGTGGAATGGCGTAACGCGCGGCGGGTGTTGGCTGTGATGGTGACCATGCTGGCGGTGATGTTCAGCGGCATCAGCGCCCTGGCCCACCAAAGCGGTATGGTGTATGTGGAGAATGGCCCCACTCTTCTGTATCAGTTGGGGGGACGAATCTTCGGCGACGGCCCCTTGTTGGCGCTGCTGCAGCTCGCCACTTTGCTGATCCTTTTGCTGGCGGCCAACACGGCCTATGCCGACTTCCCCCGTCTGGCGGCCTTCCTGGCGCGGGATGGCTTTCTCCCCCGTCAGCTGGCCTCCTTGGGTGATCGCTTGGTGTTCAGCAATGGCATTTATGCCTTGAGTGGTTTTGCGGCCCTGCTGCTGATCGTGTTTCAGGGCAGCGTCAGCCAACTGATTCCTCTCTATGCGGTGGGGGTGTTTCTCAGCTTCACCCTTTCACAGACGGGAATGGTGGTGCATTGGTGGAAAGGGCGCGATCGGAGTTGGCTGTCAAAAGCGCTGGTGAACGGTCTGGGGGCTTTGATCACCGCTGTGGTGACCGTGGTGCTGCTGGTGAGCAAGTTCACCCATGGCGCCTGGTTGGTGGTGCTCACCATTCCGATCCTGGTGGCGATTTTCCTGCGGATTCGCACCCACTACAACCATGTGGCTCGGCGGCTGCGCATGGCCAAAGACGTGCGCCTGAAGCTGCCTCCCCCCCCCGCCAGCGGAGGCACGCCGACCGTGGTTCTGGTGGGGCAGTTGCATCGGGGCACGTTCGAGGCGATCCGCTTCGCCCGCACGATCGCCAGCGAGCTGGTGGCGGTGCATGTGGATCTGGGCACGGCCAGCACCCTGGATTTCAAGGAGAACTGGCAGCGGCAGGTGCCGGAGGTGAAGCTGGAGGTCCTTGATTCTCCCTACCGTTCCCTAGTGGATCCGGTGGTCGATTTTGTCAAGCAGTTCGAGCGGGAACACCGCAAAGACCGGGACCGGTTTTGCGTGATTGTGCTACCGGTGTTTGTGACGCGGCACCGTTGGGAAAACCTGCTGCACAACCAAAGCACGATCCTGCTGCGCAATGCGTTGCGTGCCCAGGGCACCCGGGTGGTGACAACGGTGGGCTTCTACCTCTGAGCGCAACGGTTGAACGGGTGCTCCGCGCAGACCAAGCGGAAAGGTCTGCCTGATCAGCAGGTCGAGCAACGGGCGGCTTGGGCTCCGCCACAGATGGTTCTAAATTCCTACTGACAAACCGTATTTTGCGGTTGCTGGCGCGCGACCCCCTCCCATGAGCAACTTCCTCGCGGTGGCCTCGACATGGCCAGGCTTCCTGACCATTGCTGTGTTTGCAGGCTCGATCCTGCTCTTTGTCACCGGCTGGCTGGCGCCGGAAGTGGTGGGACTGCTCGCAGCGGCCCTGCTGGTGACCTTCAAGGTGCTCAAGCCCGATGAGGCGGTGCAGGGCTTCGGCAGCCCGGCTCTGATCACCCTGATGGGCCTGTTTGCCGTGTCGGCGGGTCTGTTTCGCAGCGGCGGCCTCGATCGCCTGCGGGCCCTGATCGGTTCTGACGCCGTGCGCAGTCCCAAGCGCATGATCGCCCTGCTGGTGGGGGTGGTGGCGCCGATCTCGGGCTTCATCCCCAACACCCCGATCGTGGCCACCCTCCTGCCCGTGCTGGAGGGCTGGTGCCACCGCCGCAAGATCGCCCCCTCCCGGGTTTTGCTTCCCCTTTCCTTCGCCACTGTGCTGGGGGGCACAATCTCCCTGCTTGGCACCTCCACCAACCTGCTGGCCAGTGACGTGAGCCGCCAGCTGGGTTACGGCTCCCTGGAGCTCTTCAGCTTCACCAGCATTGGCCTCCCCATCTGGCTGTTGGGCGGCTTCTACATGCTTTGTGCCAGCGATCGCCTCCTGCCCGACCGGGGGTTGGAAGGCGATGACCTGCTCGGCGGACTGGCGCGGGAGGGCTACCTCACGGAGGTGCTGATTCCCAAAGGCTCCGAGCTGATTGGCCAAACCGTGCATGCCAGTCGCCTCCAGCGCCGCTTTGATGTGGATGTGTTGGAGCTGCAGCGGGGCGAGGAAATTTTCGGCGCGCCCCTGGCGGATCGGCTGTTGCAGGGAGGAGACCGGCTTGTCCTGCGCTGCAACCGCGAAACCCTGCTGCGCCTCCAGCAGGAGCACACTGTGGTGCTCTCCCCCGCCGGGGATCAGGAGGAAGCGATCCAGGGGCTCTCACGCCCGGAGATCACCACCCAACGCGTTGTGGAGGTGCTGCTGCCCAATGGCTCCAGCTTGACGGGCTCCAGCCCCCGCGACCTGCGCTTCCGCCAGAGCTACAACGCCACCTTGATGGCCGTGCGCCGCGGCAACCAGGTATTGCGGGAGCGGCTGGGGCGGCTGGTGCTGCAGGCGGGTGACGTGCTGTTGCTGCAGGCGCCGGTGGATGCGATCCGGGGCATGCAGGCCAACAACGACCTGGTGCTGCTGGATGAATTGGAAAAGGATCTCCCCACCACCAATCGCAAAACCCTGGCCCTGATCATCGGCGCCCTGGTGATCCTGCTGCCGATGTTCAAGCTGTTGCCGCTGCTGGCGGCGGTGCTGCTGGCAGTGGTGATCATGGTGGCCACCGGCTGCCTGCGGTCTGGTGAGCTGCTGCGGGCCGTCCGCTGGGATGTGATCCTGCTGCTGGGTTCGCTGTCGTGCTTTTCGGTGGCGATGCAGAAAACCGGACTAGCGGAGGCCCTGGCCCGGGATTTGCTCCTGTCGCTGCGGGGCTGGTCGCCTTATGCGGTGTTGCTGGTGGTGTTCGTGCTGGCCCAGTGCTTCACCGAGGCCCTCAGCAATGGCACCACCGTGGTGCTGCTCACGCCCATCGCCACGGAGCTGGCCGAGGGGCTGAGCCTGCCACCGATGGCTTTCATCTTTGCCATCCTCTTTGCCGCCAGCCAGAGCTTTCTCACCCCGATCGGTTATCAAACCAACCTAATGGTATTTGGCCCCGGTCGCTATCGCTTTCTCGACATGACACGCTACGGTGCGCCGCTGACGCTGATGCTGGCGGTGGTGGTGCCCTGGTTGATTTGTCGACGCTTTGGGCTGTGAGGAAGCTCCCTCCGGCGAAGCGGTCCTTGATCACAACATAGTTCTCATCCGAATCAGCGATCTGTCGATAACGGTCGATGGCAGGATGGGCAAACATGCGGCGAATCGAATAGCAATGATCAGCATCAAGACTTCAAGTCATTCTTAATACAAAATGGCCAGATGCTGGACACATAGTGGACAGAACTGTCGTCGTTGAGGCGGGTCGTATCAACAACTTCCAACAACAAATAATAGGCGCATGTCCCCTCTCTCGGAATGCTCACTTTGGGATCACTTCCTGGATGATCAGCATCAATGATAGTTGCGATATTAAAACTGGCAAGAGAATCGGCCTCTGACTCAGTTGGGGCAGGGCCGCTATACCGCATTGGCTTGATGACACGACTTGAGTAGGTGCCAATCAGATGCTCACCACCACCCTGCTTATAAAGAGTTAGTCTATAAAAGTCAAAGTTGTCATTTGGTGCTGATACGGGAAATGCGGTATCAATAATCGAATCCCAGGCATAACCCTGAATATCCATATATGGCTTTGAGACGAATTGACTCAACAAAAGATCGGCACAGGGCTTGACTCCTGTGACACCCGTAATGCAGCCATGAACCCAGAAATTGTCAAACCAGACATGCTGTAAGTCATGGTATTGAAAGCCAAGTGAATCCTCAACAGTTAAGAGCAAGCTATATCTACCTGACTCAATATTTGAGGTGGACCACTTGTATTCTTCAAGCCGAGGAAAGATTGCTCCCCAAAACGTGAATTCCCCCCATTTATTAATCAAATTAATTGGAGCTGGACCGGCTTTGGTCCAGGGCATGTATTTATCACTGGAGTAAATCACCTCAACGATTCGATTGCTAATTTGCCAGTTGGCGGGGATGGAGGTTAAGTTTGGCGGCTGTGCTGGTTCGCCACCTGGCGTCGTTACGCGATCGTAGCGGATTTCATATTTACTAACTTTTCTATCTTCACAGCCATAGACATAAGCCATTCCATTGATCGAGATCGATCCAGCTACCGCAACAAGTCGGTGATCATGTGGTGGTGGTGACGCCGCATACTCTTTACGCAGCTCGCAGGCCGGATCCAGAGGATTGTGGTTATCTAGAACTGGGGCCATCGAAAGGACCGGAATCTCACCAACAGAATCAATGAGAACCAATACTTTTAGTAAATTAAATGTGGTTGTGCAGGCCTTCGGCGAACCCGATCCCGCCGGGTAAACAGTTAGTCTTACTGTGTAGGCGCCATCAGAAAGTGCGATTGTGTTGATGCGTCCCAGTTCGGCGTCCACGACACGGGCAGTGCCGCTGGCAGTGCCTCCGGGATAAATAACGATATCGGGGATTGGCAGACCACCATCCTGCATTACCTCAAGGATGTAATGACCAAAGGCAAAACCACTAGCTGTCCCTTGAACCTTGACAAACAGACGGCCATTAGGAATATCCGTTTGCTCTTTAACACAATTCTTTGGTGCTGTGATTTGACATTTTAGATCCTTTTGAACCTGGATTAGCCATAGAACAAGGGCAATAAGAAATGACTTGAAAAACAGAATTAATGCTGCCTTGCTTCGAATTGACTGCAGGCGCGAAAATTCGCCATTAGAGATTTCAACAATTAACAGCAGGAACAAAAAGATTAGAATAACAACCTTGATGATAAATGGGATATCAAGGGACCGTTTTGGTCGCTCATTATTCCGTTGCTTTGTAATTTCGCCAGTCATGAATAGTCTCCTTGGATGTTTTGGCTGAGAGAAAGGATGGTTGGGCTCACGGGTACCAGTTTTCAGTTGATGCCTCTCAAGGGCACCTCGAGCAAGCACCTTTGGCCTGCCGCGACTGACCAGTGAGGTCCGTTACAGAAAGGGATTTCACTCCGACAGGCAAGGGGGAAGGGGAATTTTTCGAGGTGCCCTCAAGCGATGTGATCAGTCGGATCAAAGATGGACTTGATTAGGCAGCAAGCTCCGCCAATCCCAAACCGAGCCACTCGGGCAGGAACAGAAGGCAGGCCCAGCCTTAAGGGCACCTCGAAAAATCACTGTTGGCCTGCCGCGACTGGCCAGCGAGGTCAGTGACGGCAAGGGATTTCACTCCGGGAAGGGGGGGAGGCGGGATTTTTCGAGGTGCCCTTAACTTGGAATTGGTCCAGAGCACGAGCGGAGCTTTCTGCCTAATCAAGAAGATGGATGCACCTGCCAGTGGCAACTTGACGCTTTAACCTGAAAAAATACCGTCAATTCACACTAAAACTCTTGTCAATAATCGCATAATTTACAACATTTCATGCCGATCTAGAGGTGGAGAAGCCGTGCCAAGAGTCCGAATGCAATGCTCCATAGGCGGAACATAAGATCATCCGTTTTCTATTCTTGGCCCCAGAGCTCGTATCCATCGTTTTACAAACCTTCATGCGCCGCGAACGTCTGCGCAGGGGCAGGGCTGCCTCAACGTCAAGGTGAGGTCCCGCAAATGGAGCTGAAGAACGCGGACCGTCCTGGCTGGGCACAAATGACGACGGGTCTGCCGATGGACACGCGCCCTGATCCCCGGCTTCCACAGGACTTTTGGTCAGCCCTGGCCCTGTGCGCAGGGGTGGCGGATTGGAACTCCGTTTCAGATCGCCCCCTCGGCTGAGGCATCGACAACTTTGATGCATCTTCTCTTGAGGGGATCACGCACGGGGATGCTGCGGGATGGGCGAGTGCGTTGGCGGTGGCTTTCCTTCAACGGGGACACATGCTGTCGGCGCTTTGCGGGGGGTGAGAGATCTCCGCGTCAGGGGGGGGGGGGAGCGAGCCCGCAGGCAAGTCCCCGGATCGGCCATGGCGCCCCGCCCGCAAATCTGCTTCAAAGTGCTCGAGCCAGGTGAGAGAAGCCAGGATTGAGAATTGAGTCCTATGCTGAGACATGAATCCATTCCGGAATCCCGGGCTTGGGCCCGAGGCAGGGCAGGCCTGCTGACTGGAGGAGCGACAGCGTGAATCAGCTCTGCCCCCGCAGACGTCACCAGAGCTCTTAGACACTGCCTCCAGGGTCGTGGCGGGATGTGGGACTGATTCAAACTTGCTGCTCTGCGCTCAGGTGTCCAGCGGCTCCGATGGACTGAGTCGCGAGTTCACACAGGGCTGCCTCAAGGTCAAGTTGAGGTCCCGCAAATGGAGCTGAAGAACGCGGACCGTCCTGGCTGGGCACAAATGACGACCGGTCTGCCGATGGACAGGCGCCCTGATCCCCAGCTTCCACAGGACTTTTGGTCAGCCCTGCGAGTTCACAAGAGTCTTGGGGAAGCTCTGGACAACCGGTCGCCAGTGGAAGCTGCCCTTGCATCACTGGGAGCTCCGTGCTCTCACAGGGCCGCTCAGGGGTTGTCCAGAGCCTCCTTGGCGTGGGACCTGAATCACAATCGTGGCCCCGCGTCTCCATCCGACTACTTTGACGCGGCCCTGCGGCGGGGTGGGTGCCGAGAGAGCCCGACGGAGCGGGCGCTGCTTCGGGCTTGGTGGTTGTGGGCGTTGATTGTACCCCTGGATCCAGGTTTACCTGCTAAGTTTTCCCTGGCTTTGGGGCATCGGATCTGGCTCCCACCTTCAATTCCTGCGCGGTTCTGGAAGACAGAGAAGAACGACGCAAGTGCAGAGTGGATGCAGTTTCCGCGCTGCCGCTCGCTGGGCTGAAGCGCCTGGCATGCGGGCCGGACATCGCAAGCGCCCAGCTGGTGCATGTGTGGAGCGGTATTTTTCCTGTGAGCTGGAACCAGTTGTCCCATCCCTGGTCACTGCGGCAGCAGCTCACCACGATCGAAGCACAGCTCAATGGCCGCTTTGAGCAACTGCTCACCGCTATGGTGCTGGATCCCGCATTGCAGATTTCCCTAAATGGGCCCAGCAACAGGCGGGAACAGCCCAATGAAAATTTCGCGCGCGAATTGCTGGAGTTGTTCAGTTTGGGGGAGGGTCACTACAACGAAACTGATGTCAAAGAGGCCGCCCGTGCCCTGACCGGATACAAAGTGGCCGCTCAGGGGCAACTGGTGTTGGTTCCCGAGCGACACGATCCGGGCCTGAAGACCATTCTGGGTCGCACAGCCCCCTTTGACGGCCCCAGCTTGGCGGCCTGGCTCGCCCGCCAAGCCGCCACCGCCCGCCACATCACCCGCCGCCTGTGGCGTGCACTTGTGGGCCCCCTGCCCGACCCCGGTCGTCTGAACAGGATGGCGGAGGCCTGGCGCGCGCAACAGCTTTCCCTTCCATGGCTGCACAATGCCTTGCTCACCTCGCCCGAGGCCCGAGCGGCCCGTGGGCAGCGGCTCGCCGATCCACTGCTGATGATGAGTCGCAGCCTGGCGTTGCTGGGCAGTCGCCACAGGGATGCCCTGAGGATCGCCCGAGTGCAGGTGGCGCGCATGGGGCAGCCCGTGCTGGAGCCTCCCTCCGTGAAAGGTTGGCCTGTGAATGAAGAATGGCTCAACCTGCGTTGGTTGCAGGCACGGCGGCGCGGCCTGGCCACCCTGCTGGCGGATGAGGAGGTATGGGCTGATCGCCAGCTGCCAGCGCGGCTGCTGCCCTCGCTCACCCCCATCCCCCCCCTCGGGCTGAGTCTCCCCGCCCCCGCCGACCGCGACACGCTGGCGCAGTTGTTTGCGGATCCTGTCTGGCAACTCGTGTGAATTGCCAATGAAACGGCGCATCCTCCTGCAGCTGCTGGCCGCCACCGCCCTGGCGCCCGCCGCCATCGCCAAGCGCCCCGGCAGCCTCCAGGCGGGCACGGTGCTGGTGCTGCTGGAGTTGCGCGGAGGCAACGACGGCCTCAACACGCTGATCCCCTGGCGCAATCCCCTCTACCGGGAGGCGCGCCCGGGTTTGGCGATCGATCAGCCCGTCTCCCTGGCGGACGGGCTGGGCCTTCACCCGGCCTTGGCGCCGCTGGAGCCTCTCTGGCGCCAGGAGCGGCTGAGCTTCGCCCTGGGCGTCGGCTGGCCCGATCCCAACCGGAGCCACTTCAAGGCCATGGATCAATGGGCCACCGGTTCGGCCAGCGGCGAGGGGCCAGGCTGGCTGGCCGCGGCCCTGGATCAGCGTGGATCGCCGGGGCCATTGCTGGCGCTGGGCCCAACGGGATCCACCAGCCTGGAAGGTGGAGCAGCTCAGTCCCTCAATCTGGCTCCTGAAAACCTGCGCGAGAGAAGCCCCCGGGTGATGGAGCCCGAGCTGGCGGCTAACAATCCGATCTTGCGGCGCATGCTGGAACTGGAGAGGGCTGGAGCACGGGAATTGGCCCGGCTGCGGCAGGGCCTGCACCCCCTCCCTCCGGGAGTGAGCCTGCCGGCGGGCCCCTTGGGTCAGCAAGTTGGTTTGGCTCTGCGCCTGATTGCCTCGCCCCATTGCCCCCCTGTGTTGGCCCTCAGCCAGACCGGTTACGACACCCACGCCAACCAAAGCGCGGCCCATGGCAGACATCTGGGCGTTCTTGCGCAAGCGCTGCGGAGCTTCGATGCCGGTCTGGCTGAGATGCGGCATCGGCCGAGGGTGTTGCTGCTGGCTGTGAGTGAATTTGGCCGCCGCCTGCGGGAAAATGGCTCCCGCGGCACCGATCATGGCAGTGCCTCCGTGGCGATCCTCTATGGCGATCCCGTTGCACGCAGCCTTCCCCATCCCTGGCTTGGCGCCTATCCCAGCCTCGGGGCGCTGGATGCACGCGGCGATCTGCTGCCCAGCCTCTCCCCAGACGCACTGTACCGCCAGGTATTGCAAAGCCTCTGGGGATGAATTGGCTCAGCGAAAGTTATTTTTAATCACCTCGGCAACGACAATAGGTTCCATCTATTTGCCGATGATTGGCCCCAGGGAATCTCGCCATCGAACAAGCAAGCGCCCACGCCCAGCCATGCTGACCTCGTTCCGGCTCAGCATTTTCCACCCCTCCTGAAGCCAGCCAACACTCCGATCCAGTGCCGTCATCACAACGGACCCCTCCCTGCCCTGTGCCCGGCGGCGTCATCTCCTGCCTCAACCACACAACGACCCACTGGCCCACTGATGCTCGCCTTCACTCCTCCACCCGCCAGCGCAGCGTCATGAGCAGCGACGGCTGAATGACCCGCCAGCGATGCCCCAACCCCGCCCCCCAAAGGGTAAAATCCCCGGGCTCCTCCAGCAACACGCGGGCCTCCTGATCGCCACGCCAGAACCACAGCGCGAATGCCCCCTTCCCTGCCAGCAAGGAGAGGGTGCGGCCTGTGCTCAGGGGCTTGCTTTCCCCCCACTGCGGCGGATCGGCGGGGGAATGGGCGAACCACTTGAGTGCCAGATCCTTCACCCCTTGCACCCCATCGGGATGATCCCCATGGCGCAGAAAGCGCAGGGAGTTGGCCGGAATCGCCGGGTGATCCCCCACCACCCAGTTGGTGTGCGGTGCCTCGGGGGAGCGGAGGGCCCAGGCGTTGCCCACCTCCAGGCCCTCCAGATCCAGGGCTGCTTTAAAGTGGTTGGATAGAGGCGCCAGGCCACGATTGTGATTCAGGTCCCACGCTGAGACCCCGATGAGCTCGGGACTCAGTTCCTCAGAGCTGCTGGGCACATGAACGCAGAGTGGCAAGTTTGAATCAGCCCTGC
>JBKDSV010000068.1:0-8745 GCA_046340795.1 Cyanobacteriota bacterium | reverse complement strand
GGCAGTCGCATCCCCACGCCATGGGCAACTGAGGCACTGGCATGAGCCTGTGGAGAGCCGGATGCGGTGAGAGCCGCACGTCCGGTTCGGAGGGCGGGCCGGGGAAACCCACCAGCTGAAAGGCTGGTAGGGCGCCCCGGTTCGACCCCTACACCTACCTGCCCACCAGTGTGCGGGGAATCTGGCCATACCTCTACCTGGTAGTGGACGTCTGGAGTCGCAAGGTGGTGGCTTGGGATGTGGAGGATCGGGAAGATGCCAGCATCGCCGCGAATCTGGTCAGCCGGGCCTGCCTGCGGGAGCGGATCAGCAAAGGCCGCCAACAGCCCTTGATCCTCCATGCTGACAACGGAAATGCCATGCGAGCCGCCACCCTGGAATCCCGCCTGGAGGAGCTGGGAGTGTTGAGATCCTTTTCCAGGCCAAGGGTCAGCAACGATAACCCGTACTCTGAATCCCTGTTCCGCACGGTCAAATACAGGCCGGACCACCCCAACTGCCCATTCAAAACAAGGGAGGAGGCCTGCCTGTGGGTGGCGGCCTTTGTGGAGTGGTACAACCATGAACACCGCCATAGCGGCATCCAGTGCGTGACGCCTTACCAGCGCCACAGTGGCCAGGCCGTCGCCATCTGCACACGACGTGACCAGGTCTATGCGGAGGCCCGAGAGCGACATCCACGTCGTTGGTCGCGCGGCACCCGCTGCTGGAGACAGCCGGAGGTCGTGTGGATCAATCCACCGCCGCCAGAGTCCAATGAACACAAACCCGCTAAGCTGAAGGAGTTCGCCTGATCGACGAAAGAGGCGTCATCTTTCCTGGCAGCCACCGTAGACAGCCCCTCAGCGGCACCTGTGAGAGCGAGAAGCTCCCAGTTGGTGCAAAGGGACAGCTTCCACTGGTGACCGGTTGTTCAGAGCTTCCCTAGCACACCTCGCAGGTCATGTTATGTTTATTTTGTTGGGCTACTTAAAACCGCTTTGAATGATTTAAAGCACAACCATGTGCTTGCAAAAACCGATGCCTACGCTGCTTTGACTTCAGGCGTAAGTTGCTCCATTCTGTTTGAGATTCTGGTAGGGGATCTAGCTTTGTCCTCCTGTCCTGATCGTCACTGGGATGTGGGTGACAATGCAAAAATTGCAAGACACCTATTGGCAAAAAGCAACCTTGTACTTTTTGCTGACAAAAATAGAGATATTCAGTCGCCAATTGGAATTGCAATAGCCTGGTATTTAAATCAGCAGCAATGCCGGAATCAAATTACTTGCCGACAATGAATTACTTCTATCCCCAGCAACCACGCGTTTCGATCGGCATCCCTTGTTACAATTCTAGTGATACAATTCAGCGGACATTAGATTCAATTCAAATGCAGAATTATCGCAATATAGAGATTGTAATATCAGACAACTGCTCGACGGATTCAACAAAATCCATTATCGAAAGCAATAAGCATCTGTTTCCAGAGGTTAAGCTGCTCTGGCATAACAAAAATAGAGGTGCATATATTAACTACAGGCGGACCATAGAAGCCAGCTCTGGAGATTACTTTATCTTTCTTGCCGCAGATGACTATCTTGGTGATGCCAGCACAATTGACAGGCTTGCTTCCTGTCTCAACAGTCAACAACACTGCATTGCTGCCATGCCAGCAATTCAATTTGTCAATGGTCTAACAATCAGCCCTTCATCATCAACCCGTTCCATCACTGGCTGCCACATCGACAGAGTCATGAACTATTTGCGAAGACTACCCAATGACAATCCCCAGTTCTATTCTCTTTATCGCAGAAAATCTCTTCTTCTTGCGCTTCAAAAAACAAGGGTTTGCCATGCCTATGATTGGATTATAATTCTCAAGGCGCTCGCTCAAGGAGAAATCATTTTTTGTCCAGAAACAGCTCTTTTTCGAGAGGTAACTCTTGTGCAATCGTATGCGAGCTCTGTGGGCAGGGACAACCGAGGCTGGATGACTCTAGGCCAGCCATTGCTTCCATTTATGCTTCAGGCCATATTCAGTATTCGACCAAGATACATCCGCTCTATACTGCCAGAATTGTGCAGAATTAATCGTGTTAAAAGAGAGGAATACAAACGCTTGACAACAAATAAATCCTGATTACAGATTGATCCAACACCACCAGAATCTGCCCTCGGCTCACAGCATGTCAACAAGCATGGACGAGCACAAGAATTCTTTACTCTATCCAACAAGTACGAATTTTATAAAAAGATTGCGAGATACTGCCAAGATTCATCCTGCATTCTTCATGGCTGCTAGTGTGCAGTCCCGCAAATTTTCTGTGGATCCTTTGATGGGTGTCTCGCCTGGAGCCCTCGCTGAGGAAGGGATCTGGACGCACGGACCAAGATGAAGATGACGCATGAACCTGCGGGACTGCACACTAGGAATGAGGAAATTGTTGCCTCTCTAATCTGCTGAGAGGGAGGTACTACTTGTTCACTTCAGCCCCCTTCTCCCATTGGTGAGCCAACAAACCATCCTCTGTGTTTCTCATGTTGCCCCTTGGCCAGCCAGCCATGGCAATGAGATTCGCCTGCAACGTCTCCTCCTCTGGTTTCGCCAGCAGAACTATCGCCTGATCCTCGTTCTTACCCAACCTCAATTTGATCCAGAGCAACAAGATCTGATCCGAAAGCATGTGGATCAGCTGGAGATTGCTTCTCCAAGGCATCCGTTGCTCCAGTTCCGCAACCGTCGTGACAAGCTGCATTGGATGCTGCACAGCAATTGGCCTGGCCGGCAGCGGCGGACAGAGCCAACAAACGGCGGTGCGATGAAGAGGTTCGCCGATCAGCTTTGTCCTGTTGCCGTCAATACACTTGTGAGACGAATGGCGACAAAAGAATCGATTGATATCTTCTTTTCTTACTATGCATTCACACTGCATGCCTTCGCTGGACTCTCCAGAAAAACAATGCTGCTCTGCGATTCCATCGAGATTTTCTCGATGGAGCGTTTTGACGAAGCTGGCAAATTGATCCCCCCTGTCCTTTCCTTTTCTGCTGAAGAAGAAAGAAATTTATTGATGCAAAGTGATTATCTCATTGCCATTCAAGCGGCCGAAGCAGCTTATCTCAGTCAACTGATTCCTGAGAAAAGGATCCTGACAGTTGGCATGGATTGTGATTTGCCCGGCGAGCTCTATCTACCCTCAGAAGCCGGTGAGGTGATTGGGATTGTGGGTTCCGATAATCTAGCCAATCGTGAGGGGCTAGACCTTTTTCTTGTTGATTCCTGGCCTCGCATCAAGTCAAGCCGACCTCAAGCCAAGCTCCTGATTGCGGGAAAATTAGGACGACAACTGCAAGCCCAGGATCAGGATCAGCTACCTGAAGGGGTGACGCCCCTGGGCTGGGTTGCCAGCTTGTCCGCATTTTATCAAGAGCTGAGGATTGTCGTCAATCCCGTACAGCGCGGCACTGGCTTGAAGATCAAAACGGTGGAGGCCCTGGCCCATGGCCGGCCGCTTGTTGCCTACCCCGTGGGATTGGAAGGCATCAACTGGGCCTCTGTGCCATTGCCATGGAGCGCTGTGAACACTCCAGAGGCCATGGCAAACGCCTGTATCGCCTTGCTTGCCGATCCGAGACGCTGCGATGCCATGGCTGAATCCGCCAGGCAGTTTGCCGTTCACTGCCTATCCGCAGATACTGTCTATGCCCCACTGGCCACTCTCCTGGGACATCCGATCCGAGGGCAGGTCAAACAGAGCGAATAGCCACTCGAACGATTGTGTCAAAACAGGCACAAGGCTCTTCCCCGTCATTGCATCCCCTGGCTCAGGGCTCAGGGCTCAGGGCTCAGGTCCAAGGCACAGTAGGCATCCTTCCTGAGCAAGGACCGGGAGCGGGCTCCTATGACTTTGCGACAAGCGTCCTGGTGCAGCTGCGGTTTGGCCAGACAGAACTGAATCAGGCCGAAGTCATGGGAGGAACTGCGCAGCGATTTGTTGTCGAGACCCGACTCAAGCTCACCTCAAAAAATCACCGCTGGCCTGCCGAAGGACACCAGCGAGCTCAAGGGAATCTCATGCCGGGATGCAAGGGGAACAGGGAAGTTTTCGAGGTGCCCTTACGACGTCCCCGTGGCCGCGTCCTCCAGTCGGTCCCCTCCTGACACCTTTGCCTCAACGGCTTCCTCCACCCCATCTCCCCCCTCCACCCCAGCCGCCGCCTCTACCGACATCCCCTTCAGCGAGGCCTCTCCCTCAGGGAGCACCGCCTCCGTCTGGTTCGCCCCGGCGTCCTCCGGCTCCGCCCTCTCCTGCGGCAACGTCAGCCCCAGCCGCCGCGCCAGCCAGGGCGCCGTGGAGCCCTGAACGCCGACCGTGAGCAGGATCGTCAGGAACACCAGCCCCTTCAGAGCTCCTCCGCCATCGATGCCGGCTTCGTCCAGTTGCAGGGCAAACAGGCTGGCCACCGCGGCGCTCACGATGCCCCGGGGCGCCACCCAGCCCAACAAGATTTTCTCGCGGCCATTGAGCGGCAGCCCCACGGATGCGAGTTGCACCACCATCAACCGAAGCAGCATCAGGGCGCCTACGGCAACCAGCCCCCCCGGCCCAAGGGGACTCAGCTCCCGCCACGACAGGTCTGCCGCGAGCAAGGGAAACAATACGGTGATGGCCAGTTGCGCCAGCTGACGGATCAGGGCGTCAAGTTGGCTGGCGCCTGTCTTCAGGCGCAACCCCACTACCACGCCCGCGCTGACCGCGGCGGGCAGGCCGGATTGGGGCAGCAGGGCCTCGCAGCCGCTGAAGAGCAGGAACAACACGCCGAGGCTCAGTTGCAGCTCCAGGCCGCTGCTGGCCTCGTCGCTGGGGGTGCGTCGGAGCAAGGCCGCCAGCAGCCCGCCCGCCAGGGCCCCGGCCGCCACGCCGCCGCCGAAACGGAGCACCAGCCGCTGGGCGAGCTCCTGCCAGCTGGCCACATCCCCCATCGCGGACTGGAGCAGCAGCAAGGCCAACACGGCCGAGAAGGGCTCCAGGAGCAGACCCTCGGCTTCAAGCACCTGGCTCAGAAAGGGCGGCAGGCGCATCTGGCGCACCAGGGAGGTGACCACCGTGGGACCCGTGGCCAGGGCGATCGCACTGAACACCAGCGCCAAGGGCCAGGACAGACCCGCCACCAGGTGGGCCAGGGCCGCCCCGCCCGCCAGGCCGAGCACAGCGCGGATCAGCACCAGCTGCAAAACCGACCGCTGCAGATCCCGTCCCGCCAGCCGCAGATTCAACCCCCCGTCAAAGAGCACCAGGCTCACCAGCAGACCCACCACCGGCTCCAGGCCCTGGCCCAAGGCTTCCGGTCGAATCAGCCCGAGGCCCGCCTGGCCGATCACCAGCCCGATTGCGAGGAGCCATACCACCACCGGCAGGCTGCTCAGTTGGCTCAGCCAGCGCCCCAGGGAGCCGCCAAAAAACGCGACACCCCACAGCAGGGCCAGCCGGTCACTGGCGTTCATGGGGTCTCCGGGGCCTGGTCTGGGGGGTCAGGCTTCCACGGGTGGAACCCGCTGCGGATGGCGCGGCTGGAATCAGGACGCCAGCACCTCTTGGAGCGGTTGCCAGCGCAGGGCCCGCGCGCCGCCCATCTCCACCACGATTTTCAATCGCGGCTCGCGCTGGCAGAGGGCCACCAGGGAGCCGCGTTCGGCGGCGGAGAGCACCTGCCCTTCCAGCAGCCAGAGCACGATGGGAGCGTCGCCCTCCAGGAGCGGGCCGAGTTGGGGCTGAATCCGCTGCACCTCCCCCACCGCCGCCGTGCGCCCCACGCTTTGATGACCCAGATGGGGGGGACGCACGCCGTGCAGCGCAAAGAGAAATGCCTCTGGATCCCCCAGCCCACGGGCGGAGGTGAGGTGGGCCTTGTAGCCCGCGGCCCGCAGGCGCCGCAGCAGGCGAGTTTCACTGCCGCCCTCCAGGGGCGCGTAAAGAGCCAGGGCGCCGGCCTGTTCCAGGTCTTGGCGGAATTCTTGGCCTGTGAGCAGCAGGGGCATGGCGACCACTCAAGTGGCGCAGAGTCTGGCAGGAACCCGCCGGAAGGGGGGCCTTGCCCCTGCTCGGAGGCATTTCCAGAGGGGTGGAGGGCCATGCGTTACCATTGCGCCTTGTGCTGGTGTTCTGCGCCCGACCGCTAGCCGGGCCTCCAGAACCCAGTGCGGGATTGCCTGTGGTGGCAGTCCTCCAGGCCAGTGCGGTTGCCTCAGCGCTTCGGCGCCTGTGGTCCGCCGGGAAACTGTCCGCTCCATCGCTTCCAGCGATCGGTTTGGCCAAGTCCCAGCCCGCTGATTCGTTTGCTAGCTCCGGGTGCGGCCTTGGCCTCTCCACCCACGCCAGTTCCGAACTCAGCTTCCTCCCACCGGAGGTCGTGGTCCGTTAGCGGTCCACGCGCCCCGGACCGTTTCCCGCTGGCGTTCTCCCCTGCGTCCATGTCCATCGGCATTCTCGGGAAGAAATTGGGCATGTCCCAATTCTTCGATGAAGAGGGCAGGTCCATCCCGGTCACCCTGATCGAGGCCGGTCCCTGCCGCATCACCCAACTCAAAAGCCCCGCCACTGACGGCTACAGCGCCGTGCAGCTGGGCTATGGCGAGGTCCGCCCCAAGCTCGTCAACAAGCCCGCCCTCGGTCACCTCGCCCGATCCGGTGAGGAGCCCCTGCGGCACCTCCGGGAAGTGCGTGTCGCCACCTTGGAGGGTTTCGAGCTCGGCGGCACGATCACCGTGGCCGACTTCCAGGCGGGCCAGAAGGTCGATGTTCGCGGCGACACCATCGGCCGGGGTTTCGCTGGCTATCAGAAACGTCATGGCTTCAGCCGGGGTCCGATGACCCACGGCTCCAAGAACCATCGGGAGCCGGGCTCCACCGGCGCTGGCACCACCCCGGGCCGGGTCTATCCCGGCAAGCGCATGGCGGGCCGCTATGGCGGCAAGCCGGTCACCACCCGCGGGCTCACCATCCTCAAAGTGGATGCGGAGCGCAACCTGCTCGTGGTGAAGGGATCGGTGCCTGGCAAGCCCGGCGCCCTGCTCGACATCCGCCCGGCCCTCCGGGTGGGCAGCCAAGCCGCCACCTGATGAGGAGATGATCATGGCCCATTGTGTTGTCAAAGATTGGCAGGGCAACGACAGCGGTGAGGCGGAGCTCAGCCTCGCTGTCGCCAAGGACACCAGCGCCTCCGACCTGCTCCATCGCGCTGTGCTGCGTCAGCTGGCCCAGGCCCGCCAGGGCACGGCCAGCACTCTCACCCGCGCGGAAGTGGCTGGTGGCGGTCGCAAGCCCTACAAGCAGAAGGGCACCGGCCGCGCACGCCAGGGCTCCATTCGCACGCCCCTCCGGCCCGGCGGTGGCATTGTGTTTGGCCCCAAGCCGCGCCATTACTCCCTTTCCCTCAACCGCAAGGAGCGCCGGCTTGCCCTGCGCACCGCCCTGATGAGCCGCATCGCCGACATCACGGTGGTCAAGGGATTCGGCGAGACCCTTGAGGCGCCCAAAACCAAGGAGATCACGGCGGCGCTCCAGCGCCTCGGCATCGCCCTGGACAGCCGCGTGCTCCTCGTGCTTGATGGCGCCAGCGATAGCGTGAAGCTCTCGGTGCGCAATCTGGAGCGGGTGAAGTTGATCGCCGCCGATCAACTCAATGTGTTTGACCTCCTCAACGCCCAGAAGCTGGTGCTCAATGAGGGGGCTTTGGCCAAGATTCAAGAGGTTTACAGCGATGGCTGAGCGTTTTGCCGAGCGGCTGCCCGATGTGATCCGGCGCCCGCTCATCACCGAGAAGGCCACCCGTCTGCTGGAGGGCAACCAGTACACCTTCGAGGTTGACCATCGGGCCTCCAAGCCCGACATCAAGGCCGCTGTTGAGCAGCTCTTCTCCGTCAAGGTGGTGGGCCTCAGCACCATGAACCCCCCGCGGCGCACCCGGCGCGTCGGCCGCTTCGCCGGCAAGCGCGCACAGGTGAAGAAAGCCATTGTGCGGCTGGCCGAAGGCCAATCCATCCCGCTGTTCCCTGAGTCCTGAGGGGTCCTCCACCATGGCAATCCGCACCTATCGACCCACCAGCCCGGGCACCCGCACCCTGGTGCTTACCGACTTCAGTGAGCTCACCGGCAAGCGGCGCGAGCGCGGCCTGGTGGTCGCCAAACATCGCCTGAAAGGCCGCAACAACCGTGGTGTGATCACCTGCCGCCACCGCGGCGGTGGCCACAAACGTCTCTACCGCATTGTGGATTTCCGCCGCGACAAGCACGGCGTGGCCGCCAAAGTGGCCGCCATCCACTACGACCCGCACCGCAACGCCCGTCTCGCCCTCCTCTTCTACGTGGATGGCGAGAAGCGGTACATCCTTGCTCCCGCTGGCGTCGGTGTCGGCCAAACCGTCATCTCCGGGCCCGATGTGGCCATTGAGCCCGGCAATGCCCTGCCCCTGTCGGCCATTCCCCTTGGTTCGAGCGTTCACAACGTGGAGCTCTATCCCGGTCGCGGCGGTCAGATGGTGCGCACCGCAGGTGCCAGTGCCCAGGTGGTGGCCAAAGAAGGCGATTATGTCGCCCTCAAACTGCCCTCCACTGAAGTGCGCCTGGTGCGCCGCGAGTGTTACGCCACCCTTGGTGAGGTGGGCAACGCCGAGCAGCGCAACACCAGCCTCGGCAAGGCTGGCCGCAAGCGCTGGCTGGGGCGTCGTCCCGAGGTGCGCGGCAGTGTCATGAACCCCTGCGA